>NZ_NIZW01000002.1:0-345904 GCF_002727185.1 Rhodopirellula bahusiensis
TCCAGAGCACCTGGATTGCCGATATTGACAGCGCAAATGCCGCGCCAAATCTGCCAAAAATTGACCCGACTTACGTATAACTGACAGCCTAACGGCCTGCGGCTAATGCAGCCGGCAATCTACGGCCACCATTTTGCAATTTACAATTGTCAATTTAACTTTTTCAATCGCCGCCGCAGGCAAGCCAACATGGAGCCCTCGCCGAGCGCAGCGTTCCGCCGGCAAGCAATCGGCGACGTGATTCTGTGCATGTAACCGGGCCTAACGGCCGTCGGCTCATGTGGGCATCTACTTTAGATGCTGAAGGATGAAGTTCGTCATCATGGTTCGCAGGTGATAGCGGGTTCCTTCGCCTTCGCTGACCGAGTGGGTGCGTCCGGGATAGGCCATCATTTGGAATTGTTTGTTCTCGGCGATCAAACGATTGATCAGCCGTGCTGATGATGCGTAGTGCACGTTGTCGTCGGCGGTTCCATGGATCAGAAGCAGCGGATCCGACAAACCGCTGGCGTGCGTGATCGGTGAACCCGCCACGAACGCGTCACGGTTTTCGGTGACCAATCCCATGTAGCGTTCTTGATAGATCGTGTCGTAGTCCAGTTGATCGGGAACCGGTGCGACCGCGATTCCCATCGAATACAGCTCGGGGAATTGGAACAACCCGTTGAGCGTGGAGGAGCCGCCTCCGCTCCATCCCCACAGTCCAACTCGCTCGGGATCGAGAGCTTGGAATTGTTTCAGCATCGCTTGGGTCGCATGAGCTTGGTCCGAGATCGAAATGCGACCGATCTTCTTGTAAATCGATTGCCGAAACGATTTCCCGCGAGGCGCGTTGGCACCGCGGTTGTCGACGCTCGCGACAGCAATTCCATGTTGTGTGAGCAGTCGATGCCAGAGGTAGGTGGTTCCGCCGTATTTGTCCAAGACCGTCTGGCCGGCTGGTTCGCCGTAAACATGAACAAGCAAAGGTATGCTCTTCGAGGCCAGGCTCTCGATCGTTCCGTCCTTTCCGACCGGCATCATGATCCACACATCGAGCTCCACATCCGCGGAGGCGGGATCGTCGGTGAATTCGCCGATTGGCAATCGCACAAACTCTGTGTGAACCGGAGCGAGCTTCTCGAGAGATTCCTCCAGTTCCTCATTGTTCGAGAACGTTTTCAACTGCTTGTAAGGGTCAAGCTGAACCAATCTTTTCACGGGAGCGGAATTGAAGTCAGACCAGGATTCGATGGCGTACTGAGCAGTGGGGCTGATCGAATAGGTGTATGTGCCGCCGTTCTCGGGAGACAGGAGTTGCGGCGTCGTCTTCGGTTGGCCCGCCAGTCCTTGTTCGAGCGACACTCGGTACAGGGCTCGTTGCGAGGGGTGTTCGGGCGACGCGATGAAGTCGATGTGAGTGCCCTCTTTCGCGACGGCGGCGATTGAGATCACGTCCCAGGAACCGCCGGTCACAGGCGTGATTCTGGATGGCAGATTGGATTCCGCTTCCAATGAATCAGGGGAAGGAATTTCGATCGCTTCGATGTGTTGCCAACCCGATCGTTCGGATAGCCACAGCAGACGAGGCGATGGATTGCTCTCGTCATCGCTGGCGAGAACGGAGCCGGGAAGCCAGTGCAGTTCACGCTGATGACGCACCCACGCATCACTGATCTCGGTGTGAATGTTGATGCAGTGCCCCGTTTCAACATCGCACAAGAGCACGTGGTTTTGGTTTTGTTTCCGATTGAGTTGCTGAATCAACAAACGCTGGTTCGCGTGAGCAAACTCACTGGGCAACCAATCGACCGCGGCGATGTAGTTTTCGCGAGGGTCACCGGGCAGGTCCAACCACACCGTTTGCTTGGTTTTTCGATCCCAGACGCCGACCCTGGCGGATGAGTTGGTTTGGCCAACCTTTGGATAAGCGAATTCGATGGTTTGCGCATATCGCTCGGACGTGTTGTCGATCATCGTTTGGATCGGAACATCGTTGCTGTCCAGTTCCCAGAAAGCCAGTTTCTGACTGTTGGGGCTGAACCGGAGCCCGTTTTGCAAACCGAGTTCTTCTTCGTAGACCCAATCGAACGTTCCGCTGATGAGTTTGGGATCGTCTGAGCCAGCAACCATTTGAAGGTCACCGGTTTCGCAGTCCTCCAGGTACAAATCGTTGTCGCGAACGAAGGCAATCGATTGTCCATCGGGAGCGAAGGTCGCAAACATGGTTTTCGCGTCGGGAGCGTCTTCTCCACCCACCTTTCGCCATTTCGTGTCTGGTGAATCGGTGCTCACGTCTTTCAGCCAATAGTCGCCACGCGTGTGTTTTCGCCAGACTCGTCGAGTGTTGTTGAAGACGAGCAGGGTTTGGTCGTCGGACGAAAGCGTCCACTCACGGATGCCGATTGGCTTGCGAGTGTCTTTGTCCGAATCGGTGTCCTGTGAGTCATCGCTCTGTGTCTCATCGCCTCGTGTTACGGCGTCTGGCGAATCCAGGTCGCCTTCCTCCGCTGGCAACAAGAACTTTTCGCGAGGCACGATGGTTGTCGATTCCATCTCCGGGATCGAAACCTGGTCCAGCGTCGGGCCATCTTTGCCAGTCTTTCGTTCCCACAGAACGTCTTCGGTGTCATCCCATTGCAGCGTTCGCGACTTTGACCGGAAGTCGGATGTCTTGAAAAGCCGACGCAAAGACAGTTTCGCCAGATCCTTTTTGGGCGGCGACGGAGGGGCCACGGTTGATTCCGGCGATTCAGCCAGGACAGGCGAAGTCGTCGGTGGTAGGAAACCAAGGAAGGCAGCGGTTAGAGCCAAGGTGGCCAAAGCGAAACGTCGACGGGCGAGCATGCAGCACCATTGTTAGCAGGAACGAAGGTGTGCAGTTTGGCTTGCCGAGCGAGCCGTTTCCACCATGTCGCGAAGAAACCGTGGCAGCGGGAGAAACCAGGCCGGCAATCTCGCCTGAAGGCAGCGAGGGCGTGGTGGGTTTTGCCGTGCGGGGTGGTCGCCTCGCTTTTTGGCAAAGCATCGACGTGGAGCCATGTGGGACATGGCCTACGGGGAGCCGGGTTCGATTAGGATTTGAGCGAGATGGGCCATTGCAAATTAAACAATTCAAATTGGCACTTGGCGGTGACGTGCTTGGCACCACCTGTGGCTCTGTGGTCCTGAGCCACTTTTACGCTTCCCGATCACTTCCGCTTTGGTTTGTAGATCTCGGTCGCGGTTCCGAAGTGGACTTCGCCGGCGTTCATCAACGTTTCGCTGAGCGTTGGGTGTGGGTGAACGGATTCGGTGATGTCGGTCACTTCGCAGCCCATTTCGATTGCCAGCACAGCTTCGGCGATCAGCTCACCGGCACCGGTTCCGACAATGCCGCAGCCGAGCACGCGATGCGTTTCTGGATCGACCAGCCACTTGGTCAAACCGTTCGTCACGCCGATCGCTTGAGCACGACCGCTGGCGGCCCAAGGGTAGACCTCGACGTCGACCTTGCGGCCGGCGGCTTTGGCTTCACCTTCGGTCAGACCCGCCCAAGCGATTTCAGGATCGGTGAACACGACGGCCGGGATGGCGGCTTTGTCGAAGGCGACGTTCTTGCCGGCCAAAACTTCTGCGGCAACTCTGCCTTCGTGAGTGGCTTTGTGAGCCAGCATTGGGTCGCCGGCGACGTCGCCGATGGCCAAGATGTTCGGGTCGGCGGTTCGTTGTTGTTCGTCACAAACGATGAAGCCGCGTTCGTTGACTTCGACTTGGGTGTTTTCCAGTCCCAGGCCACGGGTGACGGGACGACGGCCGATGCTAATCAGGACTCGGTCGTAGGATTCGGTGCCGAACTTGTTTGGGCCCTCGAAGCTGACCACGACTTTGTCGCCGTCTTCGGCCAGCGAACCGACTTTGGTGTTCAAGAAGATGCGACCGTCGCACATCTTGTCGACTTTTTTCGCGAGCGGTTTGACGAGGTCACGGTCGGCACCGGGCAGCAAACCTTCGCCGAGTTCGACCACGCTGACCTTGGAACCCAAGTGAGCATAGACGGTTCCCATTTCCAAGCCGATGTAGCCGCCACCGACGACGAGCAAGGTTTCGGGAATGTCTTTGAGTGCCAACGCACCGGTGCTGTCCATGACTCGGTCGCTGCCGATGTCAAACGCGGGTGGCATGGCGGGAACACTGCCGGTTGCGACGATGCACTTGTCGAACGTCAGCTTGCCGCCTTCTGGGATCGACTCGTGATCGCCTTCGAGCTTGAGTTCGTTGGAGCTGACAAACGAACCGCGAGCTTGGATGACGGTGACGTTGCGGCGTTTTGCCAGGCCGCCGAGTCCGCCGGTCAGGTTGTCGATCACCTTGTCTTTGCGAGCCCGGACGACGTCGACGTCAATCTTGGGTGCGCCGGAGTATTCGATGCCCCACTCTGATTTCAGTTCTTCCACTTCACTGATGACCTTGGCCACGTGAAGCAACGCTTTGCTGGGAATGCAACCACGGATCAGGCAGGTGCCACCGAGGCGAGGTTCCGCTTCGACGATGGTGACTTCCATCCCTTCGTCAGCTGCCAAAAAAGCCGCCGCGTATCCACCGGGGCCACCACCGAGAACGACAACCGGAGCGTGCATGATTGAAACCAGAGTAAAAAAAGGGCGATTCGGGAAAGGAAACGGCCGCGTGAAAACCACGCGGCCGATGAGTTGCAATCCGTTGTTGACCCGCCTTAGCGAGACAAGAATTCGACGACGCTGTTAGCGTCGACGGGCAGGCTGATGTCAACCGCACCTGGCAGCGACAAGACGGTCGCTCGCAGCGTTTCGCTGTCGAACGAGACCCAGTCCAGTCCGTCTGGTGGCGAGTTGGCGATCACGCCACGGTACAAGTTCTTCAAGTTTTCGCGGCCGCGAACTTCAATCAAATCGCCGGCGCGAAGCATGTAGCCGGGCTTGGTGACTTTCACGCCGTTGACGCGGAAGTGACCGTGGGTGATGCCCTGGCGAGCTTGGGGGCGAGTCTTTGTGAAGCCAACGCGGCGGACAACGTTGTCCAAACGACGTTCGCACATCAGCAACAACAATTCCCCGGTGTTGCCCGATTTACGGCCAACGTTTTCAAAGTAACGACGGAGTTGGCGTTCGCCCAATCCGTAGTAGTGTTTGATCTTTTGCTTCTCCATCAAAGCCGCACCGTAGTTACTCGGGCGACGACCGCGAGTGTGCATCCCTGGTGGTTGCGGACGACGGTCCATCGCACGAGATGCGCCGGCTGTTTCGTAAAGCATCGTGCCGAGGCGGCGATTGATGCGGGCTTTTGGTCCTGTGTAACGTGCCATCGTGACTTTCACGGTTGTGCTAAACGTCGCAGCTGATCGACTCTGAACCGATGGTCACCGAAGGCCGGATGCAAACGGAAATTCCGTGTGTGCTCCAATTCAGTGACCCGTTTCGCGAGCGAATCCTCGTTCAAGAACGAGGCTGCAAAAACGACGTGCAGCGGGGAATTGCGGCGTGTTCCTTCGTGTCGTCCGCCATTGGACACACGTGTTCACGCCAGAATTTTGAAAACGGGGCCGCAAGTGTCGTCGTTGGGCCCCGTTTTGACAAGAGGAATGAAAGTCAATCGATCACAGAATCGACCGGATTTCAGCTCGCCGCGTGGGTTTCGGCTGAAAATCCTTCCCGCGACTTGCGACTCATCAGCCCATTGGCTTGCTCGTCGTCGACAAATCGCTCGGCTTTCGGGTCCCATTTCAATTCACGGCCCAACATCAACGCAATGTTACACAGGTGACACGAGGTCATTGTGCGGTGGTGCGACCACACGTCTGAGATCGGCTGACCGCCGTCTTCAATGCAGGCAAAAAAGTTTGCCATGTGGCTCATTGCTTCTTTTCCTTTGCGAAGCTCAGCGATTTTCGCGTCGAGCTTGGCGTTGTCCTCATCGGTCAGTTGGTCGACGGGAGCACCAGTCAGCTTGCCGCGGTTGACGAAGATCCGGCCTTTGTCGCCTTCGAACAGGATCCCGTTGGGGAAATCGATGTTCTCGTCTTCGCGTTTGTAGTGGTCGGTGACGACCATTTTCGAGCCGCTGTCAAACGTCAGCTCGATGTTGAACTTCATCGCCGTGTTGTAGCCATTGGGCAGGGAAGCTTCGCCGTTGAAGAACGAGTTCCAATTGAAATCCGCGGGAACGGTTTTGGGGAATTCGCCGGTGCCTTTGATCGTGGTCGGGCCGTTTTCACCGGGAGCCAACGCCCACTGAGCGATGTCGATGTGGTGGGCACCCCAGTCCGTCATTTTGCCGCCGGAATACTCGAAGTACCAACGGAAGAACTTGCGGCGTTCTTCGCAGTAATCGGCCTCGGACGCCGGCCCAACCCACATGTTCCAGTCCAAATCGTCGGGAGCTTCCTCGGTTTCAAATGGTCCGTCGCCAGGAGCACCGCCGATCGCGATGTAAGCGTTGACGTTGTCACCGACGTAACCCGACTGGACCATCGCGATGGCTTTTTGGAACAAGTCACCTGAGCTGCGTTGTTGGGTCCCGACTTGGAACACGCGGCCGGTTTCTTCGACGACTTTGCGGATCTGTTTTCCTTCGTCGATCGTCAGCGTCAATGGTTTTTCGCAGTACACATCCGCGCCGCTTTGCAAACAAGCGATCGCGATCGGCACGTGCCAGTGGTCGGGGGTCCCGATCGTGACAACGTCCGGCTTTTCCTTTTCCAGCATCTCGCGGTAGTCGCGGTACTTGTTCAGTTTGCCGTCGAAGTCTTGATTGAACTCTTCGGTGTGCAGGTCATCGACGTCGCAAACCGCCACCATCGTCGCAAACTTGGCGGCCCCGCGAGCGATCGAGCCGCCACGGTTGTAGCGTCCGCGGCTGCCACCGACGCCGATCGCTGCCAAGCGAAGTTTCTTGGTCTCTTCCGCCGCGATCAGCTTGGAAGAAGCGGTCATGGTCGAACCAGCGACAGCGCCCGCCAGGGCACTGGTTTTCAAGAATCCACGGCGTGAAGGTTGCATCGAAGGGGCTCCGGGAAATGGTTGGTTGGGGCGGCGGCTAGAGAAGGGCAGCGGCGACGCTTTGGTCGCCAAGTCGCCCTAGCCGGGATTTGCAGGGGCAGATGATAGCCCAAGCGGGCGACAGACGGAAATCGTCTACAGACTTGGCGATTGTGCGATTCGGCCGGGGTGATTGCAAATTGCAAAGTGAACATTGCAGTGAAGAGCCCAATCTGTAGGGCAGGTCTCATCTGGCGACCGCGTTGAACGCCCGGGGGGAGGGTGGCGTTGCGAGCGGTCCACGGGCCTCGCGAGCCCATCGTTGATCGGCCGTTGACCAACGCCAGTTGCGACCTGACCTACAGAATTGGCGTGGATCACTCCGTTGATCCAGCGTTGGAAAGATCTCATCGGACCGGGGAGGAAACGGTCCGGCTCGATCAGTCCAGTTCGACCATTTCGACGGGCATGATCACGTCGTCCGCATCGAGCAATTGAAAGTTGCTGCAACGTGAAAGGTGGAATTGGCGAGGTTGTTCGCGGCACAAGCAGAGGCCGAGGAATCGGTCGGAAGCTGCGAATCGGATGGGGCTGACGGTTCGGCGAGTTCGCTTGCCCTTGGAGTCGACGTAATCCAATTGCACGACAAATCGGTCACTGTCCGCCATCGCGGTCCGAAGCACCCGGGCGGGGCTCCATTTCGCGTTGGCACGTTTGCAAACTTGATCGTGCGAGCGAGCGAACGTTTCACCGGATGGAGCGAACGCGGTGGTGGCTTGTTCGCTGGCGTTGAATGCGGCGGGTGAAAGCGTTGCGACTGACATGGAAAACGGTCCGAAAGAACGAGGCGGCGGTGAATCAAACTTCGATGTTGATATGATCGCCACCGCCGTGACACGTTTGGTCACGACAGGCAGAGGGCTCCGCTTTTCGCGTCTTCCGTTTCGCTCAGATCAGCGTTTTCGCTGCTTCACGTATTCAACCGCGGCTTTTTCCAGGTCCGGGTCCAGCAGTCCGACTTGTTTGCCTTCTTGGATCGCGTTTTCCAGTGTTTGGCGGCCGTTCAGGACTCGGTAGGCGATCCATATCGCGCCGACTCGGTTGGCGGACGCGCAGTGCAGCAGTGCTTGATTGTCTGGATCGGCTGCCTGGAGCAATTGGCAAACCGCGTGAATTTTCTCGTCGGTCAGTTGCTGGTGGCCGCCAAAACGGACCGCGTGAAATTCCAGCCCCGCGTTTTTCACCAACGCCTCGTCGTCGAAGTCCAATTCGCGTTCGCTCCGCAGCGTGATCACTCGCTTGACGCCCGCCTTTTTCGCGGCCGCCAACGCTTCCGCGGTTGGTTGTCCGGCCAACCAGATCGGTCCGGCTCGGTGAACGTTGCGGGTGCCAGGCAGTTCCGCTTTCTCCAGCTTGTGATTCGCGTCGCGCTTGCCAGCGTTCTTCCATCCGCCCTGCGGAACAATCTTTTTCGCGTCGTCTGGGATCTCGACCGAATCATTCGGCGGCGTGGTCGGAGTCAGGCGTTTGACGAAGAAGTTGCGGTAGCGGATCTCCATCGGAGGGCCCACGTGAACTTGCACGCCGATGTGACCGGACAGTGATCGGCCGTTGGGATCCAAGTCAAAATGCTCGGCGGTTTTTTGGCCATCGATCCAGTGTTGATGATGGTTGCCGACGACACGGACTTTGTAGCGATGCCAGGTTTCAGGGGCGAACTTGGGTGGCTCCGTCGATTCCACCACCCAGCCTTGCCCATCGGCATCGGTGACGACTTTTTCGGCGGAGTGGCACAAGATGCGACGCCCGCGTTCTTCGTACAGCATGCCGTTGTATTTCGGAGTCGCCGCGACCACATCGCATTGGTAGCCGACCATGACGTTTGGCCCCAGGTCCTCGCGGACCTCGCTGCGATACTGGATGCCGCTGTTTCCGCGAGCACTGACCCACACGTCGACTTCCAGTTCAAAGTCTTCGACCGGGGCGACTTTCGATGTGATGAAGCGATTGACCTTCACCGAGCCGTCCGTTGTTCCGGTCAAGACTCCGTCTTTGAGCGTCCAATCATCCAATCCGCCTTCCCATGAATCCGCCAGCGATCCTTCGAGCAAGGATTCCGATCCGGCAGGGACTTCGCGAGGTGTCCCGACGGCGGGCTCGTTCGCGAACGCCGGTGAGAGTTGTGATGCTGTGAGCAGAAAGGTAGCCAGCAGGGCGAGCGCCATTGGCCGCGGCTTCGGTGATGGGGAACCGGAGGGCTCGCCCCCAGCCGCTAAAATCGTTGGCAGAATCCGGCTGATTGGTAGCGGAAGGGCGCGAGCCCTCCGGTATGTCTGCCGGCTTCGATCGAATGGAGTCTGGGGCGAGAGATTCATGCGGGGGAACTCGTCGAATGGTGGGGAGATCGGGGTGGGAGGGCTGCAACGCCAATGATAGCCGGTGATTCCGCCGATTGACCCCTTTCGCATCGACCACCGAGCGCGATAATGCGGGATTCGCCTGGCGGTCCGTGCGGGTGGTCCCTTATTCCGGGACCCTCCTTGGACCGTATTTCTGAATCACCCTTCATCACAACGGAATTGATCCTCATGGCAGGAACCGAACGTCGTCGCGAAATTGCTCGTCTGCGTGCTCGCCGCAAGAAAACCATCAACCTGCTGCAACGCGTCAAAGCTGGCACGATGGAAAAGACCGAAGCCGCTCGCAAGCTTCGCCGCTTGACTCCCGGTGCTGACGTCATCATCAAACGTGAAGGCCTCGCCTGATCAAAGTTTGACCCGCGGTTTGAACGTTGCGACCGGGCACACTCTGTGAACGGGCAAAAATTGCGACCGGCAAAATTTGCGAACCGGGCGCGACCCAGCCGCGTAGCAAGCGCTCTTGAACCATTTCTTCCACGTTAGAAGACGGGTACGACACTGATGGCAACAGCCACAACGGCGGACACGACGACCTCCCCCGAATCCACAGCGGGCGGTCGAAAACCCATGATCGAAGCGGTGGGGCTGAGTAAGTTTTATGGCCCCTTCGCGGCCGCACGCGAAGTCACCTTCAACGTCGGCGAAGGTGAACTGGTGGCCTTTTTGGGACCCAACGGTGCCGGAAAAAGCACGACGATGAAGATGCTGACCGGCTACATCGCACCCAGCGAAGGTTTCGCTCGGATCGCCGGTCACAACATGATGGACGATCGCATCGCGGGCAGTCGCCGCCTGGGATACTTGCCTGAAAACGGGCCACTGTATCCCGAAATGACGCCCAAGGGCATGCTGGAATTCTTCGCCGATGCCCGCGGATTGTCACCTCGTATCAAACGCGATCGGATCGACGCGGTGGTCGACATTTGTGACCTCTCTTCGGTCATGTACAAACCGATCAGCAAGCTGTCCAAAGGTTTCAAGCAACGGGTCGGCATGAGCCAGGCTCTGCTGCACGAACCCGATGTTTTGATCATGGACGAACCCACCGCTGGTTTGGACCCCAATCAAATTCGCGGCGTCCGCAAAACGATGCGACGTCTCAGCGAAACCAAAACGATCTTGCTCAGCACGCACATTCTGCAAGAAGTCGAGGCGATGGCCGATCGCGTCGTGATGATCAACGAAGGTCGCATGGTCTACGACGGTTCGGTCGAAGGCTTGCGAACCACCGGCAAAGGTGACTTGGACGAAGCGTTCCATCACTTGACCGGACAATCCGAATCCGAGCCCGACGAGAAGGCGTGAGCCTCGGTTTCGAGTTTGAACTCCAGTTCGGTTTGAATATCAGTTCGGCCCCAAGTCCGACGGGAACGCCGAACAATGACACACCCTGATGATGATCTCCCGCGATCAGATCGGCGGTGAAATCGTGACGGGCCTGCTCCCATCATGATTTTCGCCCAAGACGTTTCTTCGCGTCTTTGATTTGATCGCTCCTGAACCCAGCACTCCAACCTCTGTTCTCCAGTACCACCATGGCGCTCAACAACGTCTCGATGGCCTTGATCAGCTTGCTCACGAAAGACGCTGTCTTTCTGTTGATCTTGCTGATGGTCGTGTCCGCATTGGCCCGCACCAAGCAAGCCGCCTTTGCGGTGATGAAGCGAAACTTCATTGGCTACTTCAGCAACCCGACCGGATACGTCTTCCTCTGTATCTTCGTGTTCCTGACTTCGGTTGCCGCGTTCTGGCCTTATGAGTTCTTCAACTCAAACTTGGCCACGCTGGATCAACTGAACTACTGGTTCCCAGTGATCATGCTGGTCTTCATCCCTGCCATCACGATGAGCATTTGGGCGGAGGAAAAACGCCAAGGCACCGATGAGTTGTTGTTGACGTTGCCCGCCGACGATTTCGACATCGTGATCGGGAAGTACATGTCCGCCGCGGCGATTTTCACCGCCTCGTTGCTCTTCAGCCAACTCAGCACTTTCACCACGCTTGCCATCCTCACCGAAGGCAGCCTCGACACGGGACTGATCTTCACGACTTACTTGGGGTACTGGTTCGTCGGTTTGGCGATGATCGCGATCGGCATGATCGCCTCGTTCTTGACCGGCAACTTGACTGTCGGCTTCATCCTCGGTGCGTTGTTCAACGCCCCGCTCGCGTTTGCTTCGCTAGCTGATTCGGTCAGCCCCAGCCAACGCGTGGCCGAATGGGTTCGTGACAGTGGAATCGCTCGTCCGTTCGACGACTTCGGCCGTGGGGTCATTAGTTCGTCGTCGATCATCTACTTCATCCTGGTCGCCTCGGTCGCCTTGTATATCTGCATGGTTTTGATCGGACGTCGTCACTGGACCGGTGGCAAAGACGGCAACTCGATGGCCTGGCATTATGTCGCCCGCGCATTGGCGCTCGTGTTGTTTACCGTTGGTGCCGTCATGTTGTTCCGCAGCAAAGACGTTGTGCGAGCCGACATGACGGAAGGTAAAGTCAGTTCGCTTGCCGACGCAACCAAAACACTGATTCGCGAACTCGACGACGATCGACCGATCGTGATCGACGCGTTCATCAGCAAGGAAGTCCCGGAGCTGTATGCCAAGACTCGTTATGAGCTGGTCAACTTGCTGAAGGAATTCCGGAGTGAAGCGGCGAAAAACGGTCGCACGATCAAAGTCAACTTGTACGACGGGATTGACCTGTTCAGCGAAGACGCAGCCTTGGCCGCGGATCGTTTCGGCATCGAGCCGGTCACGCGAATGTTCCGCGAAAAAGGGGCTTACACACAGAAACAACTGATTCTGGGTGCCGCTTTCCGTTCGGGTCTCGAAAAAGTCACGGTGCCAATTTTCGAATACGGCATCCCGGTCGAATACGAACTCGTTCGCAGCATCAACACCGTCGCTCGCGGAAGGCGAAAACGGTTGGGCATCGTTGCCACCGACGCTCGATTGATGGGCGGCACAGTCATGAACGGCATGTCGATGCAGCCTGTTGAAAAGCACCCTTTGATCGATGAACTTGCTAAGCAATACGACGTCGAAGAAGTCGACCTGTCGGGGCCGATCACTCCAGGTGTTTATGACGCCTTGGTCGCTGTTCAGCCTTCGTCGTTGGCACCTCAACAGTTCGATCGTTTGACCGCCGCGGTTCAAGCTGGCGTGCCGACAGCGATCTTCGAAGATCCTCGTCCGATCGGCGCTCAGTACGTCACCGCAACCGGCGATGCCAAGCAGGCACCTGGCGGCATGTTCGGCGGTGGTGGTGCATCGCCCAAGGGTGACATTCGTCAACTTTGGGATGTTTTGGAGCTGAACGTCCCTGGGCAACCTGGGATGCAAGGAATGTTCAGCCCCGAGTTGGTTTGGCAGCAACACAATCCATACCCCAACCTTGAAACCGCCAACGAACTTTGGTTGTTCATCGACGAGCAAGCCCGCGGGGTTCAGCCCGGCGAAGCACTCAGCGACGAAAGCGCAATCACCAGCGGTTTGCGTCAGGTTCTGGCGATTCTCGGTGGTGCGGTCTACGCAAAGAAAGACGCGACGCTGAAGCACACTGCGTTGCTTTCGACCGGACCTTTGTCAGGCACATTGCCGTCTCAAGTGATCGGGCAAGTCATGACGGGGCAGAGTTCATTGGCCCAAGAAATTCAGGGCGTCAATCCAAGCGTGCCAATCGCGATGGCGATTGAAGCGGACAAGTCTGCCGAAGGCAGTGAGGAAGAAACCGCGGGCGTCAAAGCGGTTTACATCGCTGATATGGACATCATCTTGCCGGAGTTCTTGCTCATCCGAGCGGATCCCGACCAAATCTCCGACATGCGGTTCCAGTTCCAGAACGTGACGTTCGCACTGAACGTGATCGATTGGTTGACTGGAGACTCGAGCTTCATCGATGTTCGAAATCACGAGCCGATCTATGCCAGCTTGCGAATGATCGATTCGGTCAAGGAAGAAGCGGCCAGCTTGGTTCGTAAACGAAGTCGAGAATTCCAAACGCAATACGACGAAACGATGCGTGAGGCGGAAGAAAAGAGAGACCAAGAAGTTCAGGCTTTGCGTGAGGAAATCGAAGAGCTGCAGAAGGGGAGCGAGAACGGATCGGTTCCTCCGAACGTTCTGCGTGAAAAGATCACGGCTTTCCAAATCAAGCAGTCCAACCAACAACGGATTGTGGACGTTCAACAAGCCAAGCTGCAGAACGAACGCGAGCAAAAGATCCAAGACGTTCGTCGCGAAGCGGAACAAGAAGTCACCGCGATCCAAAATCAAGTCAAAACGGCCGCGGTGGTTCTGCCCTGCATCCCGCCGTTGATTGTCGGCGTCATGGTGTTTGCTTCACGTCGACTGCGTGAACGCGAAAACATCAGCAAGAGCCGCCTGAAATAACCCTCCATCAATCAAACAATTTCGTAGAGACTGCAATCGTGAACGAAGGAAAGAAAACCGGAGCGTTTTGGGCTGCCGCGGCTGTCATGCTCGCGGTGGGATTGTTTGTGGCTTGGCCCGCATCGACTCAAACCGAATCGCCGTACTCACCCGGGAAACCGCTCTTTGAGAAATTCAAAGATCCGATGACCGCAGCGAACCTGAAGATCGTCACATTCGACGAAGAACAGGGGCAGCTTGGGACGTTTGAAGTTCGCCGCGATACCGAAAGCGGCGAGTGGACGATTCCATCGCGGAAGGGTTACCCGGCCGATGCGGTGGAGCAAATGAGCGATGCAGCCAATGCGTTGGTTGGCTTGAATATTCTCGACGTTCAAACCGAGAACCAAGGTGACCACGCGGCGCTCGGCGTTGTTGAACCCAAGCTGGAAGACTTGCAAGTCGGTGACACTGGCGTGGGTCGTTTGGTGACGTTCAAGGATGAGTCACAGCAAACCCTCGCATCATTGATCATCGGCAATTCAGTCAAGAACGAAGAAGGCAAAATCTACGTTCGCAAACCCGGCCAAGATCCGGTGTACGTCGTTAATTTGGACGACTCAGTTCTGTCGACAAAATTCCAGGACTGGATCGAAGAAGATTTGCTGCAGATGAGCAGCATCGACATCAAAGAAGCGGTCATCAAAGACTACGCCGCCTCGATCTCCGGTCGTAGCGTCGCTTTGGAGCGAAACTACACCGCCGAATTCGTGATGGATGGCGCCGATTGGGTGATGAAGGAGTTGTTGGAATACAGCTCTGAGAACGCGATGGCGGAACCCAAGGTTGTCGAGATGCCAGCGGACAAGGAACTGAATACTGAAAAACTCAATGACTTGAAGAACGCTCTCGATGATTTGAAAATCGTCGACGTCGTGCGGAAGCCTGATGGCATGAGCGCCAACCTTCGTGCTGACAAAGACCTCGTTTCAGACAACGAAGCTGTCCAGTCGCTTTACACCCGTGGTTTCTTCCCGGTCGGCTCTGGTGCGGAAGGTGAATTTGAAGTTCTGTCCGCCAACGGTGAGTTGAACGTCACGGTTGGCGAAGGCGTCGAATACGTGCTGCGTTTTGGTGACGTCCAAGGGCTGTCTGATCAAGCGGAAAGCGATGACGAAGCAGATGTCGGTGGTGTCAATCGTTACTTGCTGGTCACCGCCCGAGTGAACGAAGACCAGTTCCCCGCACCTGATTTGCAGCCCGTTCCTCAAACGATCGAAGAGCTCGCCGCCATGTTGGGCGTGGGCGAAGAAGAGGCGGCCGAAGAGCCCGCTGCCGAGGGCGAAATGAAAGAAGACGCGACAGACGCTCCCGCTGAAGAAACGACTGAAGAATCAGAAGAACCCGAAGCGACAGAAGAAGAACCCGCTGCAGAGTCCGAAGCCGCCGAAGAAGAAATGAAGGAAACCGAATCCGAGCCTACGGAATCGGAAGAAGCGTCGACTGAATCGACCGAGGAAGCGGAGCCTGTTTCGGAAGATGGGGAGTCCGTCGAGGAAGTCGAAGTCTCCGGTGAAGGAGAAGCATCCGGCGAAGGCCAAGGTGCAACCCCACAAGACGAAGACGACGCAACCGATGAGCCATCTGACGAAGGCGATTCACAAGAAGATGAATCAGAAGCTGCTCCAATTGAAGAAGCGGCTGCCGATGAGGAGATGGCTTTGGAGCCTGCCGGTGAAAACGCGACCGAATCACCCACTGTCGAAACTCCCGCGGAAGAAGAAAGCGATGAGTTGACCTTCGACGAGCTGACGCAGGAAGAAAAGCAAGAACGTTTGGAAGCCGAGCAAGAGAAGATCTTGAAGGCCAACACACGTTTGTTGGACGAGCGCAAAGATCGTTTGAACGCGGCCAAGCGTCGTGTTGCTGACTTGAACGCTCGTTTCGCCGATTGGTACTACATCATTCCCGAAGCGACCTATCGTCAACTACGAATCAACCGCGATGAATTGTTTGTGGAACCGGGTGCCAACAATCCGGCTCCGACTGGTCCTCCCGGAGGCTTGCCACCCGGCATGCAGTTGCCAGGCGGTTTCGGCAACTAAACAACCAGCTCCGATTCATCGGTTGTGTCACTGAGCAAAGCGAGAACCGGCAGTCTGATCGAGGCTGCCGGTTCTTTTTATGTCGCTACGGTTTTGCTTGCGTTTCAAAAAACAGTGCGACTCAATTCGGCCAAGATCTCCTGCGTCTACGCATGATTCGCCATCGGGCCTCGAGCTTGTGTTTGAGATCCCGTAGACGGCCGTGTTACAATGCTTCGACGTTCATAGACACATGCTCGGTGAATTGGAGCGACGTCGCCAAGATGGTGCTAAATCCTTACGCGCCGACGGTCACGACACCTGAGGCCTATGCTACAGGTCCAACTCAACCGTCATCGAAAACGTTGCGAGTCTTGCTCTTGCTGCACCTCGTTTTGGTCGCAGGTGGAGTCGCCGGGGCCGAATACGACATTGAGTCGATCATGATCTCTGGCGGATTATTGGCCGTGTTCGGGATCGTGTTATCGATCATCGCTCACCGGAGCGGCAATCTCATCGCAATGCTACTCGGGCTGTCATCGATCATTTTCGTGATCGCGATTCTTGTGTTGATCAATGTGATGCAGTGGGACCCACGCGAGGCGGATCGTCCGGTTTGTATCTTGATTTGGGTGTACGCATCTGCAGCGGTTCCGGCGACAATCTTCTCGGTCAAGATGGAAAACGCCAGGGCATTCATGCCGTCTGAGATGGAATCGTGACGCTGTTTTGTGATCGCGTTTGAAGCGTGGTGGCACCGAGTTTGCGACGGTTCCCAATTTGGCTCCGAATGGGGGCTTCATTATGCAACGAATGTCGGTTGCAATGTCTTGTTGCGAACAATTCCGACGGTGTCTTGGTAGCGTCCCATGATGCTGCTTCCGTCTCGAACCTGGTTCTATCTTCCCGCCTCAATCGAATGAGCTTTTGAATGCTTTCCCGCCTGCGTGTTGCCTTCCTCAACTGTCTGTCCGCTTCGTCTCGTCGCTTCGCCGCGTCGGTTGTTTGTGTTGGTATTCTGTCCAACTCTGCGTTTGCTGAATCCGAAGTTCAAACGGTGCTTCGCGGGCTGGTCAATCCATCCAGCGTGAGCTTCAGTCCCAGCGGGGAACTGACCGCTTGCGACGCTCGCGGTTTGGTCGTGGTTTTGAAAGGTGATCAACCAGTCAACTATGTCACCGGTTTTGACACCGAGCACTGGAAGTCCAACGACGAAGGCAAGAAGTGGTACGCCGTCGGACCTTTGTCAGCGATCTGGTTGGGCGAGACATTGATCGTGACGGACGCGGGTAAAGTCGACGGCGAAGAAACGCTGTTGTTCTTTGATGCGAAGGGCAAGGCCGACTCGGGCGTGAAGACCAATGCGGTCCCGCCCACTTCGGACGATCCTGCTGACAAGGGCGAAGGCAACTTGACTGGCATGAGCCTCAGCAAGGACGGTTCAACCGTTTACGTTTGCGGCCAGGGCTTCGACGGAAAATCTTGGGTGCTGAGTGCTGACACCAAATCGAAAGAGTTGAAACCGCTCTTGTCCGCCGACGACAACGGAATCGAAACCAATTCGCCGATGCAAACCGTGGTCGGAGATGCGAACACGCTCTACGTGCTCTACTCCGGCAAAGGTGGTGAAGCGGGCGGTTTGATCGTTCGTTGGAACCTGAGCACCAAAAAGCCAAGCGGCCAGTGGACGTTGCCTGGTGTCATCAACCCAATGGGGCTGGCCCATATCGAAGGTGACCAATTCGCGGTCGTCGAGAACAATTGGTCATTGGAACAAACCAATGCGGGCCGAGTTTTGGTCGCGACATTGGGCGAACCAGGTGAAGCAGAAATCAAAGAAACCGGCATCTCGCTGAACGGTCCCGTGTCCTGCGTCTTCGGCCCCGACGACCGCTTGTACGTCTCTCAGTTGGGCGAAGAGTTCGACGAGCCCGTCGGCTCAGTCGTCGCCATCAGTGGACTGAAGGACTGATCCACTTCGCGACAGGTTGATCGAAGAATGGTCAATTGGCTTTGTGCACCGGGCTGAGCGTTCTCTCGGTGCATGGAGCGAGACATTTTCGCGAGACTGCAAACGGGATGTTGTTAGTGGAAGTCGCGGCGTGGGACTCTTAGTCCGGTGGCTTTTTCGCTGAGGTCTTCGACTCGGCCGACGATGACGTGGATGATGCCTTGTTTATTTTCCAGCTTGCCATCGACAATCCACGCATCGCTGGCACGTGCGATCTTGAAGAATCGCTTCCAAACCTGAGCGAACAAGACCAAGTTCATCGACCCTGTTTCGTCTTCCAGTGTCACGAACGTGATGCCTTTGGCGGTTCCAGGTCGCTGTCGCATCAAAACCAACCCGGCGACTCGAACGTGCACGCCGTCTCGCAGTTTCGGCAAGTCCGACGCTCGTTTGCAACGCAGCGCATCTAGGTCATCTCGCCAAAACGAAACGGGGTGTGCTTTCAGACTCAGCCCCGTCGTCGCGTAGTCATTCTTGACTTCTTCCGCCGGTGACATTGGGGCAAGTTCTTCAGGGACGCTGCAATCGGGATCCAAATCCGCCAGCAACGGCATCGAATCGCCCGAGTCATCTTGAGCGAGCGATTGCCACACCGCGGCTCTGCGATCTTGAGCGATCGAGGCAAGAGCATCCGCGTCGGCCAGCGTCGCGATGTTGGACCGAGACAACTTGGCTCGAGTCGTCAAGTCGTGCAGGTTTTTGAACGGACCGTCCGAGTTGCGTACCGCGAGAATTCTGTCCGCGACCGCGGATGGAAGCCCGCGAATCATTTGCAATCCCAATCGGATCTTGGGCTGGGAACGGTTGGGATCGGGAAGCAGCTTCGAGCGTATGTCGCTGTCGTTGATGTCCACCGGCAGGACTTGAACACCGTGTTGCTGCGCGTCGCGAATCAGTTGTGAAGGCGCGTAAAAACCCATCGGCTGGCTGTCCAGCAACGCCGCGCAAAACGCCGCCGGGTAGTGACGTTTCAAATAGCACGAAGCGTAGACCAGCAACGCGAACGATGCCGCGTGAGATTCTGGGAACCCGTATTCGCCAAAGCCGCGGATTTGCCGGAACACGTTTTCGGCGAACTCACCATTCAATCCGTTCGCCTGCATTCCCTTGAGTAGCTTGGTGCGGAATCGATCGATCACGCCGGGGCGCCGCCACGCCGCCATGGCTCGCCGCAGTTGGTCGGCTTCACCGGGAGTGAACCCGGCGGCGACAACGGCCAACTTCATCGCTTGTTCTTGAAAGATCGGAACGCCGAGCGTTTTCTCCAACACCTTGCGAATCGCATTGTTGGGATACTTCGCCTCCGCCGGATTTTCGCGAGCTGCCAAGAACGGATGAACCATGTTGCCCTGGATGGGACCCGGACGAACGATCGCGACTTCGATCACGAGATCGTAATAGCAACGCGGCTTGAGTCGCGGCAGCATGCTCATCTGAGCCCGACTTTCGATCTGGAACACACCCATCGTGTCGGCGGCACAGATCATGTCGTAAGTCGGCGTGTCAGCCGGCGGAATCGTTGACAGTGACAACTCACGGTCGTGATGATTCTTCACCAGTTCGAAACAACGGCGGATGGCGGACAACATCCCGAGCGCCAAAATGTCGACCTTCAGGATGCCAATGTCATCGAGGTCATCCTTGTTCCACTGGATAACGCTGCGTCCCGGCATCGCCGCATTTTCCGTCACGCACAATTCGCACAAACTGCCCGCGGTCATCACCATTCCGCCGACGTGTTGCGACAGGTGACGCGGGAATCCAATCAGCGTTTCGGTCAGATACAGGAACCTGCGTCCCAGCGGAGTGTCAGGATCCAGCCCCGCGTCGCGGCATCGCTCAGGCAGCTCCGGGTTGCGGCCGTAGCTGCCCGCCAACTTGGCAACCGCGTCGATGATGTCAGGCGAAATGGACAGCGCCTTGCCGACCTCGCGAATCGCACTTTTGGCTCGGTAGCACGTGACGACCGCGGTCATGCCCGCTCGATCACGACCGTATTTCTCGTAGAGGTACTGCAGCACTTCTTCGCGACGTTGATGCTCGAAGTCGACGTCGATGTCGGGTGCTTCGCCTCGTTCACGACTGATGAATCGCTCGAACAATAAATCGGTGTGAGTTGGATCGACCGCGGTGATCCCGAGGCAGTAACATACGACCGAGTTCGCCGCCGACCCGCGACCTTGGCAGAGAATCTTGCGCTTGCGGGCAAATCGAACGAGATCCCACACGGTCAAGAAGTAGGCTTCGTACTGCAGATCCTCGATCAGGGTGACTTCATGACGGAGCGTCTCGATGACTTTCTCCGGCACACCGCTTGGCCAACGCCCGCGAGCCCCTTCCCAGGTCAGTCGCTTGAGGTGCTCGATCGGCGTCATGCCCTCGGGTGCCAGTTCGACCGGGTATTCGTATTTCAGTTGGTCCAGCGTGAACGTGCATCGCTGAGCGACCTCCACCGTGCGAGCCACCGCGTCGGGGACGTCTCGGTAGAGCTCGGCAATCTCATCGAGCGAACGGAGGTGATGTTGGCTGTTGACGAGCCGTTCGGATTGGATCTGCTCGACGGATTTTCCTTTCGAGATCGCGACCACGCAGTCGTGCAAGGCCATGCGTTCAGCGGAGTGATATCTCACGTCGCCACACGCCAGCAACGGCACGTCGGTGGCCAGCGAAAGATCGCGAAGCCAAGTCGCTTTGGCAGCGTCGTCGACCCCGCGATGAAACGAAGCCAGCAAGTAGCCTCGATCGTCGAACACGTCACGAAACGGACCGCGGAGGAATTGTCGCGAATCGTTGACGTGAGTGTGGTGGTCCTCGATCGAACGCGATTCGTCGGTGGCGATGACCCCCGCCAGGATTCCTTGAGAGTGTTCTGCGATGTCAGCAAACGATAATTCGCAACGGCCTTTTTCGCATCGCATTCGGCCGGTCGACAGCATCCGGCACATGCGTCCGTACGCGTCACGGTCGCTCGGCCACAGCACCATCGGCGGTGCGTCGGTCGGGTGGACTTGCGTGCCGACGATGTACTGTAGACCCAATTCTTGGGCCGGGGAAAAGCCGCGGACCACACCGGCGATCGATTCTCGGTCGGTGATCGCCAGGCCTTCGTAGCCCAGTTCGGCGGCTCGCTGGACCAATTCGTCCGGGTGAGACGCTCCATCCAGAAAACTGAAGTTGCTCCGGCAGTGAAGTTCGACGTAACGCATGGCGGGACAATTGTCGCGGATGCGGGAACGTTTGCCCACTGGCAAGAGTCGCGGTTGAAGGCGACCGATTTCCCATCGTCGATTTTGAATCGGGGGGCTAAACTGCGTGCATGAACTCCCCAGCCCCTGAAACGACCGTTTGCAGCAAAACGTCTGCCGAAGCCAACCCGACCGTTCCGTACGAATGGAACGAACTTTCATTGGGCAACGTGCGGATCGGTTTTCCCGTCGTCCAGGCGGCTCTTTCGGGGTACAGCGATTTGCCGATGCGTGTGATCGCGCGGCGGCACACCGCCAGCTACACGATTTGCGAAGTGATGCTGGACCAGTTTCTGTTATCGCTGACCAAACGCGAAAAGACGCGACATTTTTTGGACATCGCCGACGAAGAACACCCGGTCGGTGGGCAACTGATGGGGGCCGAGCCCGAACAGTTTTCCGCTGGAGCGTTGAAATTGGTCGAGGCCGGATTTGATGTCATCGATGTCAACTTCGGATGTCCGGTCAAGAAAGTGCTGGGCCGCTGCCGTGGTGGATTCCATTTGTCTCAGCCTTCCGTTGCGATCGAAATTCTGCGGCGGACTCGAGACATTGTGCCGGACCACATTCCGGTGACGGTCAAAATGCGACGCGGCATGGACGACACGCCAGAATCACGTGAACAGTTCTTTGAAATTCTGGACGGAGCGATCGATGCCGGTTTGGCTGGCGTGACCGTGCACGGCCGAACGGTGATGCAGCGTTACGTCGGCCCGAGCCGGTGGGCGTTCTTGAAGGAAGTTAAAGAGCACGTTGGTGATCGGCTGAAGATCCTCGGCAGTGGCGACCTTTTCGCGGCGGTGGATGGTTTGGAAATGATGCGTCAAACGGGAATCGATGGTGTCACGATCGCTCGTGGAGCCATCGGCAACCCATGGATTTTCCAGCAGGCACGGGCACTGGCTGACGGCGATTCGCTGCCTGCGCCGCCAACGATTGCTGAGCAAGCGGCGGTGATGCGGGAGCATTTCGCGTTGTGCGAGGAGACCTACACGGTCCAGCGAGCCCCATTGTTGATGCGGAAATTCTGCATCAAATATTCGCAAAGTCATCCGAATTACCGTGAGGTCCGGATGGCGTTCACGCGATTGCGATCCCGGGAAGAATTCGAAGCGGCATTGGAACAGCACTATTCGGTCGATGGTCCGGGGCAGTACGTTCCCAGGGAATTGCACGGCTCACAAGAGGAATGCTGACCTGGGCGTGGGCGGCTTCTGCCGATTCCCCGTAGGCCAGGTCCCACCTGGCTGTCTGTCCGATGCTTTGGAACAAAGCGAGGCGTTTCAACGTGATGTCTCCAGTCCGACATTTGCCGGCGAATTGCCAAGCCAGATGGGACCTGGCCTAAGATGGGGATCGTGCCGAACCCACGGTGAGACTTTGCGATCAGAGGCAGGCAATTTCTTTGCCCCAACGTCATCTTGGAAGGTGGCCGCAGACTCGTCATCTTTAGGGGCGCGAATGCTCCGTATTCGCTTTGAATTTCGACCGCCTTGCCCTTTGACCCCACGAAGATATTCATGTCCTACGACGCACGCATTGACGAACTGAAGCTGGAACTTCCGCCCGCTCCCAAACCGATGGGCGTTTACAAGCCGATCGTGCAAGTTGGCAACATGGTGTATTTGTCAGGACATGGTCCGCTGAAGAGCGACAAGACTCTGATCACCGGGCGACTCGGTTTGGACATGGACGTCGAAGTTGGCTACGCCGCCGCTCGTCAAACTGGACTGGGAATGCTGGCGACACTCCGCGAGCACCTCGGATCGCTCGACAAGATTTCTCGGTTGGTCAAGTTGCTGGGCTTGGTGCGGTGCACCGAATCGTTTGATGCGCAACCAGCCGTGATCAATGGTTGCAGCGAATTGTTTCGCGACGTCTTTGGCGAGGACGCTGGCGTGGCCGCTCGCAGTGCTCTGGGAACCAACGCGTTGCCAGGCGGTATCGCGGTCGAAATCGAAGCGATTTTCGAAGTCAAAGAGTGATTCGGGGCGTTTTGCCCGAATTGCATAGCCGCGGTTTCACCCGAATTTCCAAGACGCGGCGATGAGTCGTCGCTAGGATTCGGGCATGAACACCACCACTCTGCCTGAATCGACGTCCGCCCCTCAGCCCATCCGAAGCCGCAAGATCACCGGCATGTCCGCGATCTTGTTGCCGATGACGACGGGCGGCGAAATCGACTGGAACGGATTCGAATCCCACGTCGCAGCAACGCTCGACGCTGGGCTGACTCCGGCCGTCAACATGGACACCGGCTACGCGAATTTGATCTCCGACGAGATTCGCGAAGAAGCATTGGTCCGCACCGCCGCAATCGCGAAAGACCGAGCCTACCTTGGCGGCGTGTTCGTCGGTGATCGCTCGGGTGATGACTTCAACGCGGATTCGTATTGCCGCGGAATCGAACAAGTCCAGCGTCACGACGGGACACCAATCTTGTTCCAGTCATTCGGTTTGACCGGCGGGGACGACGATTCAATCTTTGACGCCTATTCGCGACTCGCGTCGGAATGCGAACAGTTCTACGCATTCGAACTGGGAACGATGTTCGCTCCGTTCGGAAAGATATATTCGCTGTCGCTGTACGAACGGTTGATGGGGATCGGCAATTGCTTGGGTGCCAAGCATTCGTCGCTCGATCGGATTTTGGAATGGCAGCGTTTGGAATTGCGGAATCGTATTCGTCCGGACTTCAAGGTGCTGACCGGCAACGACCTCGCGATCGACATGGTGATCTACGGCAGCGACTACCTTCTGGGTTTGTCGACATTCTGCCCGGCCGAGTTCGCACTTCGCGATTCAATGTGGGAAAACGACGACCCGCGGTTTTATGGTTTGAACGACTTGCTCCAATACCTCGGTGCGTTCGCATTCCGTGATCCAGTTCCCGCTTACAAACATTCCGCTGCGATGTTCTTGCACGCCCGAGGCAAGGTCGCCAGCAGCCAGACTTATCCGGGCAGTCCCGAACGACCGGCCAGCGACCAAGCGATCTTGGACCTGATTTCGCATGACCTCGCAGCGTATCTGTGAGCGTTTCCGAACACGCGGTGGCAATGCTCTTTCGCAAAACAGGTTCGGCGCTGAATAGCGGAAGGATGCGGGCCTTCCGGTGCCGCACCGACGGATTGCACCGCTCCGCGAAGATGAACTGATCGACGACCGACTTGATGGACGCCGTGTCAAATTCGGCAACCTTCTCACCTTCTTTCGAATGAATTGTTTCCATGGCCTACCCACGCGTCGCGTCGCTGAAGACTCACGATGACTTTGTTTCGCACCTGCGAGACAACCACATTGAGATGCCATCGGATGCAGAAGTGGAATCGGGTGATGCATCGCCACTTGCTCAATCCTTTGAGGTCCACGGGCAAACCGTTGGCAACCGATGGAGCATCTTGCCGATGGAAGGTTGGGACGGGACCACCGATGGTTTGCCGACTGATTTGACACGACGGCGTTGGCGTAACTTTGGGCTCAGCGGTGCCAAGTTGATGTGGGGCGGCGAAGCCGTCGCGGTCCGACACGATGGTCGGGCCAACCCGAATCAATTGTTGTTGACGGAACAGAATCTGTCGGCGATCGAATCGTTGCGTCAAGATTTGGTCGAGGAACACGAAAAGCATTTTGACCGCAGCGACGATCTGCTGATCGGTTTGCAGCTGACTCACTCGGGCCGGTTTTCCAGACCCAACATCAAATCGTTGACCGAGCCTCGCACGGTTCAGCGAAACGTGGTTCTGGATCGCCGCGTCAAGATCACGGACGACTCGGCGATCTTCAGCGACGATGAACTGTCAACTTTGATCGATGACTTCATCGCCGCGGCCGTCCGAGCTGAGAAGGCTGGTTACCGGTTTGTCGATGTCAAGCATTGTCATGGCTACCTTGGACACGAATTGCTTGCCGGCCGAGATCGCGAGGGCAAGTTTGGTGGCAGCTTTGAAAACCGCACTCGTTTTTTGCGTGACATCGTGTCGGGAATCGATGCGGCAACCAATGACTTGAAAGTCGGTGTGCGATTGAGTTTGTTTGATTTCCTTCCGTATCATCCGGGGCAAGATCGCGTCGGTGAACCCGAGCCTGGTGGCGAACCCGACAAGGTGTTCGGGGGCGGCAAGGATGGTTTGACGATCGATCTGACGGAAACTTCGAAGCTGATCGATCTGATGCACGAGATCGGCATCCGAATGGTTTGCACCACCGCGGGCAGTCCTTACACGAACCCGCACATTCAGCGTCCGGCCTACTTCCCACCGAGCGATGGCTACACGCCGCCGGAGGATCCGTTGGCCGGAGTCGCACGCCAAATCGCAGCGGTTGGCGAGATGAAGAAGCGTCATCCGGACATGATTTTCATCGGGTCGGGCTACACCTATTTGCAGGATTACTTGCCCAACGTCGCTCAAGCGGTTGTGAAAGCCGGCATGGCGGACTCGATCGGTTTGGGTCGCATGGTGTTGTCGTATCCCGATTTGCCTGCTGACGTGACCGCCGGCACCGTGTGGCAACGCAAGAAGGTTTGCCGCACATTCAGTGATTGCACCACCGCACCTCGCAACGGAATCATCAGCGGCTGTTATCCTTTGGACCCGTTCTACAAAAAACGCGACGAACGCAAGCAACTCAACGAGTTGAAGAAAGCGTTGCAGGCTTAAAGCTCTTCATGCCCGTAGCCGACGGAGGCTCTCCGTCGGCATAAGCACACCCCATCGCTAAGACCGGGTCCTGGCGACCTATCCGACGTGCGCATTCTACTCGTGTTCAATGAAACGGTGCTCGTGCTCGCAATCGAAACGGGGCGAGCATGGACAATCCTTCTCCACCCGAGCGGATTTCGAAAACGTCGCCATCTTCCACTCCGCACTTTCGCACCGATTCTGTCCTTTCAGCTGAAGAGCCAATCTGCCCCGCTGGCTTGATGTTTGGCACGGTAATTAGGCTCCTTCTCCCCCAAGCGAATTCGCAGAATTTGCTTGCATCGCCCCGGGCCAATCGGACAAACTGAAAGCACCCCACGGGGGAGGCCCCACTGAGAACAAGTCCCTGTTCACTGAGAAACAAGTTCGCCGTAAGGCTAGTTCAAGTACAATGACATACCATCTGATTCGCGGTGCAATTGTTCGTATAGGAGAGGAATCCGGCTTCGGCCATGTGCAAGGCGGCGTTGGCATACACGATGGTGCAATTTGCCCGACTTGTGACCGCAATTTGCTTCTGGTGTGGCGAATTGACCTTAGTGACCCGCGAACGCAGGTCACTGGCACTAACGTGACGCAACCTTTTGGGCATCTGGCGACGGTTCCGCTCTACTATTGCTGGATTTGCGAATCGGAACTTGCCTACCGAATCGTCGATGACAATTCAATTGATGTGTTGCGGAGTCATGGTGGCGCTCCTCGTGAGGATTTCCCTTACCCCGATTACCCTGATCAATACGTCGAGCAACCGGTGCGCCTCTACCGTAAAGAAGAGCTTCCCGAGTTTGTTCGGAAACACATCCTGGAAGATCTGGATGATCCGATTCCGGAAAACGAACAGCAGGCTTTGGGCGATTTTTTCGGTCGTCCGGTCAGGTCGACCTTTGGCGATTTGTGGTGGCACCAGTTTGGTGGCGAACCATGGCTCGTGCAGGGTGACGAGGAGATCACGTGCCCCAATTCAACGTGCAAACGCCATACTGACGGCAACACTATGAAAATTTTGGCTGCGATATGCAACGATCCAACCGGGGGCTTGCCCATGATTGAGCCTGTTGCGAACCCCAATGGAGAAAGCACTAGCTACAATCATTGGGTTCAAATTGTGTTTCATATTTGCGACTCTTGCTTTACGATCAATGCTGCAAACCGCTGCGACTGACGGCGAACCAGACGATGCAACCGAGCGGCGAAATCAGGCGTTTTGAAGTGGTTGATCCTCCGTCGCCGCCCCCACATCGCTACCGTTATCCACAAACCAGGAGTGCGAGATGATCCGATCCAACTTCGTGATTCTCTATCTCTCGGCAGCGCTCATACATGCCCAGGCGTTGCCCGCATTCGCATCGACTAGCGGATCCCATCAGTCCACTGCAATGCAGTTCATTCGGACGGGCCTGCTTGAACGCGACGTTCGCGGCGTCAACGACATTACACTACCTGGCATCGCGAAAACCATTTTGGGTGACCGCACGATCGTGGAGCGTCTTGAATTCGCGAATAGAAGCGACTGGCCGGATTCGGTCGACCTCATTTCCGTACTTTTTTCGGATGCGGACGATGACGATATGATGCTGACGTTGACACGCCGAATGGAGCCAGTGTTATTTCCAAACGGAACGCCAGAGATCTACGAGAAGCTGGTTCAAAATGGACGCGCGAGACCAATGAAGTCTCGCCGAGCGAGCTTTGTAGCACTTGCAGAATTCACCGCTGTGCGCGATGGAAACGTGCAGAAAGGCTACCTTTTGATTTCGACTGAAGATGTCGATGGAAAGCCTATGGTCGCGTCCATGCAATTGCGATGGTGAAATCGAGCATAACGATGACGTCCACCGGAGGACGGCATCTGGCGTTTACAAATGGGAAATCAAACCGCCGTCCCCGGTGACGTCGGTCGTTGTCCGACTGAACTCCATGCGTAGCATTTACCTCTCAACGGTGCTTTTCATAATCGCAGGCTGTGATAGCGTCACGGTGAACAAGCCTTTCGGAACCCAACCGCCAAAACAAGTAATCGAATCGCTCTCGGGGACATGGGCTAGTCGTGATGGAGATGTCTTTTTCGTGAGCAGAACTGAAGGCGACGCCTTGGTTGCTGGCAAAACGCAATGGGAAAAGAAGAACAAGCAGTTTACGGCAAGGAACTATCCACTCGTCCTTCGAATGATCGGTGACCAGCCGGTGCTATTCTTCGCTGCCCACGAAGGGCTGAAGGACCAATTTGGATTCATTTGGCTACATTCAATTGAGGATGATTTGATTCGAGGACGAGCACCAAAAGCAAGTGTTTGGCGGGACGCCGTTGCATCGGGCGAGTTTGATGGTCGTGTCAACACTCGTGAAAATGATCACTATGACGTACTGCTGGAATCTAGCGAAAAGCTTCCTGGGCAGTTGATCGAATACGGGCTTGATCGCTTGTTCGAGAAGGATGCGGGTGACCCAATACGGCGAATTGGAAAATGACATTGTTGACAAAGACGGATCTTGTTGCCGTGACACACTGGTTGGACAGTCAGGTGGGCAAAGTCCGCCTCTGGTTCGTTGCCACAACTCGACGAACCATGGAGTGAACCGAAGACGCGGAGTCGCCATTTTGAAGTGGCGATCGTTCGCCGCGTCTCGGTTCTGTCCGACGTTTTCGGCTGAATGTGATGGTCTGCGCGATGCGATACCGGATGCGAACCATTTTTGCTCTCACAGCGGTTCTAGCATGCTGCTTGGCCTGGCTCGATAGCCGAGCGAAACACAATCGACGCCAGCGTCAAGCGATTCAGCAGATCTGGCGTATGGGCGGTGGGGTGGCGTACGTCGGTGGATCACGATTCGAGCAACCACCATTCGACTCGCATCGGGTTGTTGTCGAATTCACGGCTTGGCTCAATGATGCGATTGACAACCGTACCGCACGGAAACTCATCATTGCCGACGATGGAGACTTCCGTTCTTCGGTAGTTGATGATGACATTCCTAGACTCGTTCTTGCTATCCAAGCGATGCCCGAACTCGAAGAAGTACGAATTCGCAATACAGGCATCACTCGTGATGGCGTCAATCGCATGCGCCGCGAACTTCCGGACGTCGACATATTGTTGTGGTCCACTAAACCTTCCGCTGTGATTCCACGCGAGGTGTCAGATACGCAAAGGTTGAAACGCGAATTGTTGAAAATTCGAGAGCACTTCGAGAGACGAGGGTATGACGAGTCAAAGGTGGGCCTCGAAATAGAGGAATTCCGCTCTATCTGGCTCGAGTTGTCCGAATTTGCAGTGCGGCAGCCAACGCCGAAGCTATGACCGACAGAGGAAAGCCATGCCGTCTACTGGAGAACGGCAAGGCGTACTCACAATTGAAAATCAAACCGCCGTCCCGGCGACGTCTCCGTGACGTTGCGGTCAAGACGTTCTCCATTCGAACCGCGGCATCGTGGGACACAATCGGTTCGACGATCCGAAGACTGCATCGCAGGCGTGTGGCCGGTTGGGAATTGGGCGGGTGATTTGTCGACTCGCTAAGCTGTTGGGTTGTTGGACTTTGGTCTTTTTCTCCGCCGTTTTGGCGTCAACATTCGCTGCAGTCGCCATCGTCAATGAGTGAGATTTCTGAACCGCGTCCGTCGCAACGTCGTCGTGGGCGGTTCTCTCTGCGGCAGTTGTTGCTAGCGATCACGATGATTGCTTTGGTGCTGGGGAATGTGGTGTCGATTCTGCGATTGCGGAAAGCGGAATCGGCTCTGGCCTCGCTGCGAGCCGAATCGGGGTATTTGTCTCCCACCGCGAGTGATTTGGTCGCGGCCATTCGGGCTCCTTCTGAGCAGCCGCTGACCTACGTTTTTCGCGTGCGAGTTCCCGAGAGCCCTGGGGTCGACCACCGGTTGGCCTACAGCACTTGGTTGCCGGAGGGAAAAACGCAGCCCGATTGGTACGCGATGATCGCAGTTCGGCCCGGTGAATCGCTGGTCACGATCCGGATTGCGGAAGATCCCCGCGACGAGCGTTGGAAAATCTCTACACTAGTGCGAGATTCCGGCGGCGTTCGGCGGATGGGCACAACGTTGCCCGAGGCTCACACCGCGATCTTTCGCACCTCCCACGATGTGATTTCGACCGGGGTGGCGGATTCGATGGTCACGTTGCCATCGGACCAGCCTCTGCGGATACTGGATGATCGGTGGTTGGTCGGCACGGAATCGCTGTTGTTGTCCGGCGACAAACCCGCCAACTCAGACCAAATCGGCGTTTATGCCGAACTGCAATCGGTCGCACGCTGATCGCTGCAACACGATTCATCTCACACTATTCTCTCCCAGCATTTCGCGAGACCGAAGACCCCGCCATGGCAAAGGATTTTTTGAAGGGCGCCGCCGACGAATACGATGTGGTCGTGATCGGCAGCGGATTGGCTGGGATGACTTCGGCAAACATTCTCGGCCGAGCCGGGCACCGAGTCTTGTTGCTGGAACAGCACTACAAGCTCGGCGGATTGGCCACTTGGTTTCTGCGCCCCGGCGGGCACACGTTCGACGTTTCACTGCATGGCTTCCCGCACGGCATGATCAAATCGTGCCGCCGGTATTGGAGTCGCGACATTTCTGACCGGATCGTGCAACTGAAGAACATCCGATTCGACAACCCTCAGTTCTCGTTGACGACGACGTTCAACCGAGAGGACTTCACGAAGTTGTTGACGACGAAGTTCGGGATCGAACTCGGGACCGTCAACGAATTCTTTGACACCGCTCGTGGAATGAACTTCTATGACGATCAAGCGACCACGACGCGTCAGCTGTTCGATCGTTTCTTCCCGGGCCGAGACGATGTGGTTCGGTTGTTGATGGAGCCGATCACTTACGCCAACGGGTCGACGCTGGAAGATCCTGCAATCACCTACGGAATCGTATTCAGCAATTTCATGAGCAAGGGTGTCTTCATCTACGAAGGTGGCACCGACGACTTGGTCGCTCGGATGAAGAAGGAACTGGAATCGAACGGTGTCGACATTCGCATCAATTGTCCGGTCGACGAAATCGAAGTTGCCGACTCACCGATTCAAGGCACACGCGTTTCGGGAGTCAAAGTCGGCGGTCGATCGATCAAGTGTCGAGCCGTGGTCAGCAATGCAAATTTGAGGACGACAGTCCTGAAGATGTTGGGCCCCGAAAAGCTCGACAAGAACTTCGTGGAAGAGGCTCAAGCGGTTCGGCTGAACAACAGCAGCACGCAGGTTTACATGGCACTCAAGCCGGGTGAAGAAATTGACGAGTCGAGTGGCGATTTGTTCTTCACCAGCACGGCCAAGGAGTTCCGCACGGACTTGCTACTCAGTCGTGACATCACCTCGCGAACGTTCAGTTTCTATTATCCGCGAACGCGGCCGCACAAGAAGAAAGAGCGTTTCGCAATCGTCAGCAGCACCAATGCGAATTGGTCGGACTGGGCCAATTTGAGCGAAGAAGAATACGAGGCCAGCAAGGCGGACTTGGTCGAGACAACCATCGACGCTCTCGAAAAATACATTCCCGGCGTGCGGAACAAGATTGATCGAGCGGAAGCCGCAACTCCGAAAACGTTCCATCACTACACCCAACATGAAATGGGCGCAAGCTTTGGAACCAAGTTCGAAGGACTCGGTGTCAGCCGGGCTTTGCCACAGCAGATCAAGGGCATGTATCACGCGGGCAGCGTCGGCATCATCATGAGCGGCTGGCTGGGGGCAATCAATTACGGCGTGATCGTCAGCAACGAGGTCGACCAAAACTTGGTTGCTGAGTCGACGCCGGTATGATCGAAGTTCGCCAGTTCACGAAGTGCTACGACGACTTCACGGCGGTGAGCTCGATTTCATTCGATGTTCCCGCGGGGCGAGTCGCGGCACTCGTCGGACCCAATGGGGCTGGCAAGACAACCACGATCCGAACTCTTTGCGGCATTCTTTCGCCGACTGAAGGCGAGCTGAATATTGGCGGCGCGTCGTTGAAGGACGATCCCTTGGAGGTCAAGCGTCGAACGGCCTATGTGCCGGACGATCCGCCGCTGTTTGATTCGATGACCGTCGACGATCACTTGCGTTTTGTGGCCTCCGCTTATCGATTGACCGATTGGGAACCTCTCGCTGAAGAGTTGTGCCAACGGTTTGAGCTGACAGAAAAACGCGAAACGATTTCGTCGGGATTGTCTCGTGGAATGAGGCAAAAGGTGGCGATCGTTTGTGCTTACTTGCGCCAGCCCAGCGTGTTGTTGCTCGATGAACCGATGACGGGTTTGGACCCGCCGAGCATTCGCCGGTTCAAGCAAACGGTTCGCGAACAAGCCGACCGCGGTGCGACGGTTTTGGTGAGTTCGCACTTGTTGTCATTGGTCGATGACATTTGCGATCACTTGGTGTTGATGCGCCGCGGGGAGGTGCTGTTTCATGGTCCTTTGGAACAGGCACGTCAGGAGTTCGGTGGTGACTCGCATTCGCTCGAAGAAGTCTTTTTCCGTTTGACCTCGGACGAGGAACCGGCGGGATGAGCGGCAGGCCTTCGATCGTCGATCCCGCGTTGACTCGATTGACCGGGGGGTTGTTGAAGACCGCGTTTCGGCAACTGTTCCGGCACTTGAAGTCTCCCGCGGGAGCATTCGTCGGATTGATGGTCTTGGGAACGGTCGGGATGGGGCTGATGCCGATGATCGTGGCGACACAAACCGGGTCGCTTGATGAGATCAAGATGTATTCGACTGTCACGTCGGCGATACCGCTGATGATGTTGTTGATTGTCGCGATGGCGGTTTACTTCGACATCGGCCAGCAGATCACGGAGCTCCGTCCGCCGGAGTTGCAGTTTGTTTTGGCCGGACCGTTCACCGATCATCAAATTCTGTCGTATCGGTTGATGACGTTGGCGATGACCTGGGTGGTCAGCAGTTGCTTGATGTCGGTCTTTGCATTGCCTCGTGCCGGCAGCTATCTGTCCGCGGTGCTGGCGATTTACACCGGCGGCATGACGGTGACGGGTTTGACGACTTTGCATGCGTTCAGCAAACCGATCTTGGCATCTTGGTTACGAACGTTGATTGCGTCGACGTTGTTGGGATCGGTCGCGTTGCTGCTGATTTCGTCGTTGCCGCTTGGGATGACAGAGGACGGTTTCTCGTGGCAGACTTGGTTGCTGTCGTGTCAGTCATCGCCAATCGGATCGATCATGACGATGCCGTTTGTACCGTTCGCGAATTTGATGCAAGCACCAATCGGATTTTCCATGTTGGGATGGTTTGGTTTGTGCGTCGCGATCTTGGTCACGGTCTTTAGCCTGTGTTATCGAATCAACGTTGGTTTCGCGGAGATGGCCGTGGAAGGGGTTTCGCGAAAAAAGGTTCGGATCGAGCGGATGCGATCGGGGCAATTTGGGCGAGTCAAGAAAACCGAGCGTCGCTCGACGTGGAAATTGTTTGAGTTTCCCTGGTTCGGTGGGGCCGGCCCGGTGGCTTGGCATCAAGTCACGTTCACGATCCGTCGCAACGGGACGTTGGTCATCGGGCTGTGGGCGATTGCCGTTGCAACGGGATTGGGGCTGATGATCTTCCAGGTTTTTCGTCCGGGAGCCATTCATCCAAATTTTCGCGAATGGTCGATGCCGATCGCGATGGCCGCGTCAACCTACTTGGGGTTCCTGTTGACGATGAGCCAACCGGTTGGGTTGGCGATGACTCCGAAGCGGTTGAGTTGGTTTCGAATGTTGCCCGTTCATCCGCTTGCGATTGTCTTGGGAATGCTGGCGGGGCATTTGGTGTTGTTGCTGTCGATCCGGATCGCTTTCGCAGTAGTGGGCGCGTTCATCACGACGCGTGGGCTGGGCGAGAACCTCGCGGTGTTTCAGGCCGGGTGTGCGTTGGATTTCGCGTATGCCTCGGCAATCAATCTGGTGACTGCCGGGACCGTGTTGAGAGCGATGCCGAGTGGGACGCCTGACGTGCTGCAGGGTGGCCGAACGATGCTCTATATGTTCGTGCTTTCGTTGGCCATGGTTCCGTCGTTCATCGCAGCCGGAATTGCGGGGGCCATCGCGGCGGTGACCACGGACATGGATCGAGAAATGATTGCGGTTGCGGTGGGGGCTGGTTTGATCGCGTTTCAGCCCTTGATTTGGTGGCTGACCTCCGTCTTTTTTCGGGATCGCGAGCTCTTTCAGGCCGATTGACCCGAAAAACCCACCAATTGGGATCAACCGCGAAGATCTTGGGCTGCCTCGCAGGTGGCGAAAACACTGGCCCTACAGAAATTGGCTTCAAAACGATACAACAAGCGTCTGGAAACCGACCCTGGTTTCTTCGGCGGAACACGTTTGTCCAATCTCGGCGGGCACCTGAATCAATCATGGCCAGAATCGGAATTTTCTTCGGACTGGTCCTGTGTGGACTGACGGTGATGGCACTGAGCGTGACCACGGAAAAAAGCTTCACGCAGTTCGTTCCGATGATGTTTGGCATCCCGCTTTTGTTCTTGGGCGTTGTGGGGCTGAACCCGCATCGTCGAATGAGTGCCACGGTCGTCGCGTTGACGCTGGGATTGCTCGGTTTTGTTTGCGGCGCGGTTCGCTTCATCGTTTTGATGGTCGATCGTGCCGCGGGTGGAGTCATCAATCCGTTGTCGTTTCGTTTGGTCGTGGCGATGACAATCGTGTGTTTGATCTTTGCTTTGACCGCCATGGTTTGGGTTCGCAAACGTCGCGAACGATTGAGTCGTCGGATCAACCTCGATCGGTCAAAAGCGGAAGTGGTTTCGACCACCGACGACCAGAAACGTTTGGCGGTTCCCGAGACCCATGTTTCCGCGGCATCCGGTCCGGATCCCGTCTCACCCTCGACATCAACATCCGCGAATCCGTACCAGTCGCCTCGTGCGGTTGAGAATCCAACGGAGACGCGTTAGCCGGGATCCTTCATTGCGATCTCCTGAAAGCTTGCTTTCGCCCATCGATTCCCCACGTTCATTGATTTTATCCCCCACCTGAATCAGCTACATGAGTGCCACTTCGTCGGCCCAACCGGTCTTGATCTACGACACAACCTTGCGAGACGGCTCGCAGGGCGAAGGCGTGAGTTTTTCGTTGCAAGACAAATTGAACATTGCGATTCGGTTGGCTGAAATTGGCATCGAATTTATCGAAGGCGGGTACCCGCTGAGCAACGAGAAAGACGTTGCGTTCTTCGAGCAGATCCGCAAGCACGATCTGGGTAAGTCCAAGGTTTGCGCTTTTGGGATGACGCGTCGACGATCGATGAAGGCCGAAGACGACCCGGGCATGCAAGCCTTGGTGGCTGCGAAAACACCTTGTTGCACTTTGGTTGGCAAGACATGGGATTTCCACGTCACCGAAGTCTTGCGTGCGACGCTGGATGAAAACCTCGCCATGATCGGCGAGTCGGCTGAGTTTTTGGCCGGACACAGCGAGCTGATCTATGACGCGGAACACTTCTTCGATGGATACACCGCGAATCCGGAGTACGCGATCAAGACGTTGCAGGCCGCTGCGGCGTCAGGAGCGAAGTGGTTGGCACTTTGCGATACCAACGGTGGCACGCTACCGGAACGCGTTGGCGAAGTGACGCGGATCGCGAAAGAAGCGATGGCATCGTACGACGTTGAGATCGGCATCCATTGCCACAACGATTGCGAACTCGCCGTGGCAAACTCGTTGGCCGCCGTCGACGTCGGTGCGACTCAGGTGCAAGGCACGATCAATGGCATCGGAGAACGATGCGGCAACGTTGACTTGATCGCCGTGATCGCGAACCTCGCTCTCAAGAAAGAGAACACAACGGTGCTCGGCGGTCGATCGCTGCAGCAGCTGACCGAGTTGTCTCGGTTTGTTTACGAGACCGCCAACCTTCAGTGGCGCAACAATCAACCGTTCGTTGGTCAGAGTGCGTTCGCTCACAAAGGCGGCATGCACGTTCACGCGATCAACAAAGCGGCCAGCACTTACGAACACATCGATCCGACATTGGTTGGCAATGAGCGTCGTATCTTGGTCAGCGAGTTGTCCGGCCGCAGCAACATCGAAGCGATCGCGGGCAAGTACGACGTTGGCGACGACAAGGAGCTGCAAAACAAAATTTTGGCCGAGGTCGTGCGACTGGAGAATCAGGGTTACCAGTTTGAATCCGCGACGGCATCGTTTGATTTGTTGATCCGCCGCGTTTCGGGCAAGTTCCATCCTCACTTTGAAACGATCAAGTACCGGATCGTCGCTGGTGACCGCGACGTGAAATCACAGGTCGCCTTTGCCGAAGCGATCATCAAGTTGCAGGTCGGCGACACGCTGTGGTTCGATGCCGCGGAAGGTCACGGTCCGGTCAATGCACTGGATGCGGGATTGCGGAAAGCTTTGTCAGGAGCGTATCCCGTGCTCAGCGAAATTTCCTTGATCGATTACAAAGTTCGCGTGGTCGATTCCGGCAGCGGCACGGCGGCGTCGATCCGGGTCAACATCGAGAGCACCGACGGCAAAGAGACTTGGGGCACGATCGGTGTGAGTGACAACATCATCGAAGCCAGCTGGCAAGCTTTGGTCGATAGCGTTGAATACAAGTTGCATCGCAGCGAAGCTTGACTCGCCGAACCAATCCGACGACTGCTTAGTCATGATTCCAGCGGCGTAACCAGGACGTTCGCCGCCCATCCAAACCACCTCCGTTGACGTTTTGTTTTCATGTCCGAAATTCCAACTCGATTCGAACACGGCGAAGAAGCCGACAAAATTGCTCAGGCCTGGGCCGATGCCAAGTGTTCACACGCTGATCCTGAATCCAGCAAGCCTCCGTTTTCGGTGGTGATCCCGCCGCCCAACGTGACCGGTGCGTTGCACTTGGGGCACGGGCTGAATAACACGTTGCAAGACATTGTGGTTCGTCGCAAACGCATGCAGGGGTTTGAAACGCTGTGGATGCCGGGGACGGATCACGCCGGGATCGCGACGCAAGCGGTGGTGGAACGCCGATTGAAAGAACAAGAGAACAAAACGCGACACGACCTTGGTCGCGAAGCGTTGGTGGATCGCATCTGGCAATGGAAGGACCAATACGAAGAACGCATTCTCGGCCAACTCAAACGAATGGGCACCAGTTGCGATTGGGAACGCCTGCGATTCACGCTCGATCCCATTTGTGCGGCCGCGGTTCGCGCAACGTTCTTTGACTTGTTCGGCAAACGTCGAATCTACCGCGGCAAGCGTTTGGTGAACTGGGACACGTTTTTGCAGACCGCGGTCAGCGACGACGAAGTGTTCAACGAGACCAAGAAGGGGCACTTCTATCACTTCCGGTACCCAGTCATTGATCCAAAGGCGGGCGAGCCTGAGTTCGTGACCATCGCGACGACGCGTCCCGAGACGATGCTGGGTGACACGGCGGTGGCGGTGCATCCCGATCCTGCCGCGGCGCTCGACGCGGTCGAAGCCGGAATTCGCGAAAAGTTGAGCGACGCGAATGAGAAGGAAAAGGTGGACTTAGACAAACAACTCGAGGCGTTGCAGCAACGTCGCGAGGAGCGTTTGCCGGAGCTGATCAAATTGCGTGACATGGCCGCTGATGGTCGCAAGTTGATGCTGCCGTTGGTGGATCGCGAAATTGATTTGGTGGCGGATGAGTGGGCCAAGCCGGAAATGGGAAGCGGTTGCGTGAAGATCACTCCCGCGCATGATCCAAACGATTACGAGGTGGGGATTCGCCAAGACCTGCCGATGATCAACATCCTGAATTCGGATGGAACGCTGAACGGCGAAGGCGGCCAGTTCGCTGGCCTGACGATTCCAAAGGCTCGCAAGGCCGTGGTGGCCGCGTTGGAAGAATTGGGATTGATGGGCGACATCGAAGATCGCGAGATTGAGTTGCCTCACAGCGATCGCAGCAAGACCCCGATTGAGCCCTACTTGGCCGATCAATGGTTCGTGGCGATGGATGAACTGGCTCAATCCGCGATGGATGCGGTCAGCGATGAACGCGTTCAGATTTTTCCGTCTCGATATCGCAAGGGATACCTGGATTGGCTCAGCGAGAAACGCGATTGGCCAGTCAGTCGGCAATTGTGGTGGGGACACCGCATTCCGATTTGGTCGGTGGGCGGTTTGTCACAAACGCAAGCCAACGAGCTTTCCAGCGATTTGGAAAAACTGGCGGAACGGCATCCAGATCAAATCGCACAGCGGATCGATTCCGATGGAGTCGACGTGTCGGGCGAACCGACCAAAGCGGTTTTCGTTTGCATTCGCAGCGAAGACGAAACGGTGGAAGCCGATGTGGAAGCGTTGGGATTGCAACAAGACCCGGACGTGCTGGACACGTGGTTCAGTTCAGCGCTTTGGCCGCATAGCACGCTGGGTTGGCCAGCCCAAACACCGGAGCTGGCGAAGTTTTATCCCACGGCAACATTGATCACGTCTCGCGACATTTTGACGTTGTGGGTCGCTCGGATGGTGTTGATGGGCCTGAACAATGTGGGCGAGGTTCCGTTCAGCGAAGTGTTCATTCACCCGAAGATCTTGGATGGTCTCGGTGAGACGATGAGCAAATCCAAAGGCAACGGCGTGGACCCGATCGATGTGATCGACAAGTTTGGTCCCGATGCTTTGCGGTTCGGTCTGGCTCGTTTGGCAACCGAAACCCAAGATGTTCGGATGCCGGTCCAGTACGAGTGCCCATCGTGCGAGAAGTTGATCGATCAAACGAAGAAGAATCGAGCGCTGCCGTCGATGGATTGCCCCGCGTGCGGCAAATCTTTCTCGACCCAGTGGGCCGAAACGGACGCCGATAAAGCGTTGCCAAAGGCCGCGGTGGTGAGCGAGCGTTTTGAGACGGCTCGCAACTTCGTGAACAAACTTTGGAACGCGTCGCGTTTCGTGATGATGAACTTGGATGGCTTCGAACCGACTTCGCTCGACGTGGCTTCGTTGCCAATCGAGGACCGTTGGTTGCTTTCTCGCTTGTCGACGGTGACGCAAACCGTTGGCGATGCGATCGAACGCTACCAGTTCGGCGAGGCCGCTCGCGTGTTGTACGACTTCGCTTGGGACGAGTTCTGCAGTTTCTACGTTGAGATCGCAAAGCCTCGGCTGTCGGATGATTCCCAGCGCCAGATCGCTCAGAACGTGATCGCTCATGGTTTGGATCAGTTGCTTCGTTTGTTGCATCCGATCATGCCGTTCGTGACGGAATCGGTATGGAGCCACCTGGGCCAGATCGCTCCTAAACGCGGTGTGCCCGAACCGTTGGAAGTGGGACCGTTTGTGATGACGGCGAGCTTCCCGGTGGCTGATGAGTCACACCATGATTCGCAGATCGAACGTCAGTTCAGTGAGTTCCAGCAGATCGTGGCTGCGATTCGGCAGATCCGCGCCAGCCAAAACATCGCTCCGAAAGAAACGGTGCCCGCTGCGATTCGTTGCAGTGAATCCTCGCAAGAGTTGCTGCAACCGATGACGGCGTACTTCGAAGCGTTGGCAGGAGCCGAGGTGCAATCGCTCGGTCCGGACACGACCGCATTCGAAACCGATGCTCACTTGGCTTTGCCCGATGTGGACGTCGACGTGCACGTGGACTTGGAGAAATTCATTGACGTGGATGCCGAACTGGCGCGTCTGGAAAAACTTCAGGGGCAGCTGACGGGGCAAATCACGGGCAAACAGAACAAACTTTCGAATGAAAGCTTTGTCAGCCGGGCTCCGGCCGATATTGTGCAAAAGGAACGCGAATCGCTGGCAGGACTGCAAACGCAGCTGGAAGCGGTCGCCAAAGACATTTTGAAACTGCAATCGAAGAAGTAACACAGGTGCGATGGGACCGATCTTCGAACCATCCGTGGCGATCGGAGGCCGGCAACGCTCAGGCTCCTTCACCTCACCCAGTCAACCTACGGAATTTCCCTTGAAAGATATCTGGATCGGCTTTGATCTCGGCGGCACCAAAATGCTTGCTGTTGCATACGACCATGAATTCAAAGAGCTCGGACGTCGCCGCCGCAAGACTCGCGGTCGCGAAGGATCTGACAGTGGCATCGCGCGAATTGGTTCGACCATTCAGCGGCTGCTCGACGAGAATGACTTGGATGTCGACCGCATCGCGGGGATTGGGATTGGATGTCCCGGGCCAATCGATCTGAAGAAGGGTCGGATTCTGATGACTCCCAACTTGGGATGGGACGACGTCGACATCCAATCATTTTTGGAGAAGAAGTTTGATTGTCCAGCGACCGTTTTGAACGATGTCGATGCGGGCGTGTACGGTGAATTTTTGTTTGGGGCCGCCAAGGGCAGTCGTTGTGCGGTTGGTGTGTTCCCCGGGACCGGCATCGGTGGCGGCTGCGTGTACGAAGGTCAAATCCTTCACGGTGATGGCATCTCTTGCATGGAGATTGGTCACACACGGATCAGCAGCGGGACGCGTGCGAGTGGCAGCAGCATGTCCGGCACATTGGAAGCCGAAGCAAGCCGTTTGACGATCGCGTCCGAAGCTGCGAAAGCCGCGTTCCGAGGCGAGGCGCCGGCGTTGTTGGAAGACGCGGGCACGGATCTGGCCGAGATTCGCAGTGGAGCCCTCGCGGATTCGATCAAGAACGGCGACAAGGCGATCAAGGCGTTGGTCGAATCCGCCAGTGTCACGGTCGGTTACGGCGTGGCCAACGTGGTCAATCTGTTATGTCCCGACACCATTATTCTGGGCGGCGGTTTGGTCGAAGCGATGGAAGACTTGATCGTGAACACCGTTCGCAAGACGGCACGAGAAAACGTGATGCCGGTCTACAAGGATCGTTTTGAAGTCAAACCTGCCAAGCTAGGTGATGACGCGGGAGTGTTGGGTGCAGCGGCCTGGGCAAAGAAGACTTACCCGCAACCTGCCGAGTGAACGGTGGGTGAGAACCGGGCCTAACGGCCGTCGGCTAATTTGTCGGGCGGAGTTTTGGTGCTGGAATTGGCCGATTGGTGTTGGCGGTGGTTTCGAGGGTGTTGGGTGCGGTAGGAACCGGGACTAACGTCCAGCGGCTGATGTGTTGGTGCGGTGCTGGAATTAGCCGATCGGCGTTAGCCGCGGTTTTCGTGCAGGCGAACTGGAGATGCTGGGTAAGACGCCCCGTGACGGATTCGATTGCGGTAACATGGATTCTCCTAAATTGTTGGTCCTTCTATTTTCGTTCTTGCGGAAACGTTGACGCTGTCGGGATCGGGAATGACACGCGAGGCGAGCTATGCACGTCGAGCCACTCGCGTGCTTCATCACCTTCACGGTGTATGGAACTTTCTTGCAGGGTGACGCACGGTGGTGGCGGTGTCGAGAAAGTGGGACACGTCCGCCACAGCCGCTCCTTCAGCAATGGCACCGAAATCGGTTGAATCACGAGGTGGTACTGCTCGATCCTTTCCAGCGACAGGCAGTCGAAGTCGAAGCCAAGCGGCTGGCGGCGTTTCGTGATTGGAAACTGTGGTGCGTCAACGCACGATCCAACCATGTGCATGTTGTTGTGTCGGCGCAAGGAGCGAGCGGTGCCAAGATTCGCGATCAGATCAAAGCCAACTGCACCCGAGTCCTGCGTCAGAAGTGGTCTGTTTTTGTTGACCGTCCAGTCTGGACCGTGGGCGGTGATTGGAAGTGCATTCAGACGGAAGACGAATTGGAACAGGTTGTGGTTTACGTTCGCGAGGCTCAGGATCGAAAAGAGCGAGATGGCTGAGTGGTGGCGGAGGAGAGTGACGTTTTGCGGAAGAGGAATGGGGTGTTGGGTAGGGAGTGCTGTGAGAACCGGGCCTAACGGCCGTCGGCTAATTTGTTGGGGCGGGATGGAGTTGGCGGTGGTGGGTGCGCTGATAACCGGGACTAACGTCCGGCGGCTGATGTTTGGGGGATCAGGCGTCGTCGAGGGATGCGGCGAGGGGGAACAGCAGGCTGATCAGGGCTGTGAAGATCATGGTGATGCCGGAGGCGAGCATCGCGCCGGACATTCCGATGGCACCAGCTGTTTGACCCCAAACGAACGATCCGAGCGACATCGATCCGGCCATCATCGTCAGGTAGCAGCCCATGCCTCGGGCTCGCAAACGACGCGGCAACGTGATTTGGGCGGTGGCGTTGAGCGTCGTGAGTGTCGCCATCCAACCACAGCCCATCAGCAACGTTGCGGCCAACAAAATGGGCCACGCGGGTTCGGCGCTCAGCGCCAACATACCAATCGCGTAGAGCGTCATGGCGGCGGCGATCGTGCGATCGGAGCCCAGTCGAGATCGTACGCGAGGTAGCATCGACGCACCGAGGACGGCGCCGACTCCAATCATGGCGACCAGAATGCCAAATCCTTGTGCACCCCAGCCCAAGGCGGTTTTGGCGTACAGCGGCATCAGGGACCACAACGCACTGCCCGGCAAGACGAACAGGACCACGCCCAACATGACGTGACGCATCGTTCGTTTCCACACAACGTAGCGAATGCCCTGTCGCATCGAGGAAAAGAATGATCTGCCGCGACTGGTTTCAGTCGTGTTGCGTTTCCAACGGATCAGCACCGTCAACACGCCGGCAAACGAGATTGCGTTGATTGCGAATGTGCTCCAGATGCCCAGCAGTGCGATCAGGATGCCTCCGATGGCCGGGCCGACGGCGCGCGCGAGGTTGAAGCTGATACTGCCCAAACCCACGGCGCGACTGATTTGCCAACGTGGAACCAATTCGGGAATTGCGGATTGCCACGTCGGCACGTGAACGACCATGCCCAGTCCGATCACGAAGGTCATTGCGAGAAGACCCCACGCCGTGATGACTCCGGTGGCAGTGCTGACGGCCAGCATCGCGGTGACGATCAGCAGGATCGATTGCGTTCCGATCAGCAAATGGCGTTTGTCGATTCGGTCGGCGAGCACGCCAGCGGGAATGGCTAGAAAGACAATCGGCAATGCCATCGAGGTGCGAACGGCGGCGACCATTTCGGGTGTCGCGTCCAAGGTCGTCATCAGCCAACCGGCACCGACCTCGTGGATCCACGTTCCCAAATTGGACGCCAGGGATGCGATCCAAAACAGCCGAAACATCGGTTGTCGCAGCGGCTCCCAAGCGGATCGACCCTTCGTCGGCGATCGCTGTCCTGCGTCAACAACGACGGAGGCGTAGGGCGAAGCGATCGAGCGGGGCGAATTCGAGGACATGCAATATTTGGGAGGAGGAATGATGTGATAAAGAGCTGTCGAAGCGGTTCACCGTGACGTGGTGGTCGTGCCTCGACATCCCAGGATGATTGTTTCGCCGGTGGTAATCGCGACAAAACGCACAGACGGTCCCGCTTACGGGAACGAGGCCAGATCCGAAACGAAGGTTCGCCGCCGTGACACCCTCCATGGGGTAGCGTCCTTCAGAGGCGTTCTTCCCTGACCTGGCACCGGCCGATGATCGAGCTGACTCACTTACAAAAGCTTTATGACGATACGATCGCCGTCAAGGACGTGACGGTGTCGATCCCCGCTGGCGTGATCTGCGGTTTGGTAGGCCCCAATGGTGCGGGGAAAACCACGACCTTGCGTTGCATGGCGGGGTTGTTGCCCGCCACTGCTGGCGAGATTCGAATCAACGGATTTTCTCCCGATTCGGACCCGGTCCATCACAAAAGAACAATTGCGTACGTGCCCGATGATCCGCCACTGTTTGATGATCTGACGGTCGGCGAACACCTGGACTTTGTGGCGCGGTTGTACCAAATCGAGGATCACCGAAGAACTGCGATCGATCTGCTGGAGCGATTCGAATTGCTCGGCAAATACGACGCGATGGTGACGTCTCTTTCGCGAGGCATGCGGCAAAAGTTGGCGGTCGCATGCGCCTATTTGATACGTCCTCAAGTTCTGTTGTTGGATGAACCCTTGACGGGGCTGGACCCGCCAGGAATACGTGTTCTGTTGCAATCGGTTCGTGAATTTGTCCGGACCGGTCGAACGGCGATCATCAGCAGTCATTTGTTGGCCATGATCGGTGACGTGTGCGATCAGGTTTGGTTGCTGCAGAATGGATTGGTGCGATACCACGGCACCACGACCGGGTTGCGAAAGCATTATCCGGAAACGAATTCCCTAGAAGAAGCGTTCTTTGCCGCCATGAAGCCGGTCTCAACGACCGCAGCAGGTGGTGCGGACAAGACCCAAATCATGTCAGCCCCGCCCGTGTTCGAATCGCCGTCCGGCGGAGCACCGCTCGATCACGTGTCCGCGAATGTGGCTGCCACAACGTCTGTGACGAATGTCTCATGAACGCGCCGGGATTCACGACCGCTCGCGTTGGTAGAACGAATCGACTGATTGATTGGTTGATCCCCGACGACTCGCTCGATGGGCTGCGGTATTTATCGCGAGCCCAATTCCGTTTTCGCGTGATGCGTTTTTGGAAGCGAATGTTCTCGCCACGCCAGGCCATCGCGTCGATTCTTTTGATCGTCTTCATGGCGTTGTATCTGGTGGCCGGACTCACGCTGCTTTCACGCCGCGAAGCGAACGACCCTGAACAACTGCGTTTGTGGTTGTCTGGCGGGATGGTGTTGTACGCGCTGTATCACACCGTCAAACAGTTGTGGTCCAAGCCATCCCTGGAACCCGACGCAGTGACATGGACCGATGCCGATCGCCTTTGGTTGGGCGGCGGTCCCGTTTCGCGGCGCACGATGGTGCTGCGCGAAGCGATGTCATCCATTCCATCAGCACTCGCCAAGACCGCGTTACTCGGTGTCGTGCTTTGGCGAGATGCCGAGTTTCTGCCGTTGCTGTTGGCAGGTGTTTGCTTGGCACTGATCGCTTTGGAATTGATTCGCCGAGTGATCACGCACGGGATCGATGCCTTGCGTCCTGCAGAGCGGAGACTTGGATGCATGATCAGTTTGGTCGTCGGATCGGCGATGCTGGTACAGCTAGGCGTTCAAACTTGGCAAGCAACGCCGCCCGGAAGCGATCCGGTGATTTACGTTCTATCTGCCATGTCGGAGGTCGGCCACTACGCTGGATCCGCCGCGATTCAATTCATGGCTTTTGCGTTGTTGCCAGCCGCTTCGGTCGCCGCGGCCGAACCGTGGGCGGTCTTTGGATCGTTGCCAGTGTTCATGTCGCTCGGGTTGATGACATTGATCTCCGTCGCAGTCATTTTTGTGTTGGCGGAAACACTTGTCCGTGTTGATGCGTGGTCATCTCAACGTCGAATCCGAACGGAGAGAGATCGATTGCGACTCATCGAAAGCGAAGTTGCCATCGGAGGTTCCGCCTCGATCGGTTCGTTGTCGCAACCAATGCAAGTCACCAGGATCCAACGTTTTGGCGACTGGCTCGCGGGTTGGTTGCCCGAGCGACATCGAGGAATGTCGGGACTGGTCGTTCGGCAATTGCAGTGCGTTCGTCGCTACCTTCCGAACGTGATTGTCAGCTTCGCGATTCCGATGGTGTTGTCGCTTTCGCCGTTGTTGACGGATCAAACGACCAAGCAGTGGGTGTTTGTGATCGGAGGCATCGCATTGAGTTCGTTGCTACTGGCACCGCCCGCCCTGCAAATTGATTTTCGTCGTGATTTGAAGCGGATGTTTTTGGTGCGTTCGCTACCGTTGGGCAATGTCGCGATGTGCGTTGGGATGCTCAGCGTTCCGGTGGCGATCACGGTGATGTTCCAGTGGAGCACGCTGGCGCTTGGAGCATGGTTTGCTGGGCCATCGAAATGGCAAACCCTTTGGTTGTTCCTCGCACTCCCGTCGCTCGCTGTCGTGACGTTCGCCATCGAGAACGCATTGTTCTTGGCGTTCCCGCATCATGTGCACGCTCAAGGAATCGCGATGGTGATCCGGGCAAAGATCACTTTCCTTTGGAAAGGACTGATGCTGGCCGTCGCCCCGATTGGCTTGATCAGCTACGTGATGTTTTGCGAACGTGTATTGCCTACGATGTGGGTCGGCCCCGCGGCATTTGGAGGAACGTTGCTCGCAGTTTGGAGTGTCGCAGCGTTTGCCGGTTGGGTCTTGGTGCGATGCTGGAGAAGGTTCGATCCGTTGATCGATACACCGCCCGAGTGAGCCTGATTCCCCAACGCTAGTTCAGCGTTTCGCTGGTGAAGGAGAAGCCACCGAAGGGGACGATTCCGTAGACGCCTTCCGTAAAGACCTGTCGCACGAAGTCTCCAAACACGGTGATGGGGCGATCGGGAACAACGATCACATCGCCATCTCGCACCCAAATTTCGTCGGCGGGCGTGGGACGTTTGCCGCGAATGGCTCCGTTGAGGTCCAGCATCGTGCTGATCATTCGCCAATCTTCGGCGCGTCGGAACACGATGACCTGACGCAAGTTTCCGTCCGGCAAATGACCGCCCGAGGAAGCAATTGCACCGAGCACGGTGGTCGGCGAAGTGATCTCTTGGCGGCCCGGTTGGCCGACTTGTCCAAGCACGTAAACGAAGTGCGGTGCCTGCTGAGTCAGGATCGGTTCGACTTCTAGGCCGACCACGACTTCGGCGTATCGAAGGTTGACTTCGCGTTTGAGTTGTTCGAGCGTGAATCCTTGCACGCTGACTTGGCCGATGCCGGGCAGTCGTATGTGACCGTCGGGCATCACGGTGGTCGTGATAGCTTGTGCGGTGAAGCCACCCAGGCCTCCGACCGCGGCGCGGATGTCTTCCGCGAGCGTGTTGGTGCGAACCGGCGTGACGTCGATCGCCGGGTCGTCGTAGAAAGCTTTGTATTCTCGTTCCAGCAAATCCCGCAGTCCCGTCACGGTCAGTCCCGCCGCTTGGACTTGGCCGAGCAAGCGAACCGTGATCGTTCCATCGGGCTGGATCAGCAAACCGCTTTCGAGTGATCCACGATCGAGATCTTCGTCCGCGATGGATTCGATCGAGACCTGATCGCCGGGCATCAAACGGTACTGACCCGCCTCTTGTCGGCGAGTGACCAAGTAGACCATTTGCAGTTGGTCGCCCGGACGAACATGGTATTTCGCCAGGTGACGCAAACGAGCGGGGCCGGTGTAGCCGCCCGGCCCGTACTTGTCGAAGTCCATCGGCTTCATGTCCTGCCAACGCGCTTCGCTGCCGCAGGCGGTTGCGCAATCCACTCCCAGCATGCACTTAGGACAACCGTAGCCTTCCGCCGTCAGGACCATGTGGGTGCCACACGAACCGCATGGTCCACTTGCACTTCGCGAGCCCGGCTCGTTCCAGACGGGAACGCGTTGCGAATTGGCTGCAGGCAACAACTCGCCCGAGCGTCCTTGCGCGTTGACGGCTGAGACATTCAACAGCGAAAGCAACGACGCCAAGAGGACAACGACGCAGATGTTGGTTGATTGCGGGGACTGCGATGAAGGATTGAGAGTCAATCTCATGGTCTTACCACCACTTTTTGAGTTGAGGCAAGAAACGTGAACTGTTTCGCGTCGGCGGTTGTTGAGGCTCAGTGGCTTCGTTCGCGTTCGATCCGGAGATCGGATGGGATTGCCCCAGGGCCGCGGTTGCGGGCGGTGTGTTCATCAAGCGGTAACTGGCAGGTTGAGCTTCGACCGGATTCGTCGTCGATACGTTTCTCGCTGGCACCGAGCCGTTGGAACCTTGCGAGTTGCTGCTTTGTGCAGGAATGACACTGCGAGACACGGATGCGAATTGCTCGGGTGTCATGGTGACCACGTCAGGTGTTCGTCGAGTCTGGGCTTGGGACTGGATCGGTGCACCTTTGAGCACCGTGCTGGCGGTGGGCGACAACGATTCCAGTTGATTCAGTTTTTGCAGCACTTGAACGTCGTACCGCAGAGTCAGCGAATGCTGCAGTGCCCAGGTGGCTTCTTCGACCAAGCCGACATCGGCCAAATGGAACCCGAGTTTGGCCACCAAATCTGGGTTGCTGCTTTGACCCTGCACAGCGGCTCGTCGCAAGCAGATCGCCGAGGGTCCGGGCAACTGAGTCGCTTCGCCGCGGCCGAGTCGGATGGCTGCCAGCAGATCCATGGCTTGAGCCGCCAGCAAACTTTGAGCGGCGACTTCGCTCAATTCCATTCGAGCCAAATCGAGATAGCGATCGATGGCTTCCGTGGCATTGGGAATCGTTTGTTCGACGCTGTCGGTGCTTTCCACCAACATCTCCGTGTACCAACCCAGTTGATCCTTGGGAGCCGAACGATAGTCGGGATGCGTGGAATCAGACGCCGTTCGGCCACGACGTGGCAAGCCTTGTCGCACGACGGGAGTGCGATGCGAGCGAGCGAGTCGGGCGATCGACTCGGGGTCGTCGGTGGCGTAGGGGCCGACGAAGTCGCGGGCTTCGTTCAATGCGTTGCGACCGGTTTGCAAACGCTGAACGGCGGACTGCGAAGGATCTGCGTTGACGGTTTGTCCCGTTTCAATCGCGGAACGAGATCGTGTGTGCTGTTCGTGCAAATCGATCGCTTCGGCGGCCAAGTGCAGCGTCTGCCAAGCGGAGGTTTCCGCGGATGCGTAGGCGGCGGAACTGTATTCCAGCTCGGCTTGTTGGAAGTGCGTCCAAGCTTGGTCGAGTTTTGATTTGGCCGTTTGAGTCGCCAAGTACATTCCCGATGCTGCGGCGGGTGGCGTCACGGGCGACTTGGCTCGTTCTTTGGCACGTTGCTGCGCGATCACTTCGGCGAAGCGTTGAGCCGCGGATGGCTGAGTCGCCGATTGCGATCTAGAGTTTGCAGTTGCCGATTGGGACGACGGTTCGGCGGCGGGCAAACGCTGCGGCCTTGCGGTGCGAACGGCGGGAATTGCTTCGTTTGCAGGAGTTGGGCGAGCCACGCCGCGTTCCTGAACGACGGGACGCATCGCGATGCGAGGTGCCTCGGTTGGTTGAGATGGCACTTCGGCGGCGATGGTTGGCACCGCACGATCGGCAATGGGGTGAAACGTTTCGAAGCTGTTCTGATTGGGCCCGACCGGAGTTTGGCCGGAGAATCCTGCGGGGGCCGCTTGAGGTGGCGCAGAGGGCGGCGTCCACAATTCGGCTGGAACATCGGCAGTCGGCTGTTTGACGAGCGTCGAGTCTGTTTGTGGCAGCATCAGACGCGCGGTGGCGACACCGGAGGCTGCGTTGGCTTCCGTTTGGGTTGAGTTCGGTGAGCCCGTGACGAATTGATTGGTCCGTGTGGTTTGGCCGAATGCGGGGTCGGCGAGCAGCGTCAGCGGCGCCAATCCGAAGATCGCGAGCAGCCTCAATCGCCGTTTACGCTTACCGCGTGCACGGCAAGAGACTGGGGCGACGGGATGGCGGTGAGGACGCAACATAGGACTCGATCAACAGCGGGATGATGTTCGACACATTGGTCATCGGGTTCTTTCATGGTCCGATTGTGTTGATTTTGCCTTCCGAGCGAGTCCCAACAGTTGCAGCGGTGGGACAAGCGGCAAAACCGTTACAAGTTCACGAAAGCGCAGGATTTCAAATGCCCGGGGGGGTTTCATGGCCTAGGGTTTCACAGATGGTTCTGCCCCTAGTTCTCCAACTTTCTTCGAATACACATGACGCGTGACGTGAACGGCCAAAACCGAGCAAGTGATCGTTTCTATGCGAAGCACCGTGATCGTTTGCAGGCTGTGGTGGTGATTCTTCGAGACGACATCGTGAAGGAATACGAGTGTCAGCTTGCAGATCTCAGTCAAGGCGGTTGCGCGATCCGGGCCAAGTTGGGCGAAGATTCCAACGTGACCATTGCCGTGCTTCGCATTCATGCTCCGACACTGGGCATTGAGTTGGAAGTTGCCGGACGGCTTTGTTGGAACCAACAGACATCGGTGGGATCCAACACCTTTGGGTTCCGTTTCCGTCGAGCCATCGATCTGAATCTGATTGATCAAATGGTCGAAGAAGGCCTGATCACTCGCCGCGAAGAAGAGCGAATGCAAGTCGGGATGCCCGTGAAAGTCCGTCGGGCTCACGGGAAAGATGAAGTCAACGATGTCGTGCTGGAAGACTGCTCGGCATCTGGTATGCGGATCACATTGCTCGGGCAAGTCGAACCGTCCGAGCGTCTGTTGATCAGCACTCCATCAGGCGTCAGTGGCACCGTGACGGTGATTTGGCTACGTCGCACCGAGGACGACCGCTGTGAATGCGGTTGCGTGTTCCAAAACCTTCGCTCGGCTCGAGCAATCAACGATGAGCTGAGTCAAATCCTAGTCTGAGCCAGATGTCGATTGGTGCACTGAAAGGCAGCACCGCCCGCGATCGACGCGAAACGTCGGCGATGTTTGCCATCGCTTGAACACCCGCGTTTTGCAACGGTGCAAGCCAATCAACGCTTTGAGCGATTGGCCATTTGCTGAGCGTACTCTTGGATCGTGACCCGTCCGTCGCCGTTGAAATCTGCGCCGGCGGGACTGAGCAACATCGACTTCCATTCGGTCGCCGTCAGTGCTCCATCTTTGTTGTCGTCGTATCGACCGATGATCGTTGCGGCGTACTTCAGTTCCTTTTCAGTGGGCGGCGGTCCGCCCGCGGCGGGTGAACCGCTGGAACGGCCGGCACTCGAACCTGAACTCTTCGAGGCAGCAGTGGACGACGAACCAGGTGCCGATCGACCCGAGGGAGCGTCGGTGGCGACGGCACCGTCGTTCACGCCTTGGCGAACTTCCGTTTGCGTGATCACACCGTCTTGGTTTTGATCCCAACGGTAGTATTCTTCGATTCGATCCGGGGTCCAATCGCTCGTGTACTCGTTCATCGAAACTTGACCGTCTCGGTTGAGGTCACGTTGGGCGTAGAAACTGGGCATTCCTTCGGCCATCCCAGGGCCTTCTACGCGATAGGATTTGCGTCCGCCGAAATCGACTTCAACCGGTTCACGCTCGTCTTCATCGCGTCGGCGATCATCACGACGTTCCTCGCGTCGATCTTCTTCATTGCCGCGGCGGACCGCTTGTCGAGTCGCCAGCTCCATCTCGGACAGCTTGCCATCGGCGTTGCGATCGAAGTCCATTGGGTTGCCCCAGAACCTGCTGGAGAGCTCGTCTTTTCCGAGTTGGCCGTCTTTGTTGCGATCGTAACGCACCAAAGTTTCACGAGCGGATTTGCGATCCTCCTCGGTCGTGGGCGTTGTCATCATCTCAGCCGCGGGGCCGAAACCGGGAACCAACACAGGTTCGACTTCCAAGCCAAAACCCGGGACGAGCATTTCGAGTTCCATGTCGTCGGTGTCGCGGCTGCTTCGCCGGCGATCGTCGTCCCGAGATTCACCGCCCTCGCGATCTTTCCGCATCTTGTCAAAAGCGCTGCTGAATTTGGACAAGGGGATAGGCGAACCAACTTTGATGCTGGAGTCGGATGACGCGAGCCGTTGGATCAGGAATCCAGCGGGACCTTCTTGTTCATCGGGATCCAGGGTGCCGTTTCCGTTGCGGTCCAAACGGGTCAGCATGCTGCTGGGATCAAATCCGCCACCGGGACCACCTCGGCCCCCGCGATCTCCACCACCCCGGTCGCCTCCACGGCCACCGCGATCACCACCACCGCCTCCACCGCGATCACCACCACCGCCGCCGCGATCGCCTCCACGGCCACCTCGGTCGCCTCCGCCCCCGGGACCACCGCCAAATCCGCCACCGCCGAATCCGCCACCGCCGAATCCGCCTCGGCCGGGCGGTTGCGCCAGTGCCGGCAGCGACATCAAAATGGCGAGGGCGGGGATGAGCAGCAATCGGATTGAAAGTGGGCTCGTGAGCATGGCAAAGTCAGCGTGTCGAGACGAAGCGTGAAAAGAGTGGCTTGAGACGCCAGAATCCAACTTCGCGGATGCAAAATCGAATCGGGGTCCAGCCTACATTGTTTCAACACTTTGGCTGCTGAAAAGTTTCGATTCCCGCGTGTTGGCCCCGCCCCACCCGTCGTTTTCGCGTGAGGGACTCATTTTTCGGTCGAAATGACCGATTGATCGGGCCAGAGCCGGGGATCTCAAATCGAGATTCCCGTAGCCAAAATCCGACTTTCGGCGAAATGCCAAATTCTTCTAAAGTCGCGACTCGGAACGGTCGAGCGTGGTGCTCGGTCGGACCTGGGTGTTCTCCATCTTCCCGTGGCTTTGGCTGTGTTTGCCCGACTGAATTGTCCTCGAGTGAACGAATGCGACCGTCCGGTGCGTGGATGGGCCGTCATGGTCCGATGTGTCCTCGCGAGCGTTTGCGTTTTGGCCTGGGTGACAGGCGGTGCTTCCGAGGCTTCTGCTCAGCAAGCGGAACCCAGCATCGTCCGGCCCAACGATCCGCTGCCCAGCAAAGCGACCGTTTCCAATCCCGAAGTGCTCGATCGGACGCCGGTCGAAGCTTTTGGTGGACCCGAAAATCTCGAAGCACCCGAACCGACCGACCGCAAACCGCTCGACTTCATCGCGGGTGGACCGGATGAGTGGACCAGCCCCGAGGGTTTGGCTGGCAGTCTGCAAGTCATGCTGCTGCTCACCGTGTTGTCGCTGGCGCCGGCAATCTTGTTGATGACGACGTGTTATGTCCGCATCATCATCGTGCTCGGGCTGTTGCGACAAGCCATCGGGCTGCAGTCCCTGCCGCCCAGCCAAGTGATGACCAGTGTCGCGTTGTTCATGACATTGTTTGTGATGACGCCCGTTTGGACTCGCGTCTACGACGACGCGGTCAAACCTTACACCGATCCCGAAGTCGAAATGACTTTGGAAGAGGCGTTTGAGAAAGGCGCCATTCCAATTCGCGAATTCATGGCGTGGCAAATTCGAGAAGCACGCAATGAAGACGACGTGGTTCTGTTCTACGGCTACATGGACCCGGACGCGATTGTGCCCAGCACCTTCGATGACGTGCCACTGCGAGTCCTCTTGCCCGCATTCATCCTGAGCGAACTGAAGACTTCGTTCCTGATGGGTTTTCAAATTTACCTGCCGTTTTTGATTGTCGACTTGGTCGTTGCCAGTGTCACGATTTCGATGGGGATGCTGATGTTGCCTCCCGCCGTGATCGCATTGCCATTCAAACTGTTGCTGTTTGTGCTGGTGGATGGATGGCGATTGGTGGTGGAAATGTTGATGAACAGTTTCGGAACGATGGGATAGCGCGCCGTGTTTGAATCCTCTGACGCAATCGATTTGGTTCGCGAAGCCTTGTTGGCCGCCGTTGTTTTGGCGCTGCCTATGTTGGCGGTTGGCATGCTCGCTGGTTTGGTGATCGGGCTGATCCAGGCGCTGACACAAATCCAGGATCAAACGGTTTCGTTTGTTCCCAAAATTTTGGCGATGGCGGCGGTTCTGATCGCCTGTTTGCCGTGGCTCATGTCTCGGATGGTCGAGTTCACCCGACATGTGTTCGAAGACGCGGGCGGTTTGTAGCGATGCAAGCCTTCGTTGATTGGATCTTTGACCACTTGGTCCTCGGCACGCTTGTGCTGACTCGTTTGGGCATGTTGCTGATGGCAATGCCAGCGATCGGCGTGGGCGTTCCCAAACGAATTCGCGCGTTGCTGGCGTTGGTTCTGACGGCCATCTTGATGCCGACGTTGGCCGCCCAGTGCGACCATCCGTCGATGCCAACGATCGAGAACTTGCCTGCCCTGGCCGTTGCGATCGGAAGGGAAGCATTGATCGGAATGCTGATCGGTGCGACGACTCAAATGGTGATCACAGGATTGCAATTGGCTGGCGAGGCGATCACCAGCACCGGCGGGATGCAACTTGGTGACTCCATCGATCCAACGACATCCAGCAGCATGCCGGCTCTGGCGCGAATGGTCGGCATGTTGGTCACGACGGTGATGTTGATCACGGGAGCCCACCGGTTGGTGCTGCGCCTATTGGTCGAAAGCTTTCAACACATTCCGCCTGGCAATGTTCAGTTCACCGATTCGATGATGGACGCTGTGATTGTCGTGATGGGCAATTCCATGGCCAGTGGTGTTCGCGTCGCCGGGCCTGTGATCGCGGCGTTGTTGCTGGCAAACTTGGTGACCGGTTTGATCAGCCGCACGCTGCCACAAATCAACGTGTTGGCGATTGGATTGTCGATCAATGCGTTGGCGATGTTGGTCGTCACGGCACTCACGATCGGTTCGGTCGCCTGGATGTTCCAAGAAGACTTGACGGCCAACGTCGAGCGTTTGTCCTCCATATGGACAACGCCTGATGTCTGATTCCGGTGGAGATAAGAAACACTCAGCGTCAGAACGCAAACGCAGGCAGGCTCGCGAAAAAGGCCAGATCGCGAAAAGCCAGGACCTGACGTCGGCGACTCTGCTGCTGGCCGCGATCGGAGCTCTGTACGCGATCGGTGGAAACATGGCGGCCTATTTGTCGGGAGGCATCGAACAAGCCCTCGGCGAGACGAGGTTGGCTCCCATGAACAACCAAGACGCGACGCAGTACATGTTGCAGATCTCGCAACGGCTGGCGATGGCGGCGGTTCCGATGATGATCCTGATGTTCATCGGCGGCGTGTTGATCAATGTCTTTCAATCGGGACTGTTGTTGTCGACTGAAAAGTTGATGCCAAAGCTGAGCAACATCAGCCCCATGTCCGGGGCCAAACGGATTTTGTCGCTGCAGGGCGTCATGCGTTTGGTGTTTGGGATGTTCAAAGTCGGCATCATCGGCGGGATCGCCTACTTGGCGTTGCGAGCACATCATGGCGACGTGATCTCGATGGCGTCTTTGTCGGTGCCGCAACTGGCCAAGTCGATGTTCGACACGTTGTTTGGCGTCTCGTTGTGGATCGGCGTTGGCTTGTTCGTGTTGGCATTGCTTGAGTACGTCTATCAGTGGTGGAAGACAGAACAAGATTTGATGATGACGGACCAAGAGGTTCGCGATGAGATGAAGGACACCGAAGCTGACCCGCAAGTCGCGGCGCGTCGTCGACAGGTGGCTCGTCAATTGGCGATGGGACAGCTCGGAACCGAAGTGCCCAAGGCTGACGTGGTGGCCAGCAACCCGACCGAACTCGCCATTGCGATCAAGTACGATCCGCTGACGATGCCGGCTCCCATTGTGGTCGCCAAAGGCGCGGGCATGATCGCACAGCGGATTCGTCGTTTGGCATTGGAGAACGGAATCCCGGTTGTGGAACGCAAGGAACTGGCTCAGGCTCTTTACAAGTTGGTCGACGTGGGCCAAGAAGTCCCGGCGGAGCAGTATCAGGCGGTGGCGGAGATCTTGCGTTACGTCTATCAAATGCAAGGCAAGAAAGTTCCCCAAGCAACAGCAGCCTGATCCTGATGACGTCCCCAATCCAACCCGAGTTGTTTCATTTCCTGGAAGACCTCGCTGACAACAACAATCGGGATTGGTTTGCGGAGAACAAATCTCGGTACGAGGACGAAGTCCGCCAACCCGCACTCGAACTGATTCGCCAGCTCGCTGTCCCCTTGAAGCGATCCGCACCGATGCTTCGCGTGATCGACAAAACCCAAGGTGGTTCTCTGATGCGAATCTACCGCGACACACGGTTCAGCAAAGACAAGACGCCGTACAAGACAAACGTGGGAATCTCGCTGCGACACGATGCGTGCTTCACCGGAACCGTTTCCGATGACATCCACGCTCCCGGTGGCTATGTGCATTTGTCCGCTGAGGAATGCTTCGTCGGAATGGGTGCATGGCGGCCACAGCGTCAATCTTTGGCGGCAATCCGGGCTGCCATCGCGGAAGATCCCAAGGCTTGGCGACGCGCTCGTGATGCCAAGTCATTTCGCACGTCGTATGAGCTGGGCGGTGACCGATTGAAAACGTCTCCGCGTGACTATGACCGCGACCATCCGATGATCGAGGACTTACGGCGGATTGACTTCATCGGCATCGCGTCAGTGAAACGCAAAGAGATCACTGCCGATGATTCAGTGGCTCGGATCACTCAATTGATTCGTGACGCCAAGCCGTTCATGCGGTTTCTTTGCGACGCTGTCGACGTGCCTTATTGAATTCGATTTGTCACGCTTTTTAGATACGATTTTAGAAACTGGGGTTGCGACAGTTCTGACGGAAAGGCGATAGCTGATCCAACGTTGAATTTCTGAATCGTAGCACGTGGAGCGTTCTCAATGCCCCGTTTTGAAATGTCGCCTTTTTCGCGTCGACTCACAGTTTGTGTATGTTTGTTCGTCGGTAGCCAGTGCATGGTCGCCACGTCTGTCTCTGCACAAGGTGCGGAGCCGGGAGCCTTCTCCAAGATGGCTCAAACTCTCAATCCAGCGAACTGGAAGATGCCTTCGATGCCGAAGACTCCCAGTTTTCGCATGCCGACGTTCTTGGTTCCCAACGCCGATCAAGATCGGATTGTCGAACGCAAAGACGGTCTGATGACGGATGTCAAAAACACCGCGTCGGCATCGTGGCAGCGAACAAAAGAAACCTTCAATCCAGCTCGATTGAACCCGATGAACATGTTTGCCGGAGCGGGAACGGAAAAGGCTCCTGCGTCGGAATCGGATTCACCCGGATTCTTCAGTTCGATGTTTGGGGCTCCCAAAGCCGCAACCGGACCTGAAGAACGAGTTGCCAACGTCAACGATTTCCTCGGCCAGCAACGTCCCTGAGAATTCCTTTCTTGCGTGTCGGCTTGGTGTGGAGGATGATGGAGAAGACGGTTTCGGACTGGCTCTCTTCTCCTTTTGAAAACAATTTCTGATGGCACTGCCTCCCTGGACGGTGGATTTGTTGCGACGCGGCGTCGCCGATTTGGCTCGACAAGCGACGGACCCGGAAACCGCACAAAACCTCAAAGACCAAGCCAGCAAATTGGTCGAGGAACTGCCTCGTGTGGCTCGGGAAAAAGTGGACACGATCTTGAAGCAGGCTGAAGCGAGCGCCGCACCCTTTCGCGACGCTTGGTCCGGAGCGACGTCGTTTCAACGCCCGCAATCTCTGATCAACGGATCGGGAAACCTTTCGCACCCGCGTGGCAGCGGTGTTGCCGTGGACCCGTCGGTGTTGGCCGCCGCGGCACAGTATTTGATGGGTGATTGCAGTCTGCCTCACGACCAACGCAGCACCCAACCGGTCGAACGATTTCTGACGGACGGTTGTGGGACCGAGGTTCAAGTCCTCGTGGTCAATTCGTTTGACTCGGGATTGAGTTTGCTCGGCCAATGCGGGCGTCGAGCCGGACGCATTCTCGTGCCTCGTTGTTGTGCGGTCCCGTTGCGAGCGGGTGATCCGGCATGCTTGGCCGATGAGCTGCAACGTTGGACGGGAGGATCCGTTCGGGAAGTCGGAACGTCCGCCGGGATCACGGAAGCGGACTTGGCCGGTGCGATGGGTGGCTGCCCGAGTCGATCATTCGGTGGTCAGCGAACAACGACATTGGTGCGACTTCCGCTTGCATGCTGCACGCTGGATGCGGAGACGCGTCGCAATCACGGTGTTTCGGAAGTGGTAGTGGCGCCGACCGCGCGGCTGTTGGGAGGATCGTCGGAAAGCTGCTGCAGTGCCGCCGAATTGATCCGTAGCGGTGCCGATGGTGTGTTGATGGGTGGCAGTGTTCTGACGGGAACACCCGGCATGGGCATCTTGATTGGACGCACCGAATGGATGAAAGCGTGGGAAGAAGACCCACGAGTTTCGATGCTGCAAGCGCCCGATGCGATGATCGCGATGTTGAACGCGGCCGCGTTACTGGCTTGTGACAGTGGTTTGCCCGTGGACCGATTGATCTCGGCGAGCGAAAGCAATTTGCACGACCGAGCCGAGCGATTGGCAACTCAGTTGTCCGGGATTGACGGCGTGACGTCCGCGACGGTGACTCAAGAATCCGCAACGATGTCTGCCGAGTCCGGCAAGCTTCCATCGCGACAGGTTTTGGTGCGAGTCAACACGGCCAGCCCCGCGGTGATCGTCGAACGATTGACCAAGGGCGACACGTGTTTGTTGGTCGAACCTTCTGATGACGGCATCGCAATCGATCTGCGATGGATCACACCGGATCAACAAGCTCGGATCTCGCAGCTGTTTTCCGCCGCGATTCACTGAGTCGATCTTTGCCTCGCGATCGCGAGGCAATCGGAAGCACGCGGATACACTCAGATCAATCCGCTGAGTGTTTTCACTGACAAGGCGATCACGACGGCCAATCCGATCCAAGCCAGCACACGGATTGGCCAGGCGACGTCTTTGCGATCCAGCGTGTGCAATTGCCATACGATGACGCCGGCGAGCAGTGGAAAGCAAAGCACGGTGAGCGACTGTGCAATGACAATGAAGCTGACCAAATCCACATCAGTCAATGCGGCGAGGCTCGCGACCGCCCATCCCGCGAGCAGGGCCGCAATGGTTGCTCGCCGGACCGGTCGAGATGAGACTCGGCAATCCGTCCCAATCGCGTCGCAAAAGACGACTCCGCCAATCAAAGCGTTGACTAAGAACGAACTGGCCGCTCCCGCGAAAATTCCGATCGAGAAGACGATTCGGGCCCATGAGCCGAATAAGGGCTCAAGCGACAAGGCAACGACAGACGCGTCGGTCAAATCTTTTGGTGCGATGTTGCCGTGCAACGCAGTCGCTGCGGTGACATAAATCATTCCGGTGATCAAAGCCAAGGATGAAATTCCGACGAAGACGTCGAGAAATCCGGTGGAAAGGTTGTCCCGTTTCCAACCCTTCTCTTTGACTTGATAGGACTGGTAAAAGGCGCCCGCGACGGAAAACGTTGTTGCGACCAATGCCGCCATGCTCAACCAAGCGATCGAGGCGTTGTCGGAATTCGCAATCGCTTCGGAATCGCTGGCCAGCGCCGCGTCGGCTACTGGTGTCGGCAGGCTCGGGACCAATCCGCCGATCACTTCGCTCCAATCCGGTGCCGAAGCAAACATGCTGGCTCCAAACGACAGGACCATCGCACCGACGAGGAACGCCATCACTCGTTCAATCCATCGATATAAATCGCGGCGGCCCAGCCACACCAGTGCGATGATGGCTCCGTTGAACAGCAGCAATCCTGATGCACGTCCAAGTGTTGACCATTTGTTCACGGTGTCGTGACCGATGAATCCACTGACGGCCATCCACATCGCGTTGTTGTTCGATGCTTGGAACAACGTGATCGCGATCAGCAGGGAAAGTCCGACGATCCAGGCGGCCCACCGTCCAAATCGATCGGCAACCAAACCGCACAAAGTATTTTCTTTGCAAACGCCAACCGTCATCGCGGCGGCGGTCATCCCGATCATCAAGATTCCCGCGAGCGGAACAATCCAAAGCAAATCGAAGCCTTCTCCGCAGGCAACACGGCTGGCACTGACGATGCTTCCGGGGCCAAGAACGACCGCCGCGACGACGATTGCGGGTCCAATTCGGCGGTATCGTTTCCAACCACTCTCGTTTACTGCTACCGGCTGTGTCACAATGAAGCCTTGTCGAAGAACAAATGATTTGTTAGCCGCCACATGCGACCGCCAATGTTGAACAAGATCCTAGCCGCTGACCGCTTCGAAATGGGGCTGTGGGTTGGCCGAAATGCTGCCGACTCGATCCGAACGGCTCTGAATGAGTACGGTAATGCCAACATAGTGGTGGCAACCGGTGCTTCTCAATTTGAAGTTTTGTCGTCTTTGTCCGAGCAACCTGGCATCGATTGGTCGAAGGTGACCGGTTTTCATCTCGACGAATACGTCGGGGTTTCACCGGAACACCCCGCGTCGTTCTGCCGGTATCTGCGCGAACGCTTTGTCGAAAAAGTCTCGCCGGGTGCGTTTCACTATCTTCGCGGCGATGAAAATCCCACGGAAACGATGAAGCGTGTTGGTGATCTGCTGCGTCAAACCCGAATCGACGTGTCGCTGGTGGGAATTGGTGAGAACGCACACCTCGCGTTCAATGACCCGCCCGCGGATCTGGAGGCGACGGACCCTTATTTGTTGGTCGATTTGGACCAGCGTTGTCGTGAGCAGCAAGTCGGCGAAGGTTGGTTCTCGTCACTTGACGAAGTCCCAACGCAAGCGATCAGCATGTCGGTTCAACAGATTCTGAAATCACGTCAGATCTTTTGTTCCGTCCCCGACGCTCAGAAAGCGGAGGCGGTCGCCAGAACGTTGTCGGTAGTCAATGATCCGATGGTGCCCGCGTCAGCTCTGCACACGCATTCCAACGCGACGCTAATCATCGACATCGCGTCGTCAGCTCAACTCGATCGCGATCTTCGCAACTCGATGGAGCCTGGCAGTTGAGCTACGTCGATCTTCAGGTCAACGGCTATGCCGGCGTGGACTTCAATGGGAATGAACTTTCCACTTCGCAGGTTCAGCATGCTTGCCGTGCGATGCGTGACCACCAGGTGGACCGATGCTTGGCCACGGTGATCACCGATTCGATGGACGCCATGTGCGGACGAATCAGCCGTATCGCTGATGCGATTGATGCCGACGCCGACATCGCGAAAACGATCGCGGGAATCCATGTCGAAGGTCCGTTTCTGTCACCGTTGGACGGTTACGCGGGGGCTCATCCGAAGTCTGAGATTCGTGCGGCGAAGATCGAGGACGCTCAGCGTTTACTAGACGCCGGGCGAGGGCACGTGCGTTTGGTCACGCTTGCACCCGAGCAGGATCCGACGGGCGAAACAACGCGTTGGTTGCACCAGCACGGACTGATCGTTGCGGCGGGACACACCAACGCGAGCTTGAGTGAACTCGACGTCGCGATTGATGCTGGGCTGTCGATGTTCACTCATCTGGGCAATGCCTGCCCGTCGCAGGTTCCTCGTCACGACAATATTGTGCAGCGAGTCCTTTCGCGTTCATCCCGTTTGGCGATCAGCTTCATTGCCGATGGTTTTCACATTCCGATGATGGCCCTCGGCAACTATCTGCAGTGCGTGCCGGAAGAAAACATCGTGATCGTCAGTGACGCGATCAGTGCGGCTGGATTGGGACCGGGCACCTATGCTCTGGCGGGCCAGAACGTGCATGTCGATGACGACGGCGCCGCGTGGGCGGAGTGTCGAACTCACTTCGCCGGGTGTGCAACCTCGGTTCAAACCATGACCGAAAAACTACGCCAAGACCTGGGCATCGATGAAGCTCGTATCAAGGCGTGGACCCAAACCAATCCGGCAAGATTGCTGGATGAAGCTAGGTCGTGACCGCGAAAACGTTTCGCGGTTGGCAGACCGCGTTTACGATCGGACCACTTCGGGCGCGTTGATCAGTTGGGCGCCGTTGCCGTCATTGAAGTAAACCCGGTTCCGGCCCATGTTCTTCGCCGAGTAAAGGGCTTCGTCCGCCCGACGAACGATCGGACCGATGACCAAGTCTTCGTGAGGTGTGCTCAGCCCGACGCTCAATGTGACTTGCAGTTCTGCCGAGCCCGCTTCGATGGAATCGTTGGCGATACGATCTCGCAGTTTGTTGACCTTGTCGGCCGCGGCGCGGATCGGCAGATAAGTCAGGATGGCGAACTCTTCGCCACCAAAACGCGAGACGATCTCGGCGTCTTGCATGCCATGACCGAGTCGTTGTGAAATCTGTTGCAAGACGACATCGCCGATGGGGTGGCCATGCGTGTCGTTGATCATCTTGAAATGATCGATGTCCATAAGGATCAGCGTGAACGACTTGCCGCCAGCACGATAGGCGGAGAACATCTCGTCGAGCTTCTTGTCGAAGGCTCGACGGTTGAACAGGCCGGTCAATCCGTCCGTTCGAGCTTCGGTCAGGTAGGACTGAATTTGTTCCGTTTGTTCTTCGAGCTGTTGTTCGGCCGCTTCCAATCGCGTTTGCAGTTCGGTGTTGGTCGACATGATCTGGTTGATCAACGTCACCATGCGAGCGTCACTGGCTTGTTGGTTCTCATTTGCCCTGCCATTGCGAGCGGCGCCGGAACGCGATTGATGCAGACTGATCCGCATCGCGTCGCTGAGTTCACCCAGTTCGCTTTGGTAGTTCGAAACGTTCCCGGAATACTCGTTGGTCCATCGGGACAATCCTTCGAGTAAGCCCAACATACGTTGACGCTCGTCTTCTTGAATGATCGGGCCTTCCGGGATGGACTTCGTGACCTTGCGGCGACGTCGTCCAATGAAGTAACCGATTGCAATCAAAACCGCGGCAAAGAAGAAACCGGCGGCGATCAATGACGGGTTCACGGCAATGCGGAGGGTTACGAGGAAGCCCTCAGCGATCGCCGAAAGCTACGGTCAGGAAGTCAAACTGGACGTCGGATCATGCGATCCATTCGCGGAGACCGGAGGTGCGATCATCTCGCCGCGCGCTATCACAACGAGTCCACTGTCTGTCACTGTTAGCCCACGAGCACGATCCGCTGCCAGATCATATCCAATTTCTGTTTCTGGAGGGATGTGAACTCCCTTGTCGATGATCGCGCGTCGGATGCGGCTGTGTCGGCCCACGTTCACATCGTCGAACAGGATGCTGTCTTCGACTTGAGCATAGCTGTTGATGCGGCACCCCGTGCCAATGATGCTGCGCCGAACGCAACCGCCGCTGACGATCGCGCCTTGGCAGACGATTGAATCAAGGGCTTCGCCGCGGCGTGACGAGCGACCTTCGCTACCGAAGACAAACTTTGGCGGTGGCAATTGAGGTTGAAAGGAGCGAATCGGCCATTGGCGGTCGTACAGATTCAGCTGAGGATCGACGCCGACCAGGTCCATGTTGGCTTCGTAGTAAGCTTCCAACGTGCCGACGTCACGCCAATACGCATCGCGTTTGCGGTTCTCGTCGGTGAATGGGAACGCGAACACTTGGCTGTCTTTGATCGCGCCGGGAATGATGTTCTTGCCAAAATCGTGATCGCTGTCTGGCTGAGTCGCGTCGTCACACAGTCGTTCGAACAGGAACCGAGTGTTGAAAACGTAGATACCCATCGATGCCAAGCAGACATCGGGATCGTCAAGCGTTGGACGTGGGTTTTCCGGTTTTTCCTGGAATTCCACCAACCGATTGTCGGTATCCACCTGCATCACACCGAACTGTCTCGCTTCATCGCGACTGACACGCAGTGCGCCAACTGTGACATCGGCACCCTTACGATGATGGAAATTCACCATCGATTCGTAGTTCATTTTGTACAGGTGGTCGCCTGCCAAAATCACGACGTACTCGGGCGCCTCACGCTCGATCGCGTAAATGTTCTGATAGACCGCATCGGCGGTGCCTTGGTACCAATTGTCATCGATGCGTTGTTGCGGCGGCACAACGTCGATGAATTCCCCCAATTCGCGGCAGAAGTAATTTCGCCACGCGACGTTGATGTGTCGATCGAGCGACTGGGCTTTGTACTGCGTCAGCAACAGCAAACGCCGCATGTCACTATTCAGGCAATTGCTCAGCACAAAGTCGATGATGCGATAGGCACCACCGATGGGGACCGCTGGTTTCGCTCGGTCTCGCGTGAGCGGTTCGAGTCGTGAGCCACGACCTCCGGCCAGAATCACCGTTACTGTTTGTCGCATCATTGGATCGTGGTTTCCTACCTCGGTGGGCATGTTGGCACCCGCAACATGCGAAGACCGCATGCTAGCAAAGTCCCTTGAGGACTGTCGAGCGGAATTTAAGTTTCCCTCACCGGCTTCAAAGGGAGTTTCATGCGTCGATGCGGGGTTGTTTCTCTATCTTAACAGTCGCCGCTGCAACCACTTTCCCCGTTGCAGGTCGTTTGCGGCATTGGGGGCTCACGAACACTCTGCGTCAGGCGCCGCCGCAGTGGCGAACCGGGGTTGCCGACTCAGCACATATCGCGCCGCTGGGATCATGCACCGGCGGGCCGTGCCCCGAGACAGCACCGAACGTTTTCGCGAACTTGTCTCCGGTTCAAAGTGAACCAAACGGGCACCGTTCGCAGTAGTACTGCTCTCGAATTGTCATGGGAACGGTCTGGACTCGGATGCGTGCAACTCATGGCAAATGTTTGGAAGAGGTTGCGCGACGGTGCGTTGACTTCACCGCGGTACGAGCGAAATATCACTCACCCGACCATCCCCCTTTGGAGAAGACATTCACGATGCGAAATCAATGGAAACCAATCAGTTTTGCTCTGGGAAGTTTGTGGATAGCCACGCTGACCACCGCCGTGGTCGTGAGTTTGCCGGATGGAATGCAGTCGGACGCGATGGCAGATCAAACGACTCAGCGAACGGGCGCGATCGATCCGGGCCAAGGGTTGAACACGGCTCAAGATTTGTCCGCTTCGTTCCGGACGGTTGCCGAAGCGATGCGTCCCAGCGTCGTCAGCATCAGTTCCAAGACGACCGCTAAAGCGGTCAGCAACCAATTGCCGCCAGGATTGCGGAATCAGCTCCCGCCGGGATTGGAAGATTATTTCAGAGAACGTTCGCGGGGCGGTCAACGCATGCCCAGCCGTGAGGGTCAGGGCAGTGGAGTGATCGTGCGAGAGGACGGCTACATCCTGACGAACAATCACGTGGTGGAAGACGCTGATGAGGTGTTCGTCGAACTCAGTGACGACCGCCGTTTGCCGGCCGAAGTGGTGGGGACCGATCCGGAAACCGATTTGGCCGTTCTGAAAATTGAAGCTGACAACCTGCGAGCGATCGCGTTTGGCGATTCGGATGCAATTCAGGTCGGTGACTGGGTGCTGGCGATCGGCAGCCCGTTCGGTTTGGATCAAACCGTCACCGCAGGCATCATCAGCGGAAAGAATCGCAATCGCCGCATCGTAAACAACGGCGAGGGTTTCGAAGACTTCTTGCAAACCGATGCAGCCATCAACCCAGGCAACTCCGGCGGACCGTTGGTGAACCTGCGTGGCGAGTTGGTAGGTATCAACACCGCCATCCTTTCTCGCAGTGGTGCCAGCGCTGGAATCGGGTTCGCGATTCCTGTCACATTGGCTCGGCCGGTTTTGACATCGATCATCGAGTATGGGCAAGTTCGCCGCGGATTCTTGGGTGCCCAGGTTCGTGACGTGACGCCAGCTTTGGTCGACGAGATGGGATTGAGTGTTGACGATGGGGCACTGATCCAAGGCGTGTTGGACAAACAACCTGCCGCAAATGCAAACTTGCAACCTGGCGATGTCGTTGTCAGCGTGGACGGAAAGAAGGTCCGCAGCAGTTCGCAATTGGTCAACTACATCGCCAGCCGTCCTCCCGGTGCGAGCGTCGCGATGGTGATCAATCGTGATGGTGAAACGCTGAACAAGACGGTCAATCTGCAAGAACGAACCAGCGAAGCGATGGCGATGTTCAACGGCGGCAGCGTCTTGGGCGCAAAGCTTGAACCCATCACGCCCGAGTCCGCTCAACGCTACGGATACGCCGGGATGGATTCGGGGTTGATCGTTGTCAGTGTGGAGGACGGCGGCGTTGCGGCTGAGTCTGGATTGATGGCCGGTGATGTGATCGAGAGTGCCGGAGGCAACGCGGTCAACTCCGTGGCTGTCTTGCAGTCAGTGATTGCGGAAGCCAAACGCCAAGAGATTCCGTTGCGATTGATCATTCGCCGCGGGAACACTCGGATGATTGTTCCGTTGCAGTGATGAATGGACTATTGATCTGAACGGATGCATCGCCCATCGCGTTAATGCATTCGCTTTGTTCAGAGGAATGTCGTGCAAAGCGACGCGGATCGAATGAATGCAAACGGGCTGGTGGAAATCACCAGCCCGTTTTTGTTTATACTTCGCCTCATATCGCATTCTTCCGGCATCCAATCCATCAGCAGCTTTGCTCATGTCCAACGCGCCTCATTCGCCTTACACCCAACCCGTCCCCAACTCGCCTTCGAGTGGTGGTTCTTCGAAGAACACGGTCATCATCGTCGCGATCGTTTCGGTGACGATGCTGTTGATGTGCGGAGGTGTTTTGGGGCTCGGGTACTACGCGGTCGAACGGCTCGCGAAAGAAATCAATGCGGTCAACTATGACTACATGATCGATGACGAAGAAACCCCCGAGGCGTTGATGTTCGCGTTGTCTGAGAATGACACCCTTCGCGAGGAAGTCGGCGTAATTGAATCGATCGAATTCGCTGAAGAGCACAACGCTGACAATGCGATCTATGCCGAGAATTATTTTTATCGCGTGATCGGAACCGATGGAGAGGCCGTCATCCGTGCCGAACTCAGTGAGAAAGAAGACGTTTGGTTCAATCGCGTCGATTGGATTCCAGACGAAACAGATTTGTACGCTCGGGTGGAGTTGGAAACCATCCCGGTGCCGTTCGACTCGACCATGGCGCACTCCACCTATCGTTTGCTGAAAGACAACGAAACGATCCAAGACAAAGTCGGAACGATCAACTATGTCGGCTACGAATGGGAAATGACCGACGAATACACCGATGCGGAAGCGGCCAGCTATGTCTTCGTCGTTCGTGGCGACGCTGGTGAAACGAACGTCCGAGTCATGTTCAACGATTACGACTACGTGACGGTCGAGCGAATTGAACTGATGGAGGATCCGGAGAACCCAGTGCTTCTGTTCGGCGAACCGGAGGTAGGTTTGGAGATGGAGAAATCCGAGCCGTCGCCAATCAATCAAGATCTAGCTGAATCAGAAGCTGAGGTTGCTGACCCAGACAGTTCGGAAAATACCGAAGCCGGTGAGTGACACACCGTTGGCTTTCAAGGGGGGCTGTTTTCTTTGTGAGTCTGGTGTGGATTGGTTTTGCCACAGAGATCACCGAGTCCACAGAGATGGCGTTCGAGGCAGCGCGTCGGACCGGAACTACCACTCGCATCCCTCTGTGCACTCTGTGCACTCTGTGCACTCTGTGATCTCTGTGGCGAAAACTCAATCACGACTCAGTGAGAGTGTTTGTCTCTTCCGTCCGCCGGCGTTGCGATGGCTAGAGCGAAAGACGTTTGATTCCGTCCACCAAACGGGACTGGCCGAAGTTGATTGCATCGACGTCTTTCTGACGCTCGCAAGCCAAGTATCGCAGGCTGAGTTCGTGACAAAACGTTTCTTCGTCGATCGTCGCCAGCAACCCGGAGCACGATCAATTGCCACACCAATGATCGTCTCTGTTATTTCATCGCTCATTGGTTTTGCCACAGAGGGCACAGAGTCCACAGAGATGGCGTTCGAGGCAGCGCGTCGGACCGGAACAACCACGCGCATCCCTCTGTGCTTTCTGTGATCTCTGTGGCTAAAACTCAATCCTGACTCAGTGAGAGTGTTTGTCTCTTCCGTCTGCCGGCGTTGCGATGGCTGGAACGAAAAACGTTTGATTCCGTCCACCAAACGGGACTGGCCGAAGTTGATTGCATCGACGTCTTTCTGACGCTCGCAAGCCAAGCATCGCAGGCTGAGTTCGTGACAAAACGTTTCTTCGTCGATCGTCGCCAGCAACCCGGAGCACGATCAATTGCCACACCAATGATCGTCTCTGTTATTTCATCGCTCATTGGTTTTGCCACAGAGGGCACAGAGTCCACAGAGATGGCGTTCGAGGCAGCGTTTCGGACCGGAACAACCACGCGCATCCCTCTGTGCTTTCTGTGATCTCTGTGGCTAAAACTCAATCACGACTCAGTGAGAGTGTTTGTCTCTTCCGTCCGCCGGCGTTGCGATGGCTAGAACGACAGACGTTTGATTCCGTCCACCAAACGGGACTGACTGAAGTTGATTGCATCGACGTCTTTCTGACGCTCGCAAGCCAAGTATCGTAGGCTGAGTTCGTGACAAAACGTTTCTTCGTCGATCGTCGCCAGCAACCCGGAGCACGATCAATTGCCACACCAATGATCGTCTCTGTTAGTTCATCGCTCATTGGTTTTGCCACCGAGTCCACAGAGATGGCGATCGAGGCAGCGCGTCGGACCGGAACTACCACGCGCATCCCTCTGTGGACTCTGTGATCTCTGTGGCTAAAACTCAATCACGACTGAGAGAGAGTGATTCGTTCCTTCCGTCCGCCGGCGTTGCGATGGCTAGAGCGAAAGACGTTTGATTCCGTCCACCAAACGGGACTGGCCGAAGTTGATCAGAAGGGCTCGCTTCAGACCGGTTGCTCTCAGGTAAGAAAGCGTTTGGGCCGTTGCCACATCGGGCAATTTCTTCACTGCTTTCAGCTCCAGGACAACTTGCCCGTCGACCAGGATGTCTAGCTTCTGTCCTTTGATCGTTCTCCCTTTGTAAATCACATCGACGTCTTTTTGACGCTCGCATGCCAAGCCTCTCAGGCTGAGTTCGTGACAAAGGGCTTCTTCGTAGATCGACTCCAGCAACCCGGGACCGAGAATGCGGTGCACCTCAATTGCCGCACCGATGATCTTTTCTGTCAGTTCATCGCTCATTGCTTGATACCCTCCGAGATCCGCTTGCCTGCTTGTGGTTGCAAGAGCCTAGCGAAATTATTTTGTCACAGAGTTCACAGAGATGGTGTTCGAGGCAGCGCGTCGGACCGGAACAACCACGCGCATCCCCTCTGTGATCTCTGTGGCAAAAAACTCTTCGAGCGAAGAGCTGAAACAGCCAACAAGACCGAAGGCTCAGCCTTGGTAGGCGTTGGAGACGGCTTCGTGGACGATTTTTCCTGCGTGGATGTTGATCGCGGATTGCAGAGGGCCGGTGTCTTGGATGACACCGTCGATTCCCGAAGCAGCGACTTTCATCACCCAACGCATCGTGGCGTTGCACAACGCAAACGTGCTGGTCCGGCCGACTGCTCCGGGCATGTTCGCCACGCAGTAGTGGACGACCTCATCGATGATGTAGGTCGGTTCGCTGTGTGTGGTCGGACGGCTGGTTTCGATGCAGCCGCCTTGGTCAACCGCGACGTCGATCACGACCGCACCCGACTTCATGGTGCGAAGGTCTTCGGCACGCACCAAATTGGGAGCTCGGGCCCCAGGGATCAACACGGAACCGATCACCAAGTCGGCTCGTTCGAGTTGTTCGACGATGTTATGGCGATCGCTGTAGAGCGTGTTCACGTTGGCGGGCATCACGTCGTCGAGGTATCGCAAACGATCGAGGTTGACATCTAAAATCGCGACGTCGGCTTGGAAGCCGGCTGCGATTTTGGCCGCGTTGGCTCCCACCACACCGCCGCCCAGAATGGTGATGTGAGCGGGCGCGACACCGGGCACTCCGCCCAACAAAATGCCGCGTCCCATTTGAGGCCGTTCGAGAAACTTCGCTCCTTCTTGGATGCTCATCCGGCCTGCCACTTCACTCATGGGGGTCAGCAGAGGAAGCTGCCCCGATGCATCGCGAAGCGTTTCGTAGGCGAGGCAGGTCGCACCGCTATCGAGCATCGCTTTGGTGAGTGAATCGTCGGCGGCGAAGTGAAAGTAGGTGAACACCATTTGGCCAGACCGAATGAGCTCGTATTCTGACGGCTGGGGCTCTTTGACTTTGATGACCAAGTCCGCTCGCGCGAAAATGTCTTCGGCGGAGGCAACCAATTCGGCTCCGGCACGGAGGTAATCATGGTCGGGCAGTCCCGATCCCAAACCGGCCCCGGCTTGCACCAAAACGGTGTGACCGGCTTGCGTGAGTTCCGCGACCCCGACGGGCAGCATGCCAACACGGTATTCGTCGGTCTTAATCTCCGAGGGCACGCCAACAATCATGAGTCACTCTATTCGATGGAATTCGTTCAAAAGGGTTTGGTGAAGTTGGTCCGCCTCTTCGAGTCGCAAACGCACCACGTTGTTGAAGTCGTCGACATCGTCGGGCTTCAAATACAGGTGGCATCGATCATCGGAATCACTTGGCAACGAGGGGACGTCGGACCCGGCGTCTTCCGAGAGGACGTAAAACCATTCGTTGGTGGTGATCGCGATAGGAACATTGCGATGGTGGGTGATAACACGAGTTTCAGACGAAGGCGACGTGGTGTTTTCAGACAAAGATTCGTCGGGTTTGGATTCTTCCTTTGATGAGCCCCCAACGTTTTCGAAGACAAAACGTTCGGCTGGCATGAGGTCCCCACTCGGGTCGGCCAATCGGACGCCAATCGCTACCGCGACTTCATCAGCGGAAGCGACCATACGAGAGCGGAGCCCTGAGCCACCGGAGCAAATCAGCGGCACGTGCAGGTGACACGAACGCCACGGACCGGAGCGGTGTCCGATGCCACCGTTCTGCCCGAGTGCGAAACCGCTGGTCCCACCCAGCACGATTGTGTCAGTCGGTTCCAGCACCGAATCCAAGACATCAATCATCGCATCAACCAATTTGATTTGGCATCCGTAGGTTCGCATCCACGTTGTGATCCAATCCGGATCGTCGTTGGCGGTGATGCGATGGTCGGGCGGCGTGGTCGTTTCAACCATGAACGGCACTTCTTCGGCCGCGTTCTCGCCGTCGTCATCTGCGTCGGTGATTTCATGGCCGAGGTCTTCTTCATACTCGTCGGCGTAGTAGACCGGTTCGTCAGCAACCGAATCATCGCTAAGTTCTCGCGGTGCATCCCAACCATGCGTGAGAAAACGCGAGTGCAACCAAACCGAATCGCCTTGAGCCAATCGATCGGCAGCGACGGCGGTCAATCTTCCAATCGATGTGTCTTCGATTTCGATCGAAACGGTTTCGTCACCTGCGTCCTCATCGAGGTCGCTTTCCAACAAGACGATTTCTTCAAACACGGCCGCGGATTCGCGCTCCAGCAATCGTGGGTCGTCGGTGATCACGACGATTTCGCTGGCCCGCTGCGTCTTCGCCAATGTCCTTGCCCAGCGGTCCCATTGTTCCAGCGGATCCGTGACCGGAGTGATGGCTCGGTTCCATGTTGTTCCCTCGGCCGCCAAGCGATCGATGGCGGGAGTTCGATTCCAAGAGGACCCATAAGACGAGATCGCAGCGGGAGTGAATCCTTCCAGGGTGAAGATCAGCATGCGTTGCTTGGGGCCAAATTTGCGTTGGGTCAGAAAACGTGACGTAGGGTTCAGCGTGCAGTCTATCGCGGCACGGTCACTCTCAGAATGACAGGTGATCGGATTGTCGCGGTTGGATCGATTTTTCAACCACTCATCGAATACGCTCCGCAATGAATTCGGCTTCTCCCGTCAGTTCTTATCCCGAATCCTCGACCTCGACCGCCTCGGTTGTCGTGCCGCCGGCATCGAAAGAAGCCACCGGCAAATTTCAGTCCGGTCCGCGATTCGAGGCAACCGTTCTCACGGAATGCGATCCTTCGGTCGTCACGGCGCCACCCTGCGCCCGTGATACGGTGAGCGTTTGGGATGTTCCGTTTGATCGTTTGGATATGTGGCAATCGGTCGATGCGATTGATCAACTCATCGCCGCTCGAACACCTCAGTACGTGATCACGGCGAACCTGAACTACTGCATGCTGCATCATCGATCGCAGCAGCTTCAACAAATCACGCATCGCGCCGCGTTGGTGTTGGCTGATGGTCAACCGATTGTGGCACGCAGCAAATTGACCGATCGACCTTTGCCCGAGCGAGTCGCAGGTAGCGAGCTGATTGTTCACTTGTGTGGACGAGCCGCCCAACGTGGACACCGCGTTTACTTCCTCGGCGGAGAACCGGGTGTCGCCGACAAAGCGTCCAAGCGATTGAAAGCGATGTATCCCGGACTGCGAATTGCCGGATGTGAGTCACCTCCCTTCCGCAAATTGACAGCAGAAGAACAGTCCGCTCAAGACGCGAGAATTCGCGACGCAGGAACCGATCTATTGTTCGTTGCGTTTGGCCAGCCCAAGGGCGAACAATGGATCGCCGAACATTCCGCTCGCATCGGAGTGCCGGTCAGCATTCAGCTGGGTGCGTCGTTCGACTTCTTGGCCGGGACCGCGAAGCGAGCTCCAAAAATCTTCCAAAGCGTTGGTATGGAATGGGCCTATCGGATGCTCAGTGATCCAAAGCGTTTGGTGCCGCGCTACATGTCCAACATTGGTTACCTGTGTTCCGCATTGACAACCGATTGGAAGAACACGGTCAAGAGTTGGGGCATGACTTCCTAGACGAGCAGATTTTGTTCTGCGACTGAGGAAACAACGAATCCTTCCCGGACCGGGACCGGGATCAACCGCCGTTCGCGGTCACGATGCTTGGATCAGGCTGCCAGAGATACAGGAACGTTGGCATTGCACTGCGATCCAGTCCTGGCAATTGAATTGGCAGGATCGATGTCATCGGCACGTTGGGAGTGACATCAAACTCTGACATCGCTCGGTCGTTGTCTCGTCGTAGAAGCACGAGCGACGGGGAAGACGACAGACCCGCCATGCTTCCCGCCAACGCCACGGCGTCATCGAGGTAACCGGTTTGGTCGACGAGTCCCATGGTTTGGGCTCGCACTCCCGAGACAACCCGGCCATCAAACGGAATCAGATCGCTCGGATCTATTTCGGCTGCCTCATCCTCATCCGCCTCGCCGTCCGGTTTATCAGTGTCAATATCTTCAGCACTGCTGGTGACCACCAATCGCGAACCACGCGACGAGCGGACTTGTTCAATGAATCGATGGTGGAATTCATCAGCCATCGACTGCAGAAGATCGCGTTCTTCTCGCTGCATCATCCGTTCTGGAGATCCAACGTCGATCTTCTCACCGGCTTTGATCGGCAACGAGACGATGTTGAATTGGCCCAGCGTGTCTTCCATGTTGTAGTTGTTCAGGATGACACCGATTCCGCCGACAACTGACGTCGGATGCGCGACGATCGCGTCAGTGTGGGTGGCCAAGTAGTATGCGCCGCCGGTACCGGTGGTCATCAAGCACGCGACAATCGGAATGCCACGTTTTGCCTTGAGGTGTTGAAGTTGATGGGCCAGCATGTCCGAGGCGGTCACACCGCCACCGGGCGAATTGATTCGAAGAACGACGGCGGAGATTGTCGGGTCGGATTCGATCCAACGCATCTTTTCACGAAACAGCGAGACTGGGTTCTCACCCATCGATCCGAATCCACTGAGGTTCTGATCGATCAGCAACCCGTCGAGGTCGACGATTGCGATGCGAGAGTCGGATCCTGGTGAAGCCGTGCCGATCTCAATCGCACGTACCGGCGATGCCGTGTTGTCGGTCTTGCTGACCGTGGTCATCGTCCCGTTCATGTTGATGTCGCCATCGACACCCATTTGTCCGTTCACGCCCATGTCGCCGGCGATCCCCATGTTCCCGCCGACCAACGCTCGCACTGGATGCGAGCAACCGGCAAGAACCAACACGCAAATGACCAAACCAGCCAATCGGCTCGCGTGGAGCAGTGGCATGATCGAGGAACGACAACATTTTTCGCGGCGAGTCACTTGGAATCCAAACGCGATTGGATGAGCGAAGAAGGACGAGTGCAAAAGGCAGATCGCCTGTCTGATCGAATCGAACGTTTCGCTCGGGAGAATGAGTTCGATGCGTGCGACCGGCGTGAGACGCACAATGCGAAGAATCGTTGCAACCGTCAAAGTTGACGCTCCGCATCCGCGACAAACACCAGTTGAAACAACGTTCACGCCAGCGAAGTGAGCTATTGTTCGGCATGACCTTGCTTCTCATTCTGATTCTGTTGGCGATCATTCCTTGGTCGATCCCGTTGCTGCACGGCGCCCGTACTTGGGCGTTGGTGATGGCGGTGTTGTTTCTGGGGACGGTCTTTGGACCCGCGTTCTTCGCGTTCAATGGTTTCATTCAAATCAGTTTGGATCGATTGCTTTGGGCAGCAGTGGTGGGCATCGCTATCTTCCGCGTCTTGACCGGCGAAAACAAATTGCCTGCCGTGACCCGCACTGATGGCATTGTGATCGGTTTTGTTGCGGTGGGCCTGTTGAGTTGTTTGCGTTTCGGGATGTTCGGTGACGGGCAGCCACCCATCGCGAGATGGCTGTTCTACATGGCGATTCCCTGCAGCTTGTACGCTGTGATGCGGACATCGACCTTCACCAAGAAAGACATCCATCGGATCGTCACCGCAGTGATCGCACTTGGCGGATACCTGGCGTTCACCGGCGTGATGGAGATGTTGGACGTGCGAGCGTTGGTGTTTCCACGCTTTATCAACGATCCCGAAGTCTGGGAATTTTACGGACGTGGTCGAGGGCCTCTGCTCAATCCCGCCGGCAATGGAATTTTGCTGACGTTGGCTTTGGCCGCATGCGCCAGTCGCTTTCTTGAAAGCGGACGTCACGGCAAGGCTTGGTACGCGATTCTGTCGCTGCTGATGCTGGCTGGTTGTTACTCAACATTGACGCGAAGCGTCTGGCTGGGTGCGATCGCGGCGATCGGATGGATCGGAATGATCTATGTTCCCCGTCGTGTTCGAATCGTGGCACTTGCCGGCGTGGTCGTTTTCAGCGGTGCGATGGCGTTGGGGTTGAAAGACCAGATCATGAGCATGAAACGCGACAAAGCGTTGAGTGCCGCGGACGCTGCAAAGAGTGTTGAGTTGCGACCGCTACTGGCGCTGGTTGCTTACGAGATGTTCCTGGACCGACCGTTGGGTGGTCACGGGTATGGCAACTACTTCGATGCAGCGGAACCTTATCACGCGATTCGACGACATGGTGTGCCGCTGGAAAACGCACGGCCCTACATGCAACACAATGTCTTTTTGTCGACGCTTGTTGATCTGGGCTTGGTCGGATTCAGCCTGCAATTGCTGCTGCTGGTCGTTCTGTTCTGTTTGGCGTGGCAACTTGCTTCGGCCAAACACGCCGACGCGACCGGTTCGCAGATGCGAGTGACTTTGTTAGACGCCACCGCGGAGGACCATCGCCGAACGATCGGCATTCTGATGTTGGGAATGCTGAGCGGCTATGTCTGCAACGGAATGTTCCATGAGGTTGGAATCATTCACATGGTGCACATGTACTTATTCGCCGCGGCGGGCATTTTGGTCACGTTGCATCAGTCGTCCGATTCTTCGGTTGCGAGTCCATCGATTCGTTGGAACCCTTTTCTTCGTTGGATGCCCAACGCGGACGTCGCCCACGCTGCGGCCCACCTCGGAAGAGATCCTTCACGCGGCCAGCCCCAGCTTTGAAACCGTTGGACCAGCTTCCGGCCACGCGCGGGTTGTAGTTTCCGGCCGCCCATTCTTCCGGTGACAAACGGATGGCTTGAAGTGCATCGGAGAGCGAGATGGATTCGTTCACGGACAATTCCATCAACCAAGCAAGAGCGGCCAACGGTTCAAAAGCGGTGCCGGACAAATCCAGACCGACCAAGGAAACACTCTGCAACCGGTCGCAATGTGCGAGCGTCAAAACGCCTTTTTCGGTCAATGCGGTATCGTCCAATCGCAAGCGTCGGAGGTTCTTCAGGCTTGGCAGATCTTGCAAATCTTCATCGCGAAGGGGCGTGCCGATCGCGTTGAGTTCTTGCAGTCCAGGCCAGCACAGGAAGTGTTTGGCCAAACCCTCGGGATAGTGGCTGCCCGGCAGGATTAACGAGTGTAGTTGGCGACATTGCGTCAGGCTGCCCAGCGAAGACGAGTCCAGCACGCCTCGCTCCAAAGTGAACGACAGCAAGTTTGGAACACCGCTGATTTCGATGTGATTGGTCTTTGGCCGACGAATCGAAATCTCCGTCAGGCTGGGCAAATTGACCACGCGAACGGTCTCGGCACCCGGTGCCACACGCAGGCGACTGACCAGTGATTCGAGGTTCACCAATTCAACATGCTTGGCTCGCAGCGTCCGCGTGCCGAAAGCTCGTTTGAGTTGTCGCTGATCGATGATTCGTATTTCGTCGAGTTCTTCCCAAGGCAATTCGAGGACTTCCCAGTTGTTGTGCATCGCCAACAACTGAGGGATCACTTCGGCATCCACATCGACACCCGATACGGACAGCTCACGCAGGGTGCTGACAACTCGCAGTTCTTCAAGTTGCCGCGGGTCGAGTTGGCAATGATCGAGTTTCAGTGATTTCAAGAACGAGCACGATTGCAACTTCGAAAGCTCACACGTGGTGAGGTTCATTTGATCGAAGGTCAAAGTGCGAAGCGACGGTAGCGAAACCGCCCACGCCATCAGGCCCTTGGGCGACTTCTGCGGCCTTGGAGCGGGACCCGAAGCGATCGCGGCATACAGTCGGGCTCCAACGAATTGTGGAGGAGCTTCCCAGCCTCGCATGCTGCGACGGAAGCGACCGTATCCGCCGACGGCAGGTCGTCTGATTCGCACGTCGTGCAGTCGTGGGCATTCTTCGACTTCCCATTCATCGAAGTTCTCGCCCGCCAACTCCAAGTGTGAAAGCGAGCTCAGACCGGACATCTTCAGGGACGAGACCCAAGCCACATAGCCGTCTTCTCGTTCGGGCTGACCCTGGTGCATTGAGTGCGATTCGACGCCGTTCAATTTGGTCAATCGAGGCAGATCCAACAGGCTCAGATCGATTGGGATACCGCCGTCGATGGAAAGTTCCGTCAACGCAGGCAGCAACCGGACAGTCATCTTGAGTTCATCAGGATTCGTTTCGCGATTCTGGCGAAGGTGACGAAACGACAGCGACTGCAAATTGTTTGCGTCTTCGAACACCCAAGAGTCGACGGTGGGGCCGATCGTTTGGATTTCCAAAGTTGAGAGGGAAGGCGCCAACAACTCTTCGGTGCAGATCGCAGACGCATGGACACGACGAAGTGACAACGATGCCAAATGACTGAGTGACTGAACCCGAAGTTTCGCGTCCGAGGGTTGTTCCGCGTTTTGGTCGCTGTGCCGGAACGATAGCGAGACGCTTCGTAGCGAAGGCAACTGTTCCAACACGGCGTTCGCACTTTCGACGCTTGGAACGCTCGACCAACGTAGTCCCGTGACCCAAGGATTTTTTTGAATCGCTTTCAACGTTTCGGGCGCAATTTCGCCGTGCAATGAAACGAAGTCGAGCGAAGGGTAGTCGCTCCAGTTGATCGATTTCATGTTCGAGTTAGGCGGGCACTGCACTTGGAAGGCGTGTGTCCATGGTCCGCGAAAAGCCAATGGCAGTCGAGCGACCATGGGATGGTTGGTTGATCGCACCATCGTGACCATCGACTCTTTTTCAAACGCATTCAATCGGCGTTGGGTCAAGTAGAAGTGTGCAGCGGTCACGACCAAACCGACCGACGCGATGCCGACGACGGTGCGGCGATAACGCGAGTTCCCGCTTACTTTGGGCGACCACAGAACGTTCCACGGCGATTGGCCGGGCCGGACGTGGTAAGCCGCGATGCCAGCCAAAGCGAGAACGCCGATGCAGAACCAAAGGTCGATCCACAACCCCAAACCAAATGTGCTCCAACGTTCCAATCCGTCTACGCCTTCGTTTTGCGACAACCGTGCTTGATAGGCGTCCAACGGGAATCCGCCGATGTACCAACGGTGTCGAGGCGAGTTTGCTTTTGGGTATGTCACCTCCTCGGCCAGCACATCGGAGGCTTGTCGTCCGATAGGGGGGAGCTCGCTGTCGGTCACCATCACGTTGGCGGCATCCCGAAGGTAATTCTCAGAAACCAGCCGTGGTTTCCAAGCGATTCCGAGCAGAGTTCCGAGGATCACGAGTGTTGCGATTGTCCGTATCCACTGGCGGTGGGTCGGTTTCAGAGACGCTCGTTTGGCTTGCAGCTTGTTCATAGTGGATCCAACATCATGGGATGCAAAATGTTTCGCTCGAGTTTCAGAATTTGCGTCTAAGTTGCTTGGTGCTTGCAATCACTGCAACGGCTGTTCGAAAGGTTTTCATGAACCAAAACTGCTATTGATCCCCTGACGACATTGAGCGGAGTGAACGGTAAGATTCGGCGCCATCGCCAAACGTGTTTTTCTTGCGATTTTGCGCAACGACACCGTTGGAAGATCTTTCGGGGCTGAATCGGTCGCTCGCCGCTCCCGTCAATTTCAGTGCCTCATTCCCTTGTATTGGTAGCCGAAACGTCATGAATGTCACGGAATTCTTGGAAACTCATTTTCGGCACTTCAACGCTCGTGAACTGCTTGCGTCCGCAAAGGCTTATGGGGACTTTGTTCACGGTGGTGGCAAGATGATGGTGACTCTTGCGGGGGCAATGAGCACCGGCGAGTTGGGTCTGTCACTGGCCGAGATGATCCGGAAGGGCAAGGTGCACGCTGTCACCTGCACCGCCGCGAACCTGGAAGAAGACATTTTCAACTTGGTCGCTCATGACGAGTACGAAATCGTCGAGAATTGGCGGGCTCTGTCGGCTCAAGACGAGGTCGAGCTGCGAGACCGTGGCTTCAACCGAGTCACTGACACCTGCATTCCCGAAACGGTCATGCGCCACCTAGAGGATCGTTTGGTTCCCATGTGGCAAAAGGCGGCCAGCGAGAACGCCGCTCGCATGCCCGTTGAGTTCATGTTCGATCTGTTGGACGATGAAGGATTGGTGCAGCACTACCAAGTCCCACGCGAAAATAGCTGGGTCGCGGCGGCCAAGGACGCGGGCATTCCCGTGTTCACTCCCGGGTTCGAAGACTCCACGCTGGGCAACATCTACACCGCTCATGTCATCGACGGCAGCGTCTCGTCCCACGGCGCGTACGCGACCGGCACAAAGCAATTGCAGCAATTGGCCCATTGGTACCAGAGCACGATGAAGGACCCGATCGGATTCTTCCAGATCGGTGGCGGGATCGCGGGCGACTTCCCGATCTGCGTGGTTCCGATGTTGATCCAAGACCTGAAGCTGGACATTCCACTGTGGGGCTACTTCTGCCAGATCAGCGACGCGACGACCAGCTACGGTGGATACAGCGGAGCGGTGCCGAATGAAAAGATCACCTGGTACAAGATCGACGCCGACTCGCCCAAGTTCATGATTCAAAGCGACGCGACGATTTGTGCACCGCTCGTGTTCGCTCACGTGCTGGGGTGGTGATCCCGTCTATTTCGGGCAAACATTCGCCGTTCAGTCGTGGCTTTGAATTTCTTCAATCAGCGACTGACGTTCCCGAATGTAGCGTTTCCGTTCGGCCTTGTACTTGTCGGCTTTTGAAAACGAGCTGAACAGACCGACGACGGCCACGCCTAAGAAGACCAGGCCGAACAAAGCCATCGGGGCAAACATCACCGCGGCCATTCCGGTCCATATCAACGCGAAAACGATTACAAATCCGGAAGTGAAAATCATGACCGCCGGATTCGGCGGTTGAGTGATTTGTTTTCCGTGCTTAGTCGTTCCCAGCAGTTTCAATCGCCGTCGTTCCCAATGTTCGTCCAAGCGATCCAGGGCGGCGTTGTGTTTGATCTGCGCGACGTCTTTGACCAAAGCATCCGTTGTTTCCTTCAGCTCTTCTACAAGCTCAGTGGAATACGACGAGCCAGTGTGATGAATCGCCAAGCTCGCATGGCAGAAACCACACGTCACAAACTTGGCTTTCGCCTTCACATCGATCGGCGCACCACAGTGGTCGCACCGAAGAGAGATCAAATGGACGTTCATGCTGGTCAGAATCCTTTCTGAATCAATGGACCGGGTGAGGTGGTTCACTGGAAAGCAATTGCAGTGCTTCTAGCGTTCTCGCAATCTGTTCGTCATTGAGCGTGAAGTATTGGTCGCGGCCATCAGCATTCTCTTCGAAAGTGGTCAGGCCATCATCGGCGACGGTGACCTTGCCGACTGAAGTCAGACCGAAGTAATCGCGAGTCGGACGTACCAATTGCAGCACGCACGTCAGGTCCCAAGTCGGGCGATCGTGAGGCGGCGGGTTGTATGCGATGTACGCTTCCGCCAAAGGATGATGCTCGACATAGCCGAAGTCTTGCTCGATGCTTTCGTGGGGGTAACGCAGTGCGATCCCGATTTCGTAGCCGCTCCAAAGAATCGGCGTCGGCCATTGCTCGGCGAGTTTCTGTGCCGCGGGGATGTCTTTGATCACGTTGTATTCTTTGTGATCGTAAGGTTGGCCCTTGTTATTCATGATCTGAGTGAAAGCACCCGCCATCACGCTGAGTCGTTGAACCTTCTGCTTGACCAGTTCCAGCCCAGTGAGTGGGCTGATGTCATCGGCGGGTGAGTCCAGGAGGTTGGCCAGGTTGGTGGAGAATCCAACTTGAGCGATCACGACACTGTCGTCGTCAGCATCGGCCAGCGTGCGACGCAAAACTTCGACGGCTTCAGGTGCGTCCTTGCCGCTTCGCAAGTCATGCGGGAAACGATCCTTGCCATCGTCTTTGATCGCGGCCAACCCGTTGAAGCGTCCTTCGCCGTTGGTGACATCGCTGCGGCAAACGCCGATCGGAATCTCACCGCGTCCGTAGAAGGTGTTGATCACGTCGGCGAATGGGGCGGCCAGTTCGTGATCCTTTGTGATTGTGACGGCCAACAATTCGCATTCGCCGCGAGATTGCAGCGAGTGGATGACGCCCATGGCCAACGCATCATCGACGTCGTTGCCGAGGTCTGTGTCGAAGATCAATTGAACGGGTTCGTCTGCGCGAAGTGACGTGTTGGAACCGGTGAAGCCAAGACTGACTGTGATCGCGAGCAGCAGCGACCCAAATGTTTTTTGAGGCATAGGAAACGAGAGGCGGGAATGGGGAGGGATGGGGATTGTTGTGGTGTTTCCTAGAACGAAACACGAACGCGTATCTTAACCCAATCCAATTGACGCGGCACATCGGACCGTCAAGGTGATCCTCGATGACGCGAAACCCTCGTTTTCCCTGTTGTCGCAAGGCTCTTAGGAACCGTTCGGAATCAAGTTCGGCTGTAGCGGAGCGGCGCGAGCCGCCCGGTGTGTCACCGGAGGGCTCGCGCCCTTCCGCTGCCTTTTTGAATCCCGAGGTTGTTTCCGAATGATTCCTTCGTGGCGCCGCGGTGTTTTACGCTCTGACGGGAAGCAGCGTCCACAACGCCCAGCCCACCATCACGCCGCGAATGGACCAGGCGACTGTTCGGATCCAATTGGTCGTCACCAAAGTCGAATAGACATCCGGCCGGAAACCAGAAGCAAGCTTGCCGTGCGCGGGAACTTGCAAAGCAGCGGTGCTGGTCCAAATCACAACCAACAAAATCAATCCCGACACGGCCCAGGCAAACGACAGGTTTCCGGGACGGAGGATCAGCAATCCCGCGGCCGTTGCGATTTCGATCAGCATCGGAACGGCAACGATTGGCGTGATCAATCGAGCATGGTCGGTCGCGTAGCGGGCGAACACCTCTTCGCCAACTCGGTCAAACATTTTGTAGTGAACGACTTGGACCATCCAAATCAATCCGACCATGTACCAAGTCGACAAAGCGTTCAGCAACAACAGCAAATTCGCGTTCATTCGGTCGCCTGAGGCGCTGGTTTGCGTTCTTTTCCCAGAAGCGAACGCAAGCAATCTTTCAAATCGGTGAAGCGAAACTTGTAGCCCGTCTGCTGCAGCTGTTCAGGAACCGCCCGCGTGCTCGCCAACAGCAAATCGTCGGCCATTTCACCAAGAGCGAGGCGAAGCGCGAACGCGGGGGCCGGGAACAACGCGGGCCGCTTCAGTACGTCGCCGAGCACCTTCGCGAAGTCTTGGTTCTGAATCGGATTGGGCGATACGAAATTGACCGGGCCGGACACCTCTTCGCGGTGGATGCAGTGAATGATCGCTCCCAGTACGTCATCGAGAGCGATCCACGACCACCACTGATTTCCACTGCCAAGCCTTCCTCCCATCATTTTGGCGGGCAACAGCATTTGCTGCAGCGCTCCGCCTTGAGGTGAAAGGACGATCCCAAATCGAGTGTGGACCACTCGGATCCCAGCGTCTCGAGCGGGTTGGCAAGAGTCTTCCCACTCTCCGGCAACATCAGCCAGAAAGTCATCACCGTGAGCCGACGTTTCCGTCAGAATCTCATCGCCCCGATCGCCGTAGATTCCAGTCGCCGAAGCGCAGATCAACACTGGTGGTTTACTCTGCAGTCCCGCCAGACCTTCGCATAGCGAACGAGTCTTTTCCACGCGGCTGTCTCTGATCTGCTGTTTGACTTCGGGTGTCCAGCGTTTTCCCGCGATGGACTTTCCGGCCAAGTGAACAACCGCGTCGACCGACTCAAACTTCTCCATCTCGGGTGGGCTACCCCAAGCGGCGATTGAATCCTCGTCGCCGTGTTCGTCACGCGTGATCGTCAGGACTTTGTGACCAAGCAACGTCAGCAGCGTGCAAAGCGAACCACCGACCAAACCGCTCGCACCGGAGACTGCGATTGTTTTTGGGCTCATCGGGTAATCGACCAACATTTGCAGATCATCCTTGGTGACTCGGTGGCGATAGGCGAACATCGCTTCGATGGTCCGACGAGCCTTGCCGCTGCCGAACATTTTGCCGGCCATCCCGGCAGGCAATTTGTACTCGATCGCGTCGGTGAGCTGGGACCGATCGTCGTCGATCGATTCGAATCGATGTTGATGGGACCAGCGAGCAAATGGTCCGGAGTCCTGCACGTCGGCAAAACCGTGGGGGCGATCGTACCACACGTGCCGAGCCTTCCATCGCACCGGGATTCCGGCGATCTTGGTTTTCAGGACGACGCGGCTGCCGGGTTGAAGTGATTGATCAGAGTGTTCGAGCTGGACGCTTTCCCAAGGTGGCGTCAATCGATTCAAGCATCCTGGACGCTCGTGATAGGCGAACGCTTCGTCGATGCTCACGGGCAACTCAACACTTGCGGCGTAGAAGTCGCTTCCCGGTTGAGGTCTGCATTCCTCGGGGAGCTTTGGATCACTGGTGGGCTTCGATGACGCCAACTTATCATTGGCTATCGTTAATTTGGATTCAGCGGATTTGTCTTGGGATGTCATTGGCGAGAGTTCTTATGCTTCCAACTCTGCCAGTTGAACGTCACCAGCCATCGCGCGGAGTTTGTCCATCGCACGTCGCTCCAGTTGCCGCACGCGTTCTTTGGAAACGCCCAATCGATCGGCCAGCGACTGCAACGTGTGGACTTTGCGATGCGGACCAAGCGAGAACCTCGCGCGGATGATGAACTTTTCACGGCGATCCAAGTCACCCAGCATCACGCTGAGTCGACTTCGCAATTCGTGCCAACGCTTTTCGCTGATTGCCGAAGAACGCTCTTCTTCACTGACGTCGATATCCATGTCTTGCAGTCCCCCTTGGACCTTTTGACGTTCTTGTTGCTTCTCAACGACCGTTCGATATGAATTGCGACGGACAACCTGGGTTGCGTACGTGCTGAATCGGAACCCGCGATCGAAGTCGAATTTCTCAACCGCTCGGATCAAGGCCACGATTCCGTCACTGAGCAGGTCGTCGAATGTGTTGTTTGGATTGACGAACTTCTTCACGATTGAGAACACCAAACGCAAGTTGGCTTCGACGATGCGGTCGCGGTGCCAATCGGCCAGGGCGACGAACAGTTCAATCAATTCGAGTCGAAGGCGCGAAGGCCGCTCAGGGTTCAGAACGCTGCGATGAATCGCCGCTTGTTGTAGCAGGTAATTCATTCGCTCGAACAACATCCTTTCTTGTTCGGGCTTGAGCAGCGGAGCTTCGCACAACCGACCCAGGTGAATCGGAAGGTCAACGCCGCTTCGTCGAATCGTCGCGATCCCAATCGCGGTTTCGCGAGGAGCCAGTCCAAGCGTTTGAGTGAAGATTCGTTTGCCTTCCCGAACCGAAGTGAACTTCTCGTTCGAGATGAAGTCGATTTCTTGTCGCAACCGGCGTTTGGTCAATCGACGCAGAGTCGCGTGATCCGCTTCCGAGAAATCGGTGAGAAGCGGCTGGACCTCAGCCATGGCTTGGTCCAATTCTTCGCTGTTGACCCATGCGGGACGTCGGGCGGGGACCGAGGAAGCGGTGACGACGGACATGATTCGACCTTTTCGAATGGCTGGACTGGGTGGCTGATAGCTAAATCGCAGGGTCAGTCAGCGAGGTGTCGACGGTGGAAACTGCCAGCGGCAATTTCGAGTCGATAACCTCTCCCAACCCAATGGACATTGAGCGACGACTTCCGCAATTGATGTGCCGAACGCCGCACGTGGATGAACGTTTTGGGTTTGCAAAACGTTCACAACGTTCTTTTTTATATCGGGCTGTGAAACGTAACGCAAGCGAAATCCAATTCGAAACAGAAAGAATCGCCAGCTCATGCAACCGGCGATGGAGGCAGAATCTGATCGGAAATGGACCATGGACGCTCATTGTGTTGGCCGATCAACGTTCACCGTTGTCAATCAATTACACTGGAAGCGTTCACGGCAAGCGTCTAAAACGTTCAGGTCGTTCGTCAAAACGTTCATGCCCTTCCCTTCCTCGAATCCCAGCGTCTCTCGTGGCAGCTCGTCAGCCCCAGTTTTCACCGAAAGAAGTCGCAGCCGCGATGGAAGTCAGCGAGTCATCGGTGAAGCGATGGTGTGACAATGGTTCGATCCCGGTCATCAAGACTGCGGGGGGCCATCGCCGAATCACGCTGGATGCTTTGCAAGCGTTCGTTCACGCCAACGATCGATGTCTTTTGAGACCCGAGGTGCTGGGGCTTCCACAGCTTTCGCCTAACCGGACGACTCGGATCGAAGGCGACGAAAATCCGCTGAATCAAAGCTTTCGCGATTCGTTGGCGGAAGGCGACGAACCATCCTGTCGCGAATTGATGTCCAAGAAAATCGACTTGGGATGCACGCGAAGCGAGGCGGCGGAGTCGTTGATCACCGACGCGATGCACGGGTTCGGTGAAGCGTGGGACAGCAACGTATTGGACGTCTATCAAGAACGTCGTGGATGCGAGATCGCGATGCGATTGATTTACGAACTGCGATCCGAAATCCCGCCGCCCTCATCGGACGCACCCATCGCCATCGGTGGTGCACCGGAAGGCGATCCGTATCAGTTACCGACGATGTTGGTCGAACTGGCTCTGCGTGAAGTCGGCTGGAATGCAACCAGCTTGGGCAACGATTTGCCGATGGAAAGCTTCGTCCAAGCCGCCCACGATTATGATCCGCACATGGTATGGATGAGCGTTTCATCGGTCAGCGAGCCTGGTATGTTTGTCGCCGCTCAAAATCAGTTGGCCGAATCGCTCGGAGAAGACGTGCCGTTGCTGATCGGCGGACGAGCGTTGAATGACAAGCTGCGTCCGCGATTGCGATACACGGCTCATTGCGACTCGATCCGCAATTTGGTCGAGCTGGCCGCGTTGATGCGACTGAACCGCAAGAAGTGACTCGCAGCCGATGCCAGCGTCGCTCACAGATTCATGAGCGACGTGTCAGCGTTCTCGTCAGCGAATCGTGACGGAAGATCCTTCGGACAAAATGCCGAACACGTCCCGAGAGTAGTTGCCCGCCAGGCTGATGCAGCCCTTGTCGGTGGGGGCGTTCGCATCGGGGCTTCCGTGGATGCTCAAACCGGATCCCAAATCGATCCACATCGACCCGTAGGGGTTGCGTGGGTTGCCGGGCGGAATCGGTGTGCCAGACATGTCGTAGTAAGTCTTCGCGGATTGCTTTTCTTGGATGGTGTACGATCCTGGCTTCGGAGCCGGGTCGCTTCCGACCGCTATCTTGAATCGACCGGCGTACAGATCGCCCAAGAACAGTGTGAGCTCTTGGTATTTCAAGTCGATGTCACCACGGAACGGGCCGCGGACGACCTTTAAATCTGTGCCGGGCAGAACAGTCACGGGATCGTCGACACCGTTGATGTTCGCCAGCAATTGCCAAGGCACTTCATACTTTTTCGCGATGTCCATCAACGTTTCGTTGGGGCCCACGCGATGCGGTTCCGCCAGCAAATGCTCACCCGAGTAGATGACTTCGGCGGCGAGTGGATCAAGACGGCTGAGCAATTCGTCGCGTTGCTCGCTGGTCAGGTTGGGTGTTTCGTAAAACAGGCTGAGTGTTGCCAACGCCTCTCGTCGACGATCGGAGTGATACTGACGATCAGCCGTCGCAATCGCGTTGCTCAGACCAGCGGAGGCGATTGCGTTGGATTCGGTGGCGACAGCGTCGGTGGCCGATTTGGTAGAAGCCTTGACCGATGCCACGGCATCATTCGGATCAGGCGACTGATAGGTTGATCCGGTCGATGTGTATTCTTGGTTGGGATCCAACTGGATCGGCGTGCTCGAACCAGGAGTCACTTCCGGCAAACGACTGGCTTGCAGATCACCAGCACCGGCTTCCAAATCAGACATTGAGAACGAGCTGGATTCAGTTCCCAAGTTGTCAGTCGCTGAAGAAGATTGCGAAGGAATATCCGCGAAACTTCGATTGACGGAATCCATCGACATTTGATCGGACGCGGCGCCGATTCCATCGTCGGCGTTGGAATCGTTGAGTGCCATGTCCAGGTCATTGAAGTCGCCGTTGGCGGCATCGTTGATGACTTGATCAGACTCAGCAAACGAGTTCACATCGCTCACTGTCCCATCGTCGATTCCGAACTCCGCGAGGGGGTCGAGTGTGCCCAGCGCTTCAGGAATCCCATCGCTGATATCAAACGTATCGGCATCCACGATGAGGTCCCGCGCCACTTCGGGCGGCAACGCATCGGGAGGCGTCGTCATGGAGATCCACGCCCCGTAAAGGACGGTCGTCATCAGGACGACAACGGCGGCTGTTTTCAAAGTCTGCACGGCTTTTTCTCCCCTGCCGGGTACGTGCTCACACGTCGGGTTTTGTAACGATTGCCTCTTCCATAGTGAATGCGAACGCTTCAGGACCAGCCCAATCTTGGATTCAGCTGAACATTGAGCAGGTTCTAGCCCGAACTTTGAAAACCGTTTTTCAGCGGTAGTGAACAGGAAATCTTTTGATGTGCCGTCACGGCCAAAATTGCAGCTTAGGTTTCGATGTCAAAACGAAAAGCGAACACCGGAACGAACACACCCGGCCAACATCTCAAACTTGTTTTGGATGTCGGTGTGTTGAGCAAGGACAGCCGGTATCGCAGGTCGCTTGGCACTACATCTTGATTGCCCCCTTTGCCCAAACTTAGATAAGTAGAACGATGAAAAAATTTGCCCTTACCTTTGCTGCTTTGTTGTCCGTCGGTTTCGTTTCGAACGCATCGGCTGATCTCACCGACACTCAAAAATTCAGTGCCAACGTTGCGGTCACCATGAGCGTGACTGCACCTGCCGACGCAGTGTTGACGCACGATGAAACTCACACCAACCAAGCGTTCACCGCACAACCGTGGAACGTGATTGGTAACAGCCAAACGGGAGTCAGCGTCTCTTTCGCGACTGACGGTCCTTTCGTCAACACCACGGATCCCACTTTCAAACGCGATGCGAAGTTGGGACTGTCAATCAACAGTCAAACCGGTCCGGGGTCATTCACGATCTCGCAGGGCACTGCCCAAACGGACTACGCCAATTCAGTCAACATCGCGACTGTTTCCGCTGTCAGCGATGGTGTCTCCAACGCAACCTTGGATTTGTCCGTTGAGTTCATCACAGGAACCTTCGGCACCTTCGCCGCTGGTACTTACGAGACAGTCGTCACAGGCACAATCACTGCTCTCTAATCCGAACCGTGGTGCTTGTTCAGCAAGCATCGCAAGACGCATCCCCACGAGTTGATAGGCTGGTTCGCCCCGACCGCCGCGATCAAAGTTCCTGACCGACGTTGCTTCCTTCATCATTGCCCCGATGGAAGATGCCCTGAAGAAACGTCGTCTTGGTTCCATCAAGATCACAACTCGATCCGCGACAGCCCGTGAGTGATCACGGGCTGTTTGCGTTGGTGTCCTCAAGTTTCCCGAATCTGGTTGCATAGTGAACGCTTTGCGGAACCATCATCGATTGGATTCGAATTGAGTACGCAAATAGCGGACGTTTTCCAAACCTTTCAGAAATCGGGATTGGCACACCACTGTACAACCGGTAACAGCTTGGATGAGTGAAACATCGCGTTTCGCTTTGCTGCCCACCTGAGATGCATCGTTGTTGTTTTTGCCCCGTTCCAAGCCGACTCCACGAATGAAATCCATTCGTCCGATTTGCATGCTTGGGATTCTCTGCCTGATCTCTATGTTGGTGGGGTGTGTCTACCGCCCGGGCTATCGCCGGACGAACATGGACGAATTGATCCAACAATCCTTGGACCAGTCCAATGCAGCCAGGGGTGGCGATACCGAACTGATTGGAAATATGCACGATGAAGGCGTGGTGTTTGACCACGGCGAATTCAGAGCAAACGTCAGCGAAGAAATCTTGTTCGATTCGGACTTGCCGCCTGAATCTCAACCGGTGATCGATGGTGACTGGCACGGAGATGGATACAGCCAGATCCAAGAAGAGGAAATCATTCCGCTGGAATTGATACCGATCTCTCAGGCTCGGTCATCTGCGATCGCCCGTGTTGAGTACGACGAACCGTTCTTGATCAACGAAGATTTCATTGAGACCGATGTCCGCGAAGTGCTGACGCTGTTGGCGACTGATGCTGAGTTGGATTTGATTCTCGATGACAACGTCGCTGGCATCGTCAACACGCAGATCATTGACTTGACGGTCGACGAAGCGGTCGAGAAAGTTCTGATGCCGTTGGGATTGGCGTCCACACGACGAGGAAAGCAATTGATCGTGGCTCCGCCGGATCCCGAATCGCCGCTGTTTTCGTTGGTGTCAATCAAGACGCAGTACCAGCCGCAACACATGGATCCGACCACGTTGTTGGAAACCGTTCCGGTTCCGTGGTTGCAATACGTGACCGAGATTGAACAAGCCAAAACGATGTTGGTCGAAGCTCCACCGCGAATCGCGAATGACATCATCGCTCGATTTCAAAACATCGATCAACCGATTCCGCAAGTCGTTTTGGAAGCGATCATTTGCGTGGTCTCGCCGGATTCAGGGTTTCAATTTGGATTGGATTGGCAACACGCTGTTGAGATGGAAGGTGTCAAACAGTTGTCGCTCAGCGCGTCCGGTTTGGCTCTTAACGGAGAGGTTTCTCAGGCCGGCCTCGATGCGATCTTTTCAGACTTCGGCAGCACTTCAGCGTTCGTGCGGTTGTTATCCGAAAAAGGCGATCTCACCATTCGCGCGACGCCACACGTGATGGCCAAAGACGGAGAGCCAGCGAACATCGCCATCAATCGCGAAACGTTCTTCAGTGTGCAACCGCCCGGGACGACCGGCAGCAACTCGGTGTTCTTTCAACAGGACATTCAAAAGGTTGATGCCGGCATCGTGTTGGACATCACGCCGCACATTCGAGGCGATGAAGTGACCATCGATATCGAGAAGGCAGAAGTCAGCGAAGATGTTCGAAATGCAACCTCGCAGTTGTCAATCAATCAGTACCCAATCATCAACCGTCGAAGCGTCTCCACAACGGTCACTGTCAAAGACGGCAAAACCATTGTCATTGGTGGATTGGTGCAACGGGAGACGGTGGATCAAATCAATCGCATCCCAGGACTGAGTCGGTTGCCGGGAGTGGGCTACCTTTTTCAAACGACCCAGCGGCAGACACGCGACGCGGAAGTGGTGATTTTTATCTCGCCGCGAATCGTGCGTTCCGCCAGCAGTGCTTTCATCACCTCGGGGGGATGATTGGCGAGGTCGTTGGATTGAAATCGAATTCACAGCTCGATGCTGACGCTCACTTTGCGGACGACCACCTTGATGAACTCGCTAGCCAACTTCCGTAGCACTCTCGCCTCCTTGCGTACTTCGCTGCGAACAACACTTCGTTCAGCAACCAGGTTTGCATCGACAAATTCTGCAGCAGATCGTTCTATGGCCCCTCGCAAACGATGGACGACGCTCGGATGTATGAGTTGCCTGCTGGTGTCTGGATCCGTCCATGCACAACAACCCGGCGTCCAAACCGCTGCGGTGAGTGAGCAAGACGGTCGACGTGTCAGTATCGAACGACGAGTGGAACAGGCGTTTCGAATCGAGCCCGTGGTTCAACGATTCCGAGGTCGTCGTGGAGAGGTGATCCCGTTTTCGTTCCAGGTCACTTCGACCGGAAAGACGATGCAAATCGATGTCTCGCCCATTCAGTTGCGGCAAGAAGAAACGGGCATCATCTTGCACGATGAACACAGCCCACCGATGGAAGGCGTGAAGTTCACGACGCCGACCCGGTTCACGTTGAATGCTGGCGAGACTGTTGAACTGAAGGGCAAGGTCACGATTCCTTTGGTGAAAACCAACTACATTTCGTTCGGACTGTTGGTTCGCGACGAGGGAACCGTCAACGATCCTTCGGCGGAAGAGTTCGCCGGCGATCAAACCCAAGCCAGTGTTCGATACGTCACTCAGTACGTTTTGCGAGTTGATGTGGAAACGGGTGTGTCAGACCTCAGCAGCGTTGAGCGACTCGAACTGCAAGAGGCCCAAGTTGTTTCGCACGAAGGCATGCCGTACGTCCGAGCCTATGTTAAAAACCCAACAAACTTCGCACTCGAATGTCGTATCCGTGCCGAGCTTACTCCTGCCGATTCCGGAAACCTGCCAAGGTCGCGTTCTGCCAATCCCGTGTCGCTTTTCATGCCTTCACGAGCCAACGTGGAAGACAAAGACAAGTACTTGATTCGCATGATGCCCAACGCTCGATTGCGTTTGGAAGCTCCACTGGAAATGTCGTTGGTTGACGGGCAGTACGATTTGAATCTGCAAGTCAGCAACGGACGCCGGACGATGCTGGAGCAAACGTTTCCGCAAACGTTGTTGGTCGACGCCTTCCGAGCTTTAGACACTCGCATCGCGAATTTGGGTCCTGGTGTGACCTTGGAACCGGCGCAGATCGAACTGGGCCGCGTCGAAGGAACCCAGCGAATGCTGACGATTGAAATCAGCAATAACAGCGAGGACGATCAACAGATTCACCTGGTTCCTCGGGATCATCTCGGTGACCCGATGAGCCGATTGATGTTGTCGAAGTCGAAGTTCGATCTTGCCGCGGGTCGTTCCAAAACGATCCGAGCCCTGCTGCGTGGCATTTCGAAAACCTCGTCGCAGTGGGGAACGCTGGATGTCATTCGACGCAATCTCAACTCGCCCAACGATGTTGAGTCAGCGACATCGTTGCCGCTGGAATTGGTGCATCAACAGCGACCGGTGCTGAACGTTGAATCGGGGCCGTTGCAATGGGCGAACCTTGCCGGCGGGAACGCTTTCGTGATGGAGATCACCAATCAAGGCGAAGGTTACGCGCCGATTCAAGGCGAACTGTTGCTGGGTCGGGATGATGGATCGCGCCCGCACCGATTGCTCGATGGTTTTGGTCGGTGGCTGGCTCCCGGGCAAAAACGCGAACTTCAATTTCACGTGCCCGCCGATTTGGAAGCGGGCAAGTACCAAGTCCGCTTGAGCGTTCGATCACGAGAGAACGTTGCGGTGGAAGAACAGGTTGTGGTGTTGGATTTGACGGAGGACATGCTTGTCGGAACCGGCAGTGTGGCTGATCAATCGGCGGAGTTGTCGCACGTGGTACCAGCTGGTGCCACCGTTCGCTGAGTCGACGTCGGATGCGAACGTCGGGATGATACGAGCGATTCTTTTCGAGGGTCGAAGCCTAGCGTTTCGGCGAGTCTGATCAACGTTCGAACAGGAATCCAAGAATGCGGGACCAGCTCGCTTTGGATCCACCCGGGTAGTGCGAGATTCACATGTCCGCTTAGATTGTTGGCGTGACATTTCGTGATGCACGACCGGCGAGGCTCAGTCGCTTCGAATTCCGGGTGTTCTCGTTTTCCTACCGCACGCACAACTTTGGATTCTCATGTCGGATTGGACTCCCGCCCAATGGCAATCGGATCACGATGGACGACTCACCGCGATGGTCGACATCGCGTTGAAAGCCGGGCAGCACACGCTGACTCACTTTGGCAAACCGTCATTGTCGGTGGATCGCAAATCCGATGATTCGCCAGTCACGATTGCCGACCGAGAGGCCGAACAATTGGTTCGCAAACTGGTTGCCGAGCAATTTCCAGATGACGCGATCGCTGGTGAAGAATTTGCCGACAGCGAAGGTGCCAGCCGATATCGCTGGGTTGTTGATCCGATCGACGGAACCAAGTCATTCATCTGTGGGGTGCCGCTGTACAGCACGCTGTTGGCGTTGGAATGTGACGAGACACCGTTCGGCGGAGTCATCTATCTGCCGGCGACGGACCAAATCGTCGTCGCCGCGTTGGGCGGTGGGTGTTACCACAGCGAAGACTTGAAGATATGGCGTGAAGCTCGCGTTTCTGACCAAAGCGATTTGTCCAAAGCCGTCTTCGTGACCAGCGAGGCGAAGTCGTTTGGTGATCGTGGCGAAGGACCTCGCGGTGACAGCGACGTTTTCGAAGCCTTGCAGCGGGACACGTGGCTGACGCGAACTTGGGGCGATGGATACGGGTACGCGATGGTCGCAACCGGCCGCGCCGATTTGATGGTCGATCCAATTTGCAACGCCTGGGACATCGCGGCAATGGCTCCGATCATGAGCGAAGCCGGCGGACGATTCACTTCATGGAAGGGCATCGACACGGTCCGCGGCGGCGACGGCGTCGGAACCAATGGCCACCTTCACGATGCGGTGTTGGCTCGGCTGCAGAAGTAGAACGCAACATTCATACACGAAACGAGCCACCTCGAATTGCATTTCGTGGTGGCTCGTTCGTTATCGACTTGATGGATGTCGCTTCTTCTCGTCGATCAGAATTCCTGATCGATCACCTCTTTGGAGGCACGTGTTCCGAGGGCACCCCAGATACCAAACGGACTTTGAGATCCGCCCGGATTGATTGCCCATCCGTCCCATCGAACCGGTGGAGCCCCGGAGTTGCCGGCATCGATCGATTCGGTGATGAACTTCACCGCACCATCAGCCATCAACACATGCACGCCGCCTTGGTGATGGCTGCTCGGTGGCAAGATGCCTTCGTTGTGACGGTTGCCTTGCATGCAAATTTCGGAGTTCGGTGGCAGAATCGTGTTCATGCCAGAAAATAGCGGACGCCCATAGGCCCACTTGTATCCACGTTCCATTTCGCCGGCTGGACCCGTGACCGCTGGCGATGCAACGAACGGTGCTCCGTTGCGCCAAAACAGGGGACGCTCTGGATCGATCATGTCACGACATGCCAATGCGTTGTCGGGACCGCTGGGGTTTCCGCTATCAGCTTGAATGCTAGTGGGTGCATCCGGTGGCATGGCACGAATGTCGCGGTCACCAAGGCTGGTGATGATCTCGCCCGCCGCGATCGTGTTTGACAAACCGTCCAAAATTTCTTTGAACTTGGTCGAACGACTGGCGACAAACGTTCCTCGGCAGGCGGCTCGTTCGGCTTGGGCCCAATTCCCGTTTGGAATGAGTCCGGGATCTTGCTCGGCGCCAACGTGCATATGGTGGGTTGAATCTCCAAGACATGCCGCGTAGTTGGTTCGGCCTTGGGCGGGCAAACCTTCGCCTGGATCGCTGGGGCATCGCAACGTGGGAACATTGGTCAGCCACGGACGGTAGCGATTGCCGGCCGCATTGTGATCGCTCAAGTTCATGCGGGCATCCGGCCCCATCGCTTGAAAATCGATGACACCATCGCCATCCGAGTCCATCGGATTGCTGATTTCTTCCCACAACCCCTGTTGTTCAAAGAATGGTGTCAGGCCTGGCAACCAACTGAGTTCGTTGCGGTTGTGTCCGCCACCTCCGGCAATCCGACGCGATGGGTTCGGATTCCCTGAGTTGGCACTGTTGGTGGTTCCCGCGGAGTGCGCCGGGAGCATGTTGTAGGCGGAATGGTAATTGTGCAGTGACAAACCAATTTGTTTGAAGTTGTTGCTGCAGCTCATTCGACGCGCCGCTTCACGTGCGGCCTGAACAGCAGGCAGTAAGAGTCCAACGAGGACTCCGATGATGGCAATGACCACCAACAACTCGACCAGTGTGAATCCCTTGGGACGGGCTCGATGTGGCATCAGGGGAGGTTCCTTCATATCAATCAAAACGAAAATGAATGTGAGTCGGTCGACAACGAACGCGGCTAATTTGCGGTGTCGCCATCGTCCAGCGAGGCATTGCTGTCGAAGTCGTGTGGATTCTCATCGACGTACTGTGTCAGCTCGTCGTCGGAGGGCGCCGTGGTGGCCGAGCTGTCGCAACCGAGGGAGCCGAGAAGGCCCCAAAGTGCCATCAAGCAAAGCAGTTTCTTCATCGTGTTCGTCTTTCTAAGAACGGGGAATATCTTGGAATGAGTCCCGGGCTGGCATGGCCATTTCGTTGGCAAGCTCGGTCAAATTTGGCCGAGCGAGACGCGAAATTGGTGAGCGATGCCTGTCTCCCAAACAGGGGATTACTGTCACCCGCAAGGAAGTCTATAGTCCTGTTAGGCGCAATGTGAACCCCTTTCGGGCGTCCAGTGTGGCGGAAAACGCCGGAGGAACCCCGGTAAATGCGTCAAAGCCCGTTTGGAACCGGTTGCAAGCGCGAAGTGTTTTTTTGAATCTGTTTCAGTGCGAACCCAAACCTTTGATTTTGAAAGCCGCGTTGATGTTTCGACTGAGTCTTGCTGTGCTGGCCGCCGCGTTGTTTGACTGCTCTGGTCTTCACGCTGAATCGGAGGCGGCGCAAAGCGTCAAACCAACTCCGGTCATCTTCGACACCGACATCACCGGGGACTGCGATGATGTGTTGGCACTGGCAATGTTGCACGCGTTGCAAGATCGAGGCGAATGCGAGTTGAAGGCGGTCACCATCTCGAAGGTCAATCCGCTCGCGGCACCTTTTGTCGACGCGGTGAACACGTTCTATGGTCGCGGCGAAATTCCGATCGGTGCAACCCGAGACGCTCAGCATCGCCCGAGCCTCTATCTGAAATTGTGCAAGACTCTCGATGGCGAATCATTGCGATATCCACATGACTTGCTCAGCAGCGATGACGCACCCGATGCGGTTGAGGTCTTGCGCCGGACGCTGTCAGAGTCGGAGGACGCCAGTGTCGTGATCATTCAAGTCGGTTTGGCGGCCAACCTGGCTGATCTCTTGGAGTCGAAAGCGGATGCGATCAGTCCGTTGGACGGTCCGACGTTGCTTCGAAAGAAGTGCAAACTGATCTCGGTGATGGCCGGATGCTTCGGGCCGACGCTGGGCAAACCACGGCATGACGAGGCCAACGTGGTCAATGGCATCGATGCGATGCGGCGCTTCGCTGAGTTGTCGCCCGAGGATGTGCCGGTGGTATGGAGTGACTACCGTATCGGGATCGCTGTTGCCTACCCCCGCGAAAGTATCGCTCGTGATTTTTCGTACGTGCAGCACCATCCAGTCCGCGAGGCTTACTTGCTGCACAGTGGTCCCAACCACGATCGACCAACCTGGGATTTAACCAGCGTGCTTTTCGCGATTCGTCCAGACGATCAATACTTCGATCTGTCCGAACCCGGTCGTGTGGTGGTGGACGAAAAGGGGTTCACCGAATTTCACGCGGATGCGAACGGGCGTGATCGATTGCTGGAGATGGGCCCAGAGCAAGCCATTCGGGTGATCGAAGTCCAGCGAGCACTTTCCAGCCAACCGCCGCGTCATTCATCGTCGCAGTGAACCAGGTTGCGAAGGCTCGTCGATCTCCAACGTGAGAAGAGTCACTCTTCAACCTGCACCAATTAGCCGACGGCCGTTAGGCCCGGTTGCGCCGCAAATGCCTCTAGCGTTCAGAACTCAATGAGCTGAAGCTTGCTCGGGATTCCTTGCTTGCCAACGTATCCGATCGCCTCCAGTTGAATCGGACCTCGGCCGACTTTGTCAGCCGTCAACGAAACGGTTCCGGATGTCCCAGTGGTTTCAGCCACGACTCGTCCCAGATGTTTCAATTCGATTCGATCCGCGTCAGGGCACGCGAGCTTGATCTGCAGCGTTTCGTTGTCGGTCGATTGAGCGTCGATCGTGGGCACGATGTTGGGATTGCCTAGCACCAACGTTTCCGTGATCGCGACGCGAGGCTGGGTGGGATGGCGTCCGATCACTACGGCTCGGCAGCGCAGGGCTCCTTCCAGACTGCTTGGCAGTTTGACTTCGATTTTGCGGGTCGGCCGTGCCACCGCGATTCGTTTGTCTTGAAGGTACAACTCGATGGCGGCGGTTGGCGACGTGTTCTTGTTGCCGGGTAGGGCTTGCCAAAAGAAATTCACCGGGACTTTGTCGCCCGACGCTTCGCCGACTTCCATTCGCACGAAATCAATCGGTGCTTTTGCATAGGGTTGGCATGCGGGATCACCGACGATCAACAACTGATACGGCGACGTCGTGGTCAGGTAGAACGCTTCGATGGCAGAAACGCCTTCTGCGTAGTAGGCGTGCATCATCGGGGTCGGGAATTTTGGAACCAGCGCGTAGGGCTCCGCAACGGCACCACTGCTGATCGCGGCACCAGCATGCAGAAGCTCAGTCAGCTTGGTTTGGGAATTGGTTTCGAATGCAGCGCCCAAACTGGTCAGGTTCTCGGCGATCGCTCCGGGAGTCATCGACCACGACCGTTTCCGAGCATCAAAGCTGGCGGCGCCAAGCATCAATCCCGAGTATCGCTTGTCCGAAGTTGGCAACTTCGAAGAAAAGATCTCCACGTCGCGGTCGCGCGAAATCAACCAAGCGAGAGCGTCGGCGTACAGTGGTTCTCGAGTCGTGACACGGACGTCGGATGTCTTCGCGAATGCGACGGTGCCATCAGGGGTGGTTCGGTCGGCCTTTCTAGCTCGCTTTAGAACCTCGATGGCTTGTTCAAGAGTGCTGCCGCGTTCATTCACGACTCCCAGCACGCACGACAGCATATACGGCATGCCACCTTTTGCGTTGGGGATCGGGTGGCCGGCGCTCGTCCACCCCACCCTTGCTGCGAACGGGACCGGACCTTGGTTCTTCATTGGAACGTCTTGAAGCTGCTCCAATTTTTCATTGAAACCCTCCGTCCCTGAAAGCTTTTGCAAGGATTCAGAATCTTCGACATACCGACGATTAGCCCAACCCGACGCGACTGCCTTCGCCAAACGTTCCAACGCGGATTCTAGGTCGTCCGCATTGGCGAACGCTTCCGCGGCGCGAATGTTCAGCGGATGCAGCGTTGGGTAGTCGTCGGCGATGTCTGACCATCGCGTGGCAGCTGCGGTCCACTCTTCCGCTGTGGTTGCATCGTTGGTCGCGGATTCCGCCGCCTGGAACGTCTCACCCGCTTCCCCCGCGAAAGGATTCGCGAAATGACGTTCGAATTTTCCTCGAGCGTAGAAGTTGCTGCCCCAACCCAGATAGTCCGGCGAATCCGAAATCACCCAACGGTAGAAGTACGTCATTGAGTTGATGGACGCGACCGGACGCTGGTACTTCTTCTGGTTCTCGTCGGTCAGTTTCTTGGTGTGTTCGCGAATGTCGACCGCGGTGGGGAAGCCCGCAGAGTACGCGATCACTCGGGCATGGGCCGCGAGCTCCCGCCGATTCAGCTCATTCAGAATTGGCTTCAGAATCTTTTCGCGAAAGTCGTCTAGGGAGACTCGAAGACCCGAGGGAACGTCCTCCAATAAGACTATGTTGGACGGCGGAATGTCTCGCAACTGGACGTAGTGGTTCGCTAGCGTCAGCGAGTCTTCCGACTTCGCGTTCACGACCACGATGATGTTTTCACCACCGATTCCGGCTTGAGCCGAATTGCAAAATATCCAACCGACGAGTGCCAGCAGAAACAGGCAACCAAAACGCCGAAGCGTCAGAAGGCTGGGGAAAAACGGCGTCGCCAAGTTGGGAGTGTGCGAAAGCATCGATCGAAAGTCGTTTCTGATAGGGCTGGCGTTTGCGGAACCAGCTCATTGTAGATCGATTGCTTCAGTCGTTTGCCCAACACGAGTTTTCACGTCGCGGGATTTGCCAGAAATACCCAGTGCTGGGGATGATTGCTAGGTGTAGTACAGCACCAAGCTGATCGCCAGCAGTGTCGCGGCCCAGAATGCCATCGTGCTGGTGGACCAAGTCTGGCCGATCCAGCCGTTGACGTTGAACGAACGCTGGATCATTCGAAGGACGCTGCGCAGGGTCAACAAGAAGTCGTGGCGGAACGTTTGGTCCACCAGTTCAATCGCGACTTGACCGCCACGTGTTACCTTGGGGATCAGACGTCGGTAGAACCAATCGGTGTCCAGGTTCACGGCTCGTTGTTCTGCTGGGTACAGTCCCGACTTCATCAGCGCGACGAATGCGAGAGCCGCGAAAAGGAGCAGCTGCAATTGGGTGACGACGTGGGTGATCGTGTATGGGTGATAGTCCACGTCGAAGGGAAGCAACCGGTACAGCAACGGGTAAGCGATGCCCAACGCGATGCATGAGAAAGCAGCGATGCTCATCGCGAGTAACATGTTCCAAGGAGCTTCCTTGACTCGTTTGCCGCTGTCATGGGCAAAGAACGCAAAGAACGGAATCTTGATTCCGGAGTGCTCCATCACACCCGCCGAAGCGATCAGCAACACAATCCAAACGCCGAACATGTGTTCTTCGCCGGCGGCTGAGATGATCATCGATTTGCTAACGAATCCGCTGAGCAGCGGGAAGCCGGAGATGGCACCCGCACCGATCATGCAGAACGCGGTGGTCCATGGCATCGACTTGTGAAGTCCGCCCAGTTCGGTTGCCTTGGCGGTGCCGACTCGGAACAGCACCGCGCCGACGGACATGAACAACAATGATTTGTAGATGATGTGGCAAAACGCGTGAGCCACGGTTCCGTTGATGGCGAGCTCGGTCCCGATGCCAACACCGACGACCATGAACCCAAGTTGGTTGTTGAGCGAATATGCCAGAACTCGACGCAGGTCATTTTCGATGACCGCGAAAATGATCGGGAACAGCGTCATGACGCAGCCGACGGTGATCAGTGGATCGAAGCCAGCAAACCCACGGGCCAGCGAATACACGGCGAGCTTCGTCGTGAACGCGCTGAGGAACACGGTGCCGGTGACCGTTGCCTTGGGATACGAGTCTTGCAACCAGTTGTGAAGCAACGGAAAGGCACACTTGATCGCGAACGCGAACAACACGCACCATGCGGCGGGCGAGATCGAATTGTCGCCGAAAAGGGTTTGACCTTCGCTGACAAACAGTTCGAATTTCAGCGAACCCGTTTCCACATACTGGATGATGGCTCCGGTGAGCAACAACACGCCCGAGCCAACTTGGACGATCAGGTAACGCATCCCAGCGCGGTAAGCGGCGGGTGTGTCCGACGCCCAAACAAGAAACACGCTGCTGATTGCGGTGAGTTCCCAAAAAACGAACAGCGTCATCAAGTCTCCGGCACAGCAAGCGCCGATCGCGCCGCCGGCGTACACCATTCCCGCGATATGTTGCCGGGTGTCTCGCACGTGCAAAGCATAAATCGCCGACACGACCGCAGCGATGTGGAATACCAATCCAAATGGTCGACTGAGCGAATCGATGCGGATTGGTTGCAGTTCCGCACCCAACATCGAGAACGTTTTCGCGGACTCGCCTTCACCCAGGACGGGCGTGAACCAGAACAGCAAACCGCTGAGGATTGCCAGGCTGAGTGCACCGCCGGCTTGGGCTCGTTTGGGAAGCAACCACAGGAAAACGCCGCCGACAATCATCGGCCATCCCGGAGGCAAAGCAGACAAGAAATTCATGCTTCGTCTCCTGGGTGGTTGTCTTCGGGGCGGTCCAAACGCGGGAATTCGTTTTCGGGTTCAGGGTCGTAGTAGCCCTCTGGCTTTTTGATCAACGGACGCAGCAACGTTCCCAGGAAGACGACAGCGACGAAAGCGATGAACCCGAACCAAGCTTGGAAACCAAAGAACGTTTCCACCTTGCCAAAGTGTGGGTGAGGGTTTTCGTAGAACAGGTTGGCGAAGACCAGCAGCACGCAAACGACCACCAGACCGATGATCATCCGTTGGATGTTCTGCGGCCGTTCGAACCAGCTGGGATCGGAAGGAGGGTTGTGGCTCATAAGTTTGGCGTCTGCGTGATCGGCAACAGGGCTTCGTAAATCCAGTCGGCGGCGAAGAACAACGCGACACTGCCAATCGCGGTGATGCAAAGTGGAACCACGCACATCATCGGAGCTTCGTGAATTCCCTCGGTCGGTGCGTGCCCATGCGAGTCATGGCCGTCCGATTCATGTCCATGCGAGTCGTGATCGGCGGAGTCATCCGCTTTGGGTTTGCCCATGAAGGCGAGCATCGGAATCGGCACCAAGTAAGCGATGTTGAGCAGTGAACTGACCATCAACGCTGCCGTCAACAAATACTGATGAGTTTCCACCGTGCCAACGGCCAAGAACCATTTGCTCCAAGCACCTCCGCCCGGCGGCAATCCAATGATGCTGACCGAAGCGAGCAGGAAGGCACCGAACGTAAACGGCATTTGCCGCCCGAGTCCTCTCATGTCGCTGATGTTCTTCTTGTGAGCTCCGACATAAATCGCTCCGGCGCAGAAAAACAGCGTGATCTTGCCAACCGCGTGCATCGCGATGTGCATCCCGCCACCGATGATGCTGCTGGGAGTTGCGAGCGCCGCACCCAGCGTGATGTAGGCCAATTGACCAATCGTCGAGTACGCGAGTCGTGCTTTCAGGTTGTCTTTCGTCATCGCAACCAACGACGCGACGACCAATGAGAATCCGGCGACATAGGCCAGCCAGAGATTCACGCCTGATTCGGTCAGGAGGTCCAAACCGAAGATGTAAACCACGACTTTCAAAACCGAGAACACACCGACCTTCACGACGGCGACCGCGTGCAGCAAAGCACTGACGGGTGTCGGAGCGACCATCGCGGCGGGAAGCCAGCGGTGGAACGGCATCAAAGCGGCTTTTCCGATCCCGAACGCAAACAACGCGAGGAGGAATCCGAGACCCACGATCGAGATTTTTTCGTCCGCTACGCTTTGGGCCAGGATCCCGCCAGGAGCGAAGTCCAACGTTCCGGCCAAGGTGTAGGTCCAGGCGATCGCCAGCATGAAGAACGCGATCGAGGTGGATAGCAAAATCCCCAGGTAGACTCGTCCGCCATTGCGGGCTTCTTCGTTGCCATGATGAGTGACCAACGGGTAAGTCGAGATCGTCATGACCTCATACGCGACAAACAGCGTGAACAGGTTTTTCGCATAAGCGGCCGCGAGAGCAGCGAAAATAGCGAAAGCAAAGCAGCCAAAGAATCGCGTTTGATTTTCTTCGTTATGGCCCCGCATGTAGCCGACCGCGTAGATCGTCGTCAGGATCCAAAGTCCCGATGCGACGAGTGCGAAGAGCATCCCCAGCGGTTCGACTTGGAACGCGATTTGGAAGCCGGGCAACCATTCACCCCACATCCATTCTGGACGCTCACCGGCGAACACGCCGCTGGCCATCCGGCAAGTCAGCAAAAACAGAATGGTGGCGACCGTCAGCGTGCAGCCTTCGCGAACGTTTGGCGATTTGCCCGTTAGCGTGAGCAACACGTACGCGATCAGCGGCAGCAGCAATGACACCCAGATTTGCATGGAGTCCGTCATGGTGTGGCTCCCAGCAATCCCGCGGCCGCGGCCGCGGCCATGTCGGCTGAGTAGGTGGTCCAAACACCGAACAAGAAAGTTCCAGCTAGGACGATGTAGGTTGGGATCAACATTCCCAGGGGAGCCTCCTTGGCCTTCAGGACTTTCGCGGTTGGTTCGCTGAAGTACAGGGTTTCAACCACACGCCAAACGTAGACCACGGCAAGTAACGAACTGAACAGCATCAACACAGCGACCGGCCACATACCTTTTTCCATTGCCGCGGTAAGAAGCAACCATTTGCTGATGAAACCCGCCGTGACCGGAACACCAATCAGTGCCAGTCCCCCGATTGCCCAGCCGAGCGACGTCCAAGGCATCGTTTTGCCGGCGCCCTTCCAGTCATCGAGTTTGACGCTGCCCAATCGCAACGCGAAGCAACCGACGATCATGAACAACCCGCCTTTGATCAACGCGTGGTTGAACATGTGAACGATGCCGGCGGTCAGTCCACCCGGTGTCGCCATGCTGATGCCCAAAATCATGTAGCCGATCTGAGCGACACTGGAATAGGCGAGCAGGCGCTTGACGTTGGCTTGATAGATGGCCGCTGTCGATGCAACGAAGATGCCAATCAATGCCAGGATGGTCAGTTCGGTGTCCAGCGGCAGATAGTCGAACGCGAAACTGGGAGTGATGATCCCAAAGATGACCCGGATGAACGCGTAGACCGAAACCTTGGTCGCGGTCGCCGCGATGAAGCATGTCACGACGGAAGGTGCGTACGTGTAGGCGTTGGGCAACCATGTGTGCAGCGGAAACACCGCCATCTTCACACACAATCCGATGACCAGAAAACCAAACGCCACCAAAACCGTTCGAGGGCCGTTTTCGTGTGGCACACGAGCGGCGATGTCCGCCATGTTGAGCGTGCCGGTCATTTGGTACAGCAACCCGATGCCGATCAAGATGAACGTCGCGCCAATGCTACCGATGATCAGGTACTGGAACGCAGCCAATGGAGCTCGCCGGGTTTGCCCGAGGCTGATCAGTGCGTACGACGACAGCGATGAGATTTCCAAGAAAACGAAAACGTTGAAAAGGTCACCCGTCACGCACATGCCCAACAATCCGGTCAGGCACAACAGATAGGTTGCGTAGAACAGATAGTGTTTCGATCGAGCGATCTCGTCGTCGACCGATTTCGGTGCATAAACCAAGACGATGGCACCGATCCCCGAGACGAACATCATCACAAAGGACGACAACGAATCGACCACGTATTCGATGCCGTATGGCGGTGCCCAGCCACCCAGGTTGTACCGGATCACTCCGGACTCGCTGACTTGTGCGACCAACGCGATTGAGATGGCAAACGTGATCCATGAGACCACCAGCGCGAGCGTGTAGGCGGCAGTTCGCTGGTGCAGGATCATGCACAGCGGAGCCGCCACCAGCGGCAGCACGATCAATAAAATGGGGAGATGTTCCGTCAATTCACTGACTCCGAATCGGTGGGGTTGTCAGGCGAACTCCCCGCCAGCGAATGAGTCTCCGTGTCGATCCATTGGTCTTCGTCATCGTCGTCCGGCAATCCATCTTCGCGATCAATTTCCAAAATCCGATCTTCTTCAATCGTTCCATAGTCTTCGCGAATGCGAACCACCAACGCGAGTGCGAGCGACGTGGTAGCGATGCCGACCACGATCGCCGTCAGCATCAAAACACTTGGCAATGGATTGGAGTAAATGATTTCGGCACCCGGCAATTCAGCATGCCCGGTGTGAGCACCAACGATCTCTTCGGAAACAGTTCCCAAAGCGTGCGTCGAATGTTCGCCATGCCCCGCATCGTGCATCACTTTGGCCTGAGCCGCGGCGACTTCAGGTGGGATGATCGGAGCGGTGCCGCCACGAACTTTTCCCATCGTCACGTAGAGCAAGAACACAGACGTTTGAAAGATGTTCAGACCAATGACAGCTTTGATCAGGTTCCGACGCGCAAGCACGATGTAGAACCCGGTCATCATCAAGACGATCACGATCCAGTAGTTGTAGAGCCCCGCGGCTTGTTCCAAAGCTGGACTGCTCATACGAATCGACTCCGGCTGGCGAAGGCGTAGAAGATCATCGTCATCACCGAGGTCACCGTGATACCCACGCCGACTTCCACCAAGAAGATCCCCAGGTGTTGTCCACCGGGCAGGTACTTGTGGTTGAAGGAATGTTCCAAAACGTCGTAGTCCAAAAAGTTGCCGCCCAGCATCATCGTGGCAAAGCCGGTGCCGGCATAAACCAACACGCCGATCGCCATCAGCTTTTCAATCACGATTGGAGGAGCAACGCGTTTGATTGCATCAAGGCCGAATACCAGGCCGTACAGGATCAACGCTGCGGCAAAGATGACTCCCGCCTGAAAACCACCGCCCGGGCCGTAGTCACCATGGAATTGAACATAGAAGGCGAACAGCAAGATGTACGGGATCAGCAACTTGGTGATCACGCGAATGATTGGGAACTTGATCATGCGCTGGCCTTCCGTTTGCGTCGTTTAGCGCGGCTCGCGATGGCCGGGCGTTCCAATTCATCTCTTCGTAGAATCAGCAACACGGCGATGCCGGCGGTCAAAACCACGGTCGTTTCACCCAGCGTGTCGTAACCCCGGTAAGAAGCCAGTAGCGCCGTCACGACGTTGGGAAGACCGTGCATGTCCTCGAGTGATCGCTCGACAAACGACGGATCCGGATGCATGTGCACGGCGGCGTTGGGATCGCCGTAGTGAGGCATGTCCAACGTGCCGTAGATCAGGGCTCCGCCGGTGACGATGACCACCAACAAAGGGATGATGGGCGAACGTTTGGTTGGTTGTTCTTGTTCGCCGGTCAGCGCCAACGTGCTGAGCATCAACACGGTTGAGATGCCCGCGCCGACGGCGGCTTCCGTGAACGCGACGTCGGGTGCATCCAGGATCATCATCCAGGACGCACTGAGAAAACTGTAGATGCCGGTGAACATCACCGCGGCCCATAGCTGCCGCAATCGTGCGACTGTCACGGCGGTGAGTGCCAGCAACGCCAAGATGGCAAAGACGATCCAGTTCATTAGGAGACGTCTCCATCACGCGTAGTGGTCGGTGGGTTACACGCCTGATTGGTTTTTTGTTTGACGTCCAGTTCCGGTTTGACTCCATGAATCAACGCCGAGTGTGCCAATGCGTGACAGGAACTTGGGCTGGTGATGGTCAGAAAGAACAGGATCGCGATCAGCTTCGCCGCGACCAACGTAGGGCCCGCCAAACACAGCAATCCAATCAAGATCAAACCGGCACCCATCGTGTCGGTGATGCCGCCGCCGTGCATTCGCGAAAAGAACTCGGGCAATCGGATGATGCCGATTCCTCCCACGATGGAAAAGAACGCTCCCGCGATCAGGAAGAACCAACTTGCGATTTCAAACGCGATCATGAGTCACCTCTCATCAGGCGGGTTCCTCACCAAAGCTGCGATATTGGGTGAATCGCAACAAAGCGACCATGCCGATGAAATTCATCAAGCTGTAGAGCAATGCGAGATCCAGAAAGTCGGTGCGAGCGGTCATAAAACTGACCACGCAAATGAACAGCACCGTTTTGGTGCCGAACATGTTGAGCGCCAAAACGCGATCGAAAACGGTCGGTCCCGCCATCGCTCGGATCAACGCCAGCGTCATGGTGATCAAGACTGCAGCGGAAGTTGCCATCATCACGTGATGCGTCGCGCTCAGGCTGAACGCTTGCGCCGAATAGCTCAGCATTTCGTGCAGGTCAGCGGAGCTGGCGTGCCCGCGTCCCGACGGCGTTTTCGCGGCGTGAGCTGCCGCTTCGCTGACGGCGAGCATCATCGGCATCATGCAAGTCGGAAAAATCACTTGGATTTCTCCAGCCGGCAGATGCGTTCGTCCATTTCGCCGGACATGTCTTCTTCGGTTTCTTCCAAATTCAAACCGTGAATCAGGATCTTCTCGCCTTCCATTTGGACTGACACCGTACCGGGGGTCAGCGTGATCGAATTGGCCAAGATGACTCGGCCGAGTTCGCATTTCTGATGCGATTTGATGGTGACCATGTTGCGTTTCAGCTTCATCTTGCGAGACAAAATGATCTTGGCGACCGCCAAGTTGCTTTCAACGATTTCTTTGGCCAACCATGGTGCGTAGAAGACAAACGGACGAATCCCGAGTTGCGCCGGAGCACCTTCTTCGTCGACGATGTCCATCCGCAACGAGACGTAGAGGCTGACCAGCACCGACAACGCACCGAGTCCAAGAAGGAACGGGTTGTCAAAATGTCCTGACCAGAACAGCCAGGTCGCAACCAGTGCGACGGTGAGCCAAAACGCGTATCTCACGAGAGGATCCGATCCGTGGGGAGATGTGCAAAACGTAGACACGTTATCCACAAACTTGCGCCCGCAACAAGTGGGCCCGATGCGAGAAATCGCTTTGTTGGAACGATTCGTTCGAACAGAGATACGTGCTCTATGTTTCACCCCATGGCAGATTCACCGGGTGGGAATCCAGAGCGATTTTCTTGCTGTGGTTGCCTGGTTTAGCTGCTTTGCTCAGTTTGTTGTTTTGCGGTCCGCACAAACCCGCCATTGTGATGTTTGCCGGACCTTTCAGCCTGGTTATGTGTTCAGCGTTTGAGCCAGTGCAGGGTGATCGTCAGGGAGGTTATGCGACGTTGCTGTGTTGCGCAGTGGTCGATTGTTTCGACAGCTTTTTGAGTCGCGACGCGCAAAGTCGCGCTCGTTGGACATCGTCGCAGTCGAAAAACAGGTTCGCGATGCGCTTGAGGCAGCACTGACAGTCCACTTCGTCCAGACGGTCGGGAATGACCGCGGCGAGAACCTTGATCGCATCGTCCTTGCGTTGCAACCGAATCAGCATCGAAGCCAGCCCGATGCGAAAGTGCACGTTGCGAGGATCCAGGTCGATCGCATGGCGGATCAATGATTCGCAAATTTCAGTGGGGTGGCCGCACTGTTGAGCATAGTAGCCCATTTGGTAGTGAACCTCGGGTTGATCCGGATTCAGAATGCCAGCTTGGCGGCAAGCTTCCATTGCCAATCTCGGTGAGTCGATCGCTTCCAAGCCCGCCGCGATTCGCAGAAGTTCCGAACTGTTGACCTTGCCCGATGTCGCAACCGACATCAGCAACTCTTCCGACAGGTTGCGTCGGCCAATCGATCCGTACGCGATTGCCAGTTCGATTTGAATGGCTCGAGACAACGGTCGAATGAGGGCCGCACGTTCGAGTGCATCAATGCCTTCGCCGAATTCGCAATCGCAAAGACTGGCCATTCCCAACAGCGTCAGAGCGGCGACGTCATCGGGGTCTTGGGCCAACGCGTACTGAGCGAACTGGACGGCACGAGCAAACTGGCCCGCTTCGAATTCAAGGTGAGCGATGGAGAGAGATTCGTTCATTTCGGTCTAAATTGATGGCTTGGTGAGGTGAAGCGACTTGGCAGTGCGTTCGGTTCGCAGAACCTTCACGCGAGCTTGGCAAGCGGTCGCCAGATCGGGTTGTTTGTGTCGGGATAGCAAGTCCGCGATTCTTTGCAGGCAAGAAAAGCATGTTGCTTCTTGGATTTGAGCGATCTCGAAGGTGCGAGCGATGTCGAGTGCTTCGCCTTCGCATTGAAGTTGAATCAGCAACGAGACCAGCCCGACTCGATAGTGAAAGTTGCCGGAGTCCAGGGCAATCGCCCGACGCATGAGCGCTTCGCTGATGTAAAGGGCGTGACCACAGTTGGCCGAGTAGATGCCCATGTCGTAGTAAGCCTGCGCGACCGATTCGTCTTGCTCGGTGATCCATTCGCACACCTTCATCGCCAACTGTGGCGAATCAATCGCGGACAAACCTCCCGCGACTTTTAGCATCAAGTCAGGTTCGAGTCGTCGACTGAGTGCAAGCTCGAGATACAAATCGCGAGCCAGGTCGATCCGCCGAAGCTGTGCATAGCACGATGCCAGCGTGATCCGCGCTTCGTCCGGGATCGGCCCTAGCAAGCTGGCTTTTTCGAATGCGTCCGCGGCTTCGATGACTCGGGAACGATCGTGAAGCGCCAACCCGAGCAACACCGCGGGTTCGATATCGCCATGCGACTGAGCCAGAATGTCTTTCGCCGCGAGAAGTTCAATGACTCGATCGGGATCGCTGCTGGCGTGAGCTTGCCAAGCGAGGTCCAGTGTCTCTGGTGAGATGTTTTTCATAGGGCCAACCTTGATGACGGATTTGCTGCTTCGAACATTTCGAAGCAATCAGGTCATGGCTGGCTGGCATTTCGGCGGCTTTCGCACAAAGCGTCGGTGGTCCGACGCGGGCGAATGGTGGCCGCCAAACGGTGCTCGCTGGCTATCAGTTCAATCGCTTATTGCGACTGGTTCTCAGCATGGTAGCAATTTGCTGATTTGCGTCAACATCGGCTGCGAAAAAGAATTTCCGCGCGACCGATAACGCGGTGGATGCTACTTCGCACCAATCGCGTAGAGCTTGTCGCCGCGTCGGATCAGCAAACGGTCGCCGGCGGGAGCTCCGGCGTACAGCACGTTTCCGCCACCGAAACCGGGCGTCTTGTCCCCGTCGCCGCCTTCGGGCCAGCAACGATTTTCGGCGATCTCTTTGCCATCGGCGAGCGAGATGACGCTGGTCGTTCCCTTGTAGCCGAATAGGTACAGGTTGCCTCCCGCGACCAAGGGTGTCGCCCAAAGGCCACCCGCGTCAGTCCGTTTCGCCGAGACTCGTTCGCCAGTTTCCAAATCCAGTCGGTAAAGAACTCCGGTGCGATTGACGATCGCGGCGGTGTCACCGGCGACAACCGGGCTGCCAAAAGTGCAGGTCGCTTTCTCCGCTTGCCAAACGAAGCTCGCTTGGAAGGAGCCGTCTTCGCCGCGACTGATTTCGATCAATCCGTTGCTAGCCGCCGATGCGCCCGTGTTCGTTTCGCCGCGACCATCCGATGCTCCAATCAGAAACCTTCCTTCGCTAACAAAGGTTGGTGTGCAGGAAGTGTTGTTGGACAGCTCGGTGAATTCCCACAGACGCTCGCCGGTGGATGGATCCAGTCCAGCGAGTTTGCCGCTGGCACTGCACACCAGTTGCTCACCACCGTCAACGGGAATCAATCGCGGCGATCCCCAAGACGTCGCGCCCAACCCATCGACCTTCCAGATTGTTTCGCCGGTCGTTGGATCGACGGCCAGGACGTACGGGGCTTCGTCGCGTTCGACCCACGAATAGACTCGCTGGGAGTCGGCTTCCAGTGAAGCGGACAATCCATGCCGAGCGTTGATCGGTCCATGCTCGGCGACCAAGTCGCGTTGCCACTGAGTCTCCCCCGCAGGCGAAATTGCCAGCAACACGCCGCCCTCGAAGAAAGCGACAAAGCCAGCGTCCGTTGCGACAGCGCTGGGAGCCGCGCGACTGACCATCGGAGAGTTCTTGAAGGGAGATGGGTTGGCTAAGTCGACTTGCCAGTTCAGTTCGCCGGTTTCGATCGCGAAAGATTGCACGTGGTACTCGTCTTTGTTTTCGCCGCTGGTGGATGTCACAACGATTTGGTCGTGAGCCACGATTGGAGTCGACTGACCGTAGCCGTTGATGTCGGCGGTCCAGGCGATGTTTTGTTCTGGTGACCACTCGGTCGGCAACGCTGTGTCGGTCGACGAAAGTCCGCCGTTTTGAAACTTAGGCCATTGGGCTTCGACTGCCCCGGCGAGCGGGAATCCTGTTAGCAACCAACACGTGACAGCCGCCACGAAGGGAACGCGGACGAAGCGGTGTACAGGTGAACGTCGGATCTGGCTCACGGGTCGAGTCCTGGTGCGAGTGGATGATATGTGTGCCACGTCACTCTGACCCAGCGGCAGATCATTTGCCAACCCGGGACAGGATTTTGTTACCGACCGGAACGCGGTCCTTGCCCGGTTTGACGACTATCAAACATCAGCAACAGAGCTCGGAAACGGTCTCCGCAGGTCCATCCGAGAACACCGAGTTCGCGTCTCTTGGGTGGTTGTTTGCGACACCGGATATCTCTTGGTTTTGGTCCGGTTCGAGATTTCGGTGCCGTAAATTGCAGTGGGTTCGCGATCTGCTATGATGTTGCATGCCTATAGATTTTCGCGTTTGCATGTTGGCTGTATCGATTTGCGTCGCGTTGTGGTGTTTCGAAGTCAGCAGCTTGGCTGTGGAGAAAGACGATCGTGAATCCAACCGCTCGACCTCGTATCGCTTTGCTGGTGGAGGTCTCTCGGGCCTACGGTCGTGAGCTGCTTCGTGGGATCTCGCTCTTCGCCAGGACCAAAGGTGATTGGTCTTTGTTGCACGAAGAGATGACGATTGATTCGGGAGTTCCCGAGTGGATCTCAAAAACGCGTGTCGACGGCGTGATTGCGCGATTGGACCATCATTCGATTGGTCCACTCCGCGAGCTGCGCGTCCCGATTGTGGATGTGCGTTGCAATCGAAAGTTCACCGGCGTGCCCCAGGTCGAGGCTGACAATCGGCAAGTCGCTCAGATGGCGTTCGATCATCTTTGGGAGCGAGGGTTTCGACGATTCGCCTTTTGCGGCTTTCGCTTTGCGACTTACTCGGATGCTCGCTTGGTCGCGTTTCGCGAATTGGTTGAGAAGGCGGGCTGTCCGTTCACGGAGTATCAATCACCAGGCGCACCCGGAATCGCGTTGACAGAATTGGAACGCGCCGGCGTGGTCGAGCAAGAAACCTTGGTCGAGTGGTTGGCAACGTTGAAGCGTCCCACCGGAATGTTTGTGTGCAACGACATTCGCGGCCAGCAAGTTTTGAATGCTTGCCGGTTCGCCGGCATCGCGGTCCCTGACGATGTGGGTGTGATCGGAGTGGATGACGACGACACGATCTGTTCGATCTGCGATCCGTCGCTCTCAAGCGTTCGGCCGGACGCGGAGCTCGCGGGTTATCGCGCCTCCGAAATCTTGCACCAGATGTTGTCGGGCTGGGTTCCTGATCAAGAGGTGGAACGCATTCCGCCGGTCTCGGTGACGGAACGATTGTCGACCAAAGTCGTCGCGGTCGAAGATGCGGAGTTGGCTCGCGTTTGCCGGTTCATTCGTCAAACCGCTTGCACGGGAATCAACGTGGGCGATGTGGTCGAATTCACTTCGCTGTCACGCCGGCAGCTTGAACGGCGTTTCCGTGACGTGCTGGGGCACACGCCTCATCACCAGATCACGATGACTCAAGTCGAACGCGTCCGACAATTGCTCACCGAAACCAAGATGACGTTGGAACAAATCGCTCCTCTGGCTGGTTACAGTCACAAGGAGAGCCTTGGTGCTGTCTTCAAACGCGAGACCGGTCAATCGCCGGGTGAGTTCCGAACCGAGCAGCAGAAAAAGGTCAAAGGTGCGGGTGACGAGATGGATGAAGTGGAAGCAAACTGACCGGCAACAACCGTCGCAACTTGAGTTGCAAGTCCTTCGACATCGTTGTTGGATCAGAACACCTCTTTAGTAATGAACCGAGTGAAAATCGAATGTGGAATACAAGGGACATCGTCGGCCAAGTGATCCAGTGTGGGATTCGCGTGGCCTTGGTTGGGGCATTCGCGGTCTTTCTCATGGTGGACTCGAATCCCATTTCGGCTGCCGACGCGATCGAATCCGATCGCGACGCAAAGCCGAACATCTTGTTTATTTTCGCCGATGATTGGGGATGGGGCGACCTTTCGTGCCACGGTCATCCGTACGTTAAGACACCGAACATCGACCGACTCGCTCGCGAAGGCACGGACTTCCATCGATTCACGGTCGCCAGCGGAGTTTGTTCGCCGAGTCGAACGGCGGTGATGACGGGACATTTTCCCGCTCGGCACAACATCGATGGCCACTTCGCTTGGGTGCCCAGCAATGCCAAGCGAAACATGCCCGATTGGTTGGATCCGAGTGCGGTCACACTGCCAAGGTTGTTGCAATCCGGTGGGTACAAGACTGCTCACTTTGGCAAGTGGCATCTCTCCAACGACATGATTCCTGATTCGCCCACGCCGGCGGAATACGGATACGATCGATACGGAGCGTTCAATTGCTCGGGCGAGCAAATGCCTGTGCACGAAGACGCGAATGAAACGATCGCGTTCATCGAATCGGCGCACGCTGATGACCAGCCATTTTTTGTGAACCTTTGGATTCATGAACCGCACACACCGTTTCATGTGATCCCGAAGTACCGTTGGCGTTTTCGTGAGCTTGGGCTGAGCGAAGCCGATGAGATTTACGCCGCTGTGTTGTCTCATGCGGACGATCGGATCGGTGAAGTCTTGGATGCCTTGGACCGATTGAATTTGACGGACGAGACATTGGTTGTCTTCAGTTCCGACAACGGCCCGGCGCGTGGTTCCGCCAATTCCAAGTTGGAACTGAGCTACGACACAGCGACCGGAGCCGGTTTTGGCATCGGAGCGGCGAAAGGTATCACGGCGGGTCGCAAAGGCTACAAGGCGTCGCTGTTCGAAGGCGGCATCAATGTGCCTTTCATTGTTCGTTGGCCAGGAAAGGTGGCCGCGGGACAGAGCGATGAATCGGCGATGATGAGCGGCGTCGATCTGCTGCCAACATTTTGTGATGTCGCCGGTGTCGAGTTGCCTGCGGACTACCAGCCCGATGGAGTCAGCCAGGTCTCTGCGTTAAAAGGCGAAGCAAACTCCGGGCGTTCCAAGCCGCTGTTTTGGAAGTTCGCCTCGCGTTGGCCGCCGCGAGCCAACCATCCGCACCACTGGGCCTCGTACTGCGTGGTGCATGACAAGTGGAAGCTTTTGACGAACGAAGACGCGAGCTACGTCGAGCTCTACGACATCGTGGCCGATCCCTACGAAGCAACCGACTTGAAAGAGTCACAACCGGACGCCGTCGCCAGCTTGTCTCGTCAACTGCAAGAGTGGCAAGCAACCCTGCCAGATTCACCAAGTCCGCAACTTTTTTCCAAGCTCAGAAGCGAGTGAATTCAAAGGTTGTTGGTCAGGCGAGCTTTCCAGTAGGCGCCTTGGTGGTAGATGATTCCGCAGCTGGAATTGCGTGAGTAGTCCGTGGTCAGGATCAGGTTTTGCAGTCGTCGTTTTTGATCGGGCGAGGTGGCTGGATGGTTCACCATCAGCGGTACCATCGCCGACTCCCCTGCTTCGCGTGTGAGGTGCCAAACTTCACGGTATTTGCCCCATTGCGGGTTGGCATATTCGTTCTGGTTGATCCAACGATCCACGTGACGCCAATCGGGACCCAGCATTTGCATTTCTTCTGCCGTCTTGTGCGAAAGGCGATCTGCAATGTGCGAGGATCGCTGCTCCGCCATGTCGGACACATGACGCATTCGGTCCTCGATTTCCTTCTTCAATGTTTCGTCGATTTCCAACGAGTGCAGCAGCTCCAATGAGCACTGCATTTGTAGGAGCGCGTAAGCGGGAGTGTTCTTGTCAGGGGCCGCGGATTGTTGGATCGCATCGGCAACGTAGTGCCTCCATTGCCGATAGTAGGTTTCGTCCTGGGTGACATCCCATGCGGCTGCGAAAATCATTGGGAGTCGGGCGGCCTCATGCGGTTGAACGTTCCACATGCGACAGATCCCGAGCGGACAACGTTGCCCATCGGCTCGACAAAAGTCGAAGTCGTTTTCCGGCGTTGCGAATTCGATCATCCGCTCGGCGACCGCGGTCAGGATGTCGCGAATTTCGGCTCGAGTTGGCTCGTCTGACAACGGGCTTCGATAGTATTTCCAAAGGCCATGCACGCCGTGTGTGTATTGGTCGCGAGAGGAATTGATGTAGACGCTCGTTTGATCTTCCGGACAAACGTTTCGAGCGAGGAATCCTGGGACGCCGTGAACGGTCGCGCAGAGTTTCAAACCGGCGAACACTTTTTGAGCGTCGGCTCGCAGGCTTGCGTCATTCGTCACCGCGAATCGATCTGCCAAGACACTGAGCATGGCTCCGCCCAAGATCATTCCGTCTTCCATGCCGGTGCTGTAGCCGCATGGGTTGGGATATTGACGTTTGACTTCGTCCGCGGTGGGCAAATGCGCGAGCTCTTTGCCCGGTTCATAGCTGCTGAGGTAGTCGGCGAACGTTTGCACGTCCTTTTGAAAGAACCGGTTCCAGGTGACTTCCCAGGCCTGATCCATTTGCGATTTCAGATCAGCGGTTCCGGGCGGTGAGGCTTCTTCAGCTACGACTTTCATAGCCACTGTGAAGAGAGACAATGTCGCCAAAGTCAGCATCAAAGCGTGGGAGATTCGGAAGGGATGCATGCGAACTTCCTTAGTGCGACGGCAAGTCGATGATTGACACTGGCCGCACAACGCGTGGGTAGGACGGAGCTATTCCGGCGGCGAAGTAGCGGGTCAAGTGGAGTGGTGCGGTGCCTTCGGGCTGTGCCGTGGACCGAACCACAAATGTGCTGCAGTAACAGTCTCGCAAAGTCTGTTGCTCGGAGTCAGCGCCCAGCCAAACCATGTCGAGGATGAAATTGAATGGACCAAAAATCCACATCAGCATTCGAAACGTCATCCTGGTCAGCGAAGGTCTGGACCCGCGAGCGTCGACGATTTGAAGTCCTGCCAGTCGGTAGCCGACTGTGCGGAGCCAGGAGCGTTTGATCACCGTCATGTAGAGCCAAGTGATGGCCGACCAAATCGCAAAGTACAGCGCGTCGGGGCGATGGCTGAACTCCATGGCATAAAACAGCAGCAATAGCAGCATCCAAATCGCGGTTCCAGCGAGCATCAGAATCGTCCCGTCAATCACCATCGCAAGCGTGCGGCGGATGAACCCGGGGTACGACTGACGCGAGAAGTAAACGCCGTCGCCAAGTGAACTGTCAACCTGCATGGATGCATCCATTGAAACAGAGGTTTCCCCTCGGACGATCGAAAGTGCCTCGAGTGAATTGACGCCCGAGACGCATCGAAGGGATGTCGCGGCTCGCCGCCTACATAAGTGTGAAAATGAACCAGGCCACACCAGTCAAGGAAACCACTTGCGCGACCATGTACTTTCGCTGATATTCTGCAGGCATTTCAAGCGATCGCAACTTGCGTTGATTGAAAACTGTTTTCAAAACAACGATGATGATCAGCAGCACAAAGTACATCGCGGTGACGGCTTGTCGACCCATGTCCGTCTGAGTCATCAGCAGCCAGAATCCAGCGACCAGAAGGAAGAACGGAATCATCGAGTACATGCGTGTCGATGAAAATCCATCCATCAACCTCAGTTTCTGTTCCGGATCCAATTCGCGAAAACTGTGTTCGGTGATGAATCGACTGACAACCATCGATCCTAGCAAGGCGATGAAGCCTGAGATTTGCATGGTGGTTGCACCTTGTCAGGTAGAGATGTGATTCGGTTTTTCTTCGTTCTCGACAGATTCGAATTCTTTGCAATGTCTCGCGAGATTACATCGGAGCATCAGAAGCAGCCAGACGTTCCTGCATTCCGTTTCGCGGCTGGAGGCTTTCACGGCCGATTTTAAGATGTCTGGGTTGCCTTCGGGGCCAGTAAGATGGTTTAGCGGTCGATCGACATGCCTTCCGTGTCGCAAATCATTTTCAGGTCGCCGCATTGGCGTGTCGAGTTTTCGAGCGGTTCGATCATGGTCTTTGGTTGGCGAAACCCATCTCATTTTAGAATGCAATGATTCATATTTCTCGATTCCAAAACTCGTGGGTGCTTTTCAGTGTATCACGAGTTCTTCTTACGCTGATTCTGCTCGGGCTGGCGATGCCTTCTGCTTTCGCGTTGGATGTGCACGTCCGATTGAATGGCGATGACTCCAACGATGGTTCCGAGCAGTCTCCAGTCGCTTCGATCGAGCGTGCTCGCGAGATTGCGCGTCCGGTCGCTGGGAAAGAAGCGGTGACGGTTCGAGTCGGTGACGGCGTGCACTATTTGCCACGAACGTTGGTGTTTGATTCCGGCGATTCAGGAACGGCCGAGTATCCGGTCATCTATCGCGCCGAAAACGAAGGCCAAGCGATACTGAGCGGCGGTTCGCTACTTGAACTGAATTGGAAGCCGTTTCGGGATGGCATCGTGCAAGCCAGCACGGAACCGGGGTTGGCGATCGATCAATTGTTTGTCGATGGCCGGATGCAACGCATGGCTCGCTATCCCAATTTTGATCCGACTAAGAAGACGCAAGCGTATCAAGGTCATGCTGCGGATGCGTTTTCAAAGGAACGTGCAGCGAAGTGGAAGGATCCGAATGGCAGGTTCATCCACGCAATGCACCGAGCACGCTGGGGTGGGTATCACTATCGAATCACCGGCAAGGATGCAGATGGCAACGTGACCTACGAGGGTGGATGGCAAAACAATCGCCCCTCGGGAATGCACAAGGACCAGCGGATGGTCGAGAACATCTTCGAAGAGTTGGATGCGCCGGGCGAGTGGTATCACAACGCGAAAACGAACACGTTGTATTTCTATCCCGGCCCAGCGTTGGATTTAAAGACGGCCAAAATCGAGGTCGTTCGGTTGCGGCACTTGATCGAGTTCAACGGCACCGAGCAACAACCTGTTCGTCACATCACATTGAACGGTTTTGTCTTCCGGCACTCGGCGCGAACGTTCATGGAAACCAAGGAACCGATGCTGCGATCGGACTGGACGATCTACCGCGGCGGTGCTGTTGTGTTGACTGGAACCGAAGACGTCGAAATCGCGAATTCGGAGTTTGATCAAGTCGGTGGCAATGCGATCTTTGTCAGCAATTACAACCGCCGGGCTCATATTCACGGATGCCACATTCACGACGCGGGAGCCAGCGGCGTTTGCTTTGTCGGGGACCCCAACGCGGTGCGAGACCCGTTGTTTCAGTACGGTCACAAAAACGATTTGGCAAAGGTCGATCGAACGCCAGGACCGAAAACGAACAACTACCCAGCGGACTGCACAGTCGAGGATTGTTTGATCCACGGGATTGGACGAGTCGAACGGCAACCCGCTGGCGTGCAGATCGAAATGGCGCAGCACATCACCGTTCGTGATTGCTCGATCTACGACTGCGCTCGGGCCGGCATCAACATCGGCGACGGAGCTTGGGGCGGTCACTTGATCGAAGGATGTGATGTCTTCGACACCGTCCAAGAAACGCACGATCACGGCTCGTTCAATTCATGGGGACGCGATCGTTACTGGAGCAGCGACCGAGGTGCCAGCCAGAAAGTCATCGACAAAGAGCCTGACTTTCCATTCTTAGATGCGGTGGAAACGACCGTCATTCGAAACAGTCGCTGGCGTTGCGATCATGGTTGGGACATCGACCTGGACGATGGATCGTCGAACTATGACATCACCAACAACTTGATGTTGGCTGGTGGATTGAAGTTGCGTGAAGGTTTTCGTCGTCGGGCGTGGAACAACATCACGATCAATAACGGACTGCACCCGCACGTTTGGTACAACAACAGCGGTGATGAAGTCTTCAGCAACATCTTCATGGCCGCGCCGCAAGGTGCTCGAATGCCGACGAAAACGGCCAAGGGAAAACGAGTCGACGGCAACCTGTACTACGCAAACGCTCCGGACATGAAGGATCGTTACGCCAGTTTTGGTTGGGATGTGAATTCGATTGTCGCGGATCCGAAATTCGTCGATCCCGAAAAGGGAGACTTTCGCGTGGAAGCAGGTTCACCCGCGATGGCGATCGGTTTCAAAAACTTTCCGATGGACCAGTTCGGAGTGAAAAAGCCTTCGCTGAAGAAGATTGCGGCGACGCCTGTGATTCCGGAATTGGATGTCAAGAGTTCGCTCAACAAACCGCGATCGGACAGCGGTCGTGTGACGCGGCCTCAGCCGATTTATTGGTTGGGTGCGAGAGTGGCGGACTTGAAAGGGGCGGAGTTCTCGGCATACGGCGTTGCCAAAGAAGACGGCGGCGTGGCGTTATCGGCCGTCGTGGCGACCACCTCCGCCGCGGAGGCCGGTTTGCAAAACGGCGATCTTGTCCAAGCACTCAATGGGAAACCGTTGCGAAAGGTTTCTGAGTTGCTGACGGAGTACCAACGAGCGAGCGGAGAGACGTTGCAGCTCAAAGTGGTTCGGGAACAACGGGTGATCGAGCTTTCGGTTGAGAAAACGCCGATGGTGATCGTTGAAAACTTCGAGTCCGCTGCCGCTGCAGGAGAAATCAACGAGACGCTCGGTTCGGATGCGAAGGTCGAAGCCAATGATTCCGTTCGCGATGCACCCGTTGGAACGCTCCTCGATGGCAAGTTGGCGGACGGATACGGTCCCGTGTTTGCAAATGGAGTCAACTCGGGGGCGTACCGAGTGGACTTGGGGACCGTCGCGGAAGTTTCTTCCATCCTCAGTTGGTCAACGAACCTGAACGGTGTGCGTGGTCCGCAAAAGCTGACTTTGTATGCGAGTGCGATGGATTCCGACCCCGGATGGAACGTCGAAGATCGGTCCAAATTCGTTCCCCTGACCACGATTGACACCACCGGTCTGAAACACGGCAAGTATTGCTCCGTCGAGTTGCGATCACGAGAGGATCAATCGCTGGGCCGTTTTCGATGGATCGTTTGGAAGGTCCAACCCGTTACCCAACGCGGTGAGAACTCTGCCTTTCAAGAACTGCAAGTTCTGACGCGGTGAGCTGGTGCATTCGCCGCTCACCGCGATTGAAGTCCGACCAAACAACCTCCCTCCTTCCCGCCCCCACCTTCACCTCCCTCCTCTCACCTCGGTGAACCCTCATGTCTCGCTTCCTGAAAATTCAGGCATTGGCCACGTGCGCCGTTCTTGGTGCGATCGGTTTCGCTGCTCCAGCATTCTCGCAGGATCGTCCGGACAAGCCCAATGTGGTGTTGCTGTTGACGGATGATCTCGGATGGCAAGACGTCGGTTGCTACGACATCGACGAGCCCTGCCCCTATGAGACTCCCAACATCGATCGGCTGAGTCAGCAGGGCGTCTTGTTTCGGCAAGCGTATTCGCCGGCACCAACTTGTGCCCCGTCGAGGGCTGCGATTCTGTCAGGCAAGCATCCCGCCAGAACACAGAAGACTCATGTGGTTGGAGGAGCACCTCCGTCGCCTTACACCAAGAAATCGCCACTGATCTCGCCGTGGTACAGCGGCCGAATGAAGTTGAGCGAAATCACGATTGCCGAGGCGCTTCGCGAAAACGGGTATCGGACGGGGCACGCGGGGAAATGGCATGTCGCGATCAATCATTTCGCGTTCCCACAACCGGAAGACCAAGGCTTCGATTTCACTCGGGCCGAACGAGGCGTGACCCGACCAATGCGTCCCAACCGCTTGTCCGGATTCGCGAGCGATGCGGACGACGATCCTTACAAGCTGGATGAGGATGGATTCCCGTTTCATCAGAATGTGGCTGACGTGATGTCGTTCATGGACGAAGCCAAAGCCGAACCCTTCTTTCTGTATCACGCGACGTACTTGGTGCACGCTCCGATTCACACGCGATCGGAACGGTTGCTGCGGAAGTACTGTGAAAAAATGAATGTTCCGTTCCCGACTGATCCCAAGATCTGGGAGCTCGAAGGGCAACGCAATCCGTTCTACGGTGCGATGGTCGAGATGCTGGACCACTATGTTGGCAACGTGTTGCGTTACCTCGACACCACGGAAGACCCGCGTTGGCCGGGACATCAACTGAGCGAGAACACGTACGTGATCTTCACGTCGGACAATGGCGGGATGGAGCGTCATCCGGGCGAGATCATCACCGACAACTATCCGCTCGACAAAGGCAAGATCAACGCGAAGGAAGGCGGCGTCCGCGTCCCATTGATCATTCGCGGTCCAGGGATCGCACCAGGAACAGAATCCAATGCGATGGTAAACGGTTTGGATTTCTATCCGACCATTTTGTCTTGGACCGGAACCTCCAAGCCGGCCGAGCAACATCTCGATGGAACGGACCTGTCGTCGTTGCTTGCATCAGATCCAACGGATGCGTCCTTGATCGTTGATCGCGACGGAAAGCCTCGTGATTCGATGTTCTGGCACTTCCCGCACTCGTCGATGCAGTCCACTCTTCGCGTCGGCGGCTACAAGCTGATTCGAAATTGGAACGATGTCTTGCAAGGCGGTGACAATCCGCTGGAACTGTACCTCCTCTATGACGAGCGGAATCAACGTGTGGACATCGAGGAGTCCAACAACTTGGCCGACGATATGCCTGAGAAAGCAGCGGCGATGAATGAAGAGCTGCAACGGCGTCTCGATGAAACAGCCGCGAGCACGCCCTCTCTGAACCCAACTTGTTCGCGTCGTTTGCCAAACAAAGACAAGGTTTGCGAGGTTTCCGATCACGGACGGGATGGAAGCATTGTGTGGGCGAAGTTTGAAACGAACGGGGCGAAGGTGGTGAAAGCCAATCTGATCTACACGGACAACGGAGGCGAACGATACGAGGAATGGTATCGGCTGCCCGCGAAAATCGTGGGTGACCGTGTGGAGGTTGAATTGCCCAAAGAGGCGACGCACTACGTTTTCAACCTGATCGACGAGAACCAATATTTGGTCAGTTACCCGACGATGAAAAACGGAAAGGATTCGTCGGAACCGTATTCGAAACGGGCGATCGCGAAATAGCGAGACGATGATGTCTTCCTGTCTGAGTTTCTCCGTCCTCATCCTTCCTGCCCATCCAATACCAAACCGATGAAGTCCTGTCTTCGTTCTCGATGTGTGTCGATTCGCTGCATGTTGTTGGCTTTCATGGTTGTATTGTGCGGCGCAGATTCCGCGTCGGCACAATTGGATGAGACTTTGCCGTCACTCGTCGACGGACGTGCTCCAGAAAACTTTGAGGAGATGTGGCGAGGCTTTGATCCCACGAGCGAGCCTCTGAATGTGGAGGTGGTGAAAGAATGGGAAGAGGACGGCGTCGATCTCAAGATCGTTCGCTTTCGAATGGGTGTGTTCAAAGGACACGAAGCCAAACTCGCCGCGGTCTTTGGCGTTCCCAAATGTGCCACGAATGTGCCGGGGTTGGTTCAAATTCACGGCGGCGGTCAATTCGCCGACCACAAGGCTTGCGTTGCCAATGCAAAACGAGGTTATGCGACGGTCTCGATTGCTTGGGCCGGTCGGATCTCAGCACCCGGCCACCGAGTTTCTCGCGACGAAGTGAAGCTGTTCTGGGATCAGAAAACGGATGATCCCGCCTACAGGCTGACCACCGACTGGGGCGTGGTGGATGGCTATCACGCTCCATCACGCAATCCTGGGAATCAGTTCCCGAGTGCGAAGCCCGCGGAGTGGACGTTGGACGATGTGGAATCGCCACGCAACAGCGGTTGGTTCTTGTGTGCGATCGCTGCCCGTCGAGCGTTGACATTTTTGGAATCGCAACCGGAAGTCGACGCAAGCCGACTTGGCGTCTACGGGCACTCCATGGGCGGCAAATTGACGGTGCTGACCGCGGTGGATCCTCGAGTCAAAGCCGCCGCGCCATCATGCGGCGGAATCAGCGATCGCTACAACGACAGCGAATTGTTTCGCAAGACGTTGGGCGATGACGTGAGCCTGAGTGAGATCCAGTGCCCGATCATGTTCCTCAGCCCCGCGAATGATTTCCATGGACGGATTGGTGACCTGCCCAGTGCGGTGAGTGAGATTCAAAGTCAAGATTGGCGGGTGACTTGCTCGCCTCATCACAACCACCAAGACACGCCCGCCTATGAAGCGGCGACGTTGCTTTGGTTTGATCAGCATCTGAAGAACGCCTTCCAATTTCCCCAGACACCCCAGGTGACGATGGTTTGGGATGGTTCCGAGGGCGTTCCGAAAGCCAAGGTTCAGGTGGATGCGTCCATGCCGATCGAGTCGGTTGATATGTACTACACCCAAAACGGCAAACCCGGCGAAACACCAGCCGATCGAGACGACGTCGTGCATCGATTCTGGCACCATGTTTCCGCCGCCGAAGGTGATGACGTATGGACCGCGAAAATGCCGATTTCCAGTACGAGCAAGCCGTTGTGGGTTTATGCCAACGTGACCTATCGGTTGTCTGAAACAGTGGAAGGCGTCGGCTACTACTACCGAACGTATCGCACCGACGAAGTGAACCTGTCTTCGGTGGTTCAAATGTTTGACTCCGAACAGTTGCGTGCCGCAGGTGTCAAAGCGACCAAGCAACACACCAACCTCATCGAAGATTTCGCGAGCGATTGGGAGCGTGAATGGTTCACCTATCGGCCGGAACAGTGGGCTCGGACGACGAACAAGCTCTGCGCCGATCAGTACAAAGCTCCCGCAAACGCGAAGCTGGCTCTGGAGGTACAGTCATTGCAAGCGAATTCGTTGGTGGTCGTGATCGATGAATATGCGGCGACTGTCGAGCTTGATGGCAGTGAGACTTGGCAAACGATCGAACTCTCGCCCGGCGATTTTCAGAATGCCGCCGGAAAGTTGCTTGCCAATTGGGAAGGCATTCGTCAATTGAAACTGAGCGATGCCGAACGTCTCACCGGCGGCAGAGGCGAAGCGGCTCAATCACGCATCGTCGGTCGGCGTTGGAAAGGCGAACCGCCTCCATTTCGAAACTTGCGATGGACAACCCAAGCGGCCGACTCCGCCAATTCCAGATTGGACGTGTTTCCTGCGTCCACGGTTGGAGTCGAATCGGTCAACGGCGAAACCAAATTTCAGAAGCAGTATTCGCCCAGCCCAAGCGTGTGGGACGACCGGATTGATGAAGCGGCTGTCTTTCAAGTCGAGATGCAGCATCAACAATCCCCCGCGAATTCGTTTCGATTGCGAATGGGCAAAGGCGGTCAAATCTATTCGCTTCGAGGCTCGTTCGGCGAGAGTTTGCCGCCATCTTGGAGAAAGCCCGGTGGCAAACTGTCGCCTTGGAACGATGAGGTTTGGCAGTTCGTTGCTGTGTGTACTCAGTTCAACGGCATCAAGACACAGCGGCCCAATCGACGTCGACCGGAACAATCATCGTCACAAGTCGAAGAGGTCAAGAACAAACTGGCGGAACTCGGGCTGAGTGACACTTTCTTTGTTCACAACTCGGGGGCGTACATCCCCAATTCGTCGGAGCTGAAGTCTCTGTACTGCCCACTGCTGGCCTACGAGATCGACGAAGACGCTCGTGCCATTCGAATGTTGAACTGGGGGTTGGTTCCGCAGATCCGAAGCGTGCATCGATCGCCGTTGCTGTATTACACACAAATTCGCGATGCGGGCGATGGCGTGATCGAGATGACTTGGGTGGTGCATAACTTCAGCCAACGAGAGGACGTCGTTTTTGATCACCTCAATGCACCATGGGGCGGCACACGGATTAGCAGTTTGCCGCTTCGGTACGTGGCGTCTCCGGAAGGCGAATTGCTTGAGCGGGAAGGGTTTTTGAGCGAACACGGCACCGTGGACGTTCGCGAAACCGCGGGTTGGAATTTGTCGTGTCAATCCGATGCGGACGACAGCCCAAGTTTGGCGTTGGTGTACGGTCGCGACAAACATCTGGAACGCGAGTTGGAACGCAAGGCCAACGGCGAAGCTTATTGCCAATTCAAACACTCGTTGTATCGCGATTGGCGTGCGAGCGATCCGCTCTACAAAAACGAATGGAATGATTGGGCGACTCGGCCGGAAAATAGTTTCCGCAACTACGACGTTTGCGAGATAATTCCAAAGCTTCGCATCGTTCCGGGATCGACGATTTGGTTTCGCAGCTACCTGGTTGTTGGTGAAAAAGCAGCAACCATGAAGCGGGCTCAATCGCTGGTGGACCACGTCGACTATGGGCTGTTGGATTTTCGTGCGGACCAGTGCCCCATGACGACGGTTGTTCGTGGCGACGTGTCGATGCAGTTGTTTGCGAAGCCGGTTTCCGGATCGTTGCCGGTGTTTGAAATCGAACATACCGAAACCGGGCAAAACATTCTGACCACTGATCCTTATTACTTTGTCGAAAACCAACCGCTGGATTTGGATCTGCCGAGCGATCACCCACAGCGAGATTATTTCGCTAGCGTTCGTGGCTACTTTCTCGACCGCAACCACAGCAAGTGGAAACGTTTGGTGGGATACGCCCTGGTCGAACCTCCCGCAGAAGGCGGCTCACATGCGAATGGGACCTGGAAACGTCTGTCCAGCGTGCTGAACTTGCAAGTGGCGGCGGAGGACAACAAGTATCATCGAGATGTCTGGGTTCAATGCAGTGACACGGCATCCAATGTAGAAGCGAGGGCAACGGAATGAACGACATGTATTGTTTGCTCCCTTTTCCAAATCCAAAGCTTGGTTCAATAGTCATTTCCATGCAGCGTTCTCTGTTTGCATCCCGTTTGTTCGTTGTCCTCGCCGTGTTGCTCGGCGGTGGTCACTTCGCCGTGGCCGGTGCTGAATCGGCGAGCCAGGTCGAATCGTCGGGATCTGTTCAGACGGACGAGTCGTCGCCTGTTGTGCTCGGCTATGGCGTGGGGAACTTTCGTGATGGCAAGTTACTTGCGAAAGACAACTTTGAAACGCTCGACGACTGGGTGGTGCAGATCGAAGATCGCAAAGGGTTCCCAGAGGCTTCGGTTCAAGCGAAGGATGGGACGTTGGATTGTTTGGTTCCGGGGCGTGGTTGCACGGTTTGGTACCGGAACAAATTGCCGACACGAATCGCGATCACGTATGACGTGGTTTGCCCCACCCATGATCCCGCCATTCGCGGTGTGGAACCGCGGGATTTGAATCAGTTTTGGATGGCGACCGATCCAGCGGATCCAGAGAAGGGATTGTTTGATGAATCTCGCTATTCGGGGAAGTTCACGGACTACGATAAAATGCATGGCTACTACGCCAGCAGTGGAGGACGCAAGAACACGACGACTCGCATGCGCCGCTACCCTCGGTCAAAGAACGGCAAGCCCGTTCCTCACGTGGCTTTGAACGAACAAGACAACCACCCCGGTTATCTGATAAAGCCCAATCGCAAGATGACAGTCCAGTTGGTCGCTTATGACGACGTGGTTCAGTACATCTTGGACGGAAGGTTGGTCTATCAATTTCGACAAGGCGACTCGGTCGGATTGGAAGACCGAGATTCTGAGGGCAAGATTGTTCAGCGGATGACGCAACTGGGGCCTGAAGGCGGCGTTGCTTATCGCGAAGGTTTTTTCGGTTTCCGCATGGTCGGAACCCACCATGTCTATTCCAATTTTCGCGTGCACGAGTTGCTGCCGATCGAACCGGATGAGACGTCTGCCAGCCGACCTGTCATTCGAGTCCATTCCATTGAAGGACTTCGGCGCGCTGCGAAGGAGAGTGGACAGCAGATTGTGATGACGCCCGGTGAGTACTTCATCGCGGACCGCAAAGGGCTGAGGTTTTCCGGTTCCGACAATGACGTCGAGCTGACTGGCGTCAAACTGAACGTGCCAATTGAGGTGGCATCGGGGCGAGACTTGTTTCGACTCACGGGAAACGACATCACCATTCGTGGCGGTTTCATCGAAGACACGTACCCGGATGGTTCAACGGAAGTGACCGATTTTGGAAGTTACAACCAAGGTCGCAAGTATGGGAAAATGAATGAGATGGAGATCACCGGCGACAACAATCGGGTGATCGGGATGAAGATGATCATTCGCGGGTCGTACCCGTATGGATACGGCAACATGTTCGGCATCGGTGGCGGCAGTGTGCTTCGGCTGAGGAAACACTGCGGCATTCAAATCACGGGAAACGATGCCGTGATCGACGGTTGCCAGATCAAGATGGAAGCCTTTGGCCACGCGATTTTTGTGCAAGGTGGCAATCGCACGACGGTCCGAAATACGATCGTCGAGGGCACGGTTCGGCGCAGCAACGATTGTTACGCTGAAACCGACGACGGTGATTTGGCCAATCGATTCAACTACAAATTGCAGTGGCCGGAAGACGTGCGTGGTTTGCCAATTCCCCGCGACCACATGATCAACTGCACCGAAGACGGCATCCGTGCGTACAAGGGCGCCGGCGAGATGGTCGTGGACAATTGCGTGGTCAAGAAAGCACGTGGCGGAATTAAGCTTTACATGGCGAAGAATGCGACGGTCACCAATTGCGAAGTCCTCGACTGCGTCGTGCAGGGTTATTCATTGCCTCGGCGCGGTGTGATCCGAAACTGCTGCGGCAACGCAGCCTATGGTCCTCTGTTGTACGTGCACTCCGATTCTCACTCGGGTCAGCAAATTGATCTGGAGGTGCTGCCTGCTCCTCATTCACTCGGTGATCACCCCTTGGCGGCGATTAAAGGCAAGGGGCATGACATCCGGCTGTGGCAACGTTCGCCTGCGGAAGAAACGCTGCGTCCGATCATCATTGGCTACGCTTTGAGGTTTGATTTCTTGAGCGTTGACTTTCCAGATGTTCCAAAGGGGCATGAGACGCTCTTTGAAACACACGCCCCGAAGACCTATCGAGCCTCTGACATCACGCTCACCAACGACACACAGCACCCCGTTGTGCTGGCTGAACTGTCGAGCGGCAATCACGTCAGCAGTCTGGGCTCCGTGACGGATCTTGGCATCGACAATGAACTGGAATCAATTACCCACACCGACAACGTAAAGGACACACCATGAAATCACGACGATCGTTGAACGCCCTTTTGCCCTCATTGCTGCTTGGCATGGTCTGTTGTCCGAATCTCGCAGTGTCCGATGAGACCTGGCGGATTGAAACGCAGGAAGAGTGGACGTCGGGCTTGGAATCGAGTTCTGAACTCAAGCTGAAGGATGGCCAAGCTGTTCCGACGGCCAAGCTCGCGACTTTGATGAGTGAGCTGAAAACGTTTCCGATGAAGCGGTCGGCCAAGTCCATCGTTGTGACTCAGTCGGCTGATTGGTTGAACTGGGAACCAGCGGGAAACCTCGGACCAGTCAATCTGGGTGACGCGCCGGTGATGTTGAGTCTCGGACCAGACAATTACTGGATGTTTGGTCGATATGGAAGTGGGCGAAACCGCAAAGACCGATCCAAACAAGCTCCGTTTCAGCCGGAGCCCGCCACGTTGGACGGATTCGAGATGCCGCTGAAGACGACTCCGTTTGCCAATCAATACGACGCACCCGGCGGCTTGAAAAAACGCCTCGGTGGCTATCACGCTTGGCAGAGTCGTGACATGGTCAACTGGGTGCACCATGGCCCGATCACGGAAAGCTTTGCCAAGTGGATGACCACCGCAGAATTCGCGGACGGCAAGGCGTACTTTTACTACGATTTTCCCAACGACCAAGACCCGCATGTGTACGTGGACAGTGATCTGTTCGACGGCGTGCCGGGCGAGAACAAGAGCATGGCCTACGACGACCCAACGCACGGATCGGATTGTGCGATCATCCGTGATTTGGACGGTCAGTTTCATTTGATCTTGGAAGATTGGAGTCCCATCAACGCGCAGACGCACGCGTGGGATTCGCCTTTGGCTGTGCACGCTGTCAGTCCCGATGGGCTGCAGGATTTCAAAGCGTTGTCGCCACCGATCGATGAACGCACCAAGCCAACCGGTGAGATCGGAACGTATAAGCACCCGCACTGGTTGAAGGAAAACCCCGAGCGATTCAAGACTAACATCGCGAAGTATGAAATTCACAAGCCAGAACAAAACGCGTACGGCGACTGGGCAGCGATCTCGATCGGCGTCCAGTACTACTTGTTCTGCGACTACGATCCAGCGGACAGCAAGTCGATGAGCGTCGGTTGGTTCACTTCCAAAAGCATCGATGAACCGTTCACTTGGTGCGGCAACATTGGCAAGGGCCATCCTGATCCGGACATCATGTTTGCCGAGGGCAAGTTCTATCTCGCGACGCAGCAGGCAATGGACTTTGTCAGCGATGGACCTTGGGTGGACGGAGTGCAAATTCGAGTCGGCGTGGATGTTGACCAAGATCAGTCGATTGATCAGTGGACCGAGTGGACCACCATCAAAGAAAGCTACGACCATGTGCCAGGCTTCGCCAAACAAGTCTCGCGAACGCCCGCTGAGCTGGATTTGTCCAAGTTGCCCGAAGGGTTCGGCTACCAGTTTGAGATCAAGTTGGAAGACACCACCGAGAACGATTCGAAACCCGTGCTGGACTCAGTGGAATTGATGTTCGACTGAGTTGGAGGCTGGTTTAGCGAGTCACCGTTCGACCTCCCCTCGCTTCGCTCGACCCTCCTGCCAGGAGGGTGAATTGAGGAAGTGTTCGAACGCTTCCGTCCGAATCACGCTAGAATGTCGGCACCCAACTTCACTTCACCGGCCAAAAAACTTCACCCTCCCTCTGGGAGGGTCGAGCGAAGCGAGGGGAGGGAACGCGCACGGAGCCATTCCTGAATGTCCCACGACCACGCAAGCAATCGCCGCAAGAACAGCACTCGATCCGAAGGCTTGCTGTGGTCCATTCTTCGCGGGCAACAAGTTTGCGGACTCAAGTTTCGTCGCGAACATTCCATTGCACCTTGGATCGTTGACTTTGCGTGCCTCGCGAAATCACTTGTCGTTGAGATTGATGGTGGCTACCACGATGCGACGATCGAGCGCGACATGCGTCGGCAGCGCGACTTGGAATCACGCGGGTGGCAGGTCTTGAGGTTCACGGATGAGGAAGTCGAAAACGATGCCGAAGCTGTTGCTCGTGCGATCGTCGCAGCGATAGGGATGGAGTATTCGTTTCAGCCGAGGTTGAAGACGGGCAGCGGAGCGCGGAATATTCACGCGAAGAAACCCAAACCGAAGTGATCTTCAATTGAGAGGTTTGCTGGAAGGTTGGTGCAGGTGGCTGATTGGGAGAAGGAATTGGAAAGTTGAGAAGTTTGGGGTGGTGGCTGGTTTGGCGTGTCACCGTTCGACCTCCCCTCGCTTCGCTCGACCCTCCTGCCAGGAGGGTGAATTGGCTTTGGCGGATGCCCAAGCCTGGGACACTTCACGTTGCTATATTGCGGTGCAATAGGATTGGCGGCGGGCCGGCGGAATGTGCTTGGGCATGGTTGGAGAGAGGATGAATATGGTGAAACGACTTCGTGTTCTCTTCAGCAAGTGGGCATTTGGTTTGCGAATCGGATCGTCACTCACAATCCTCGTTTGCTTTTTGGGGGCTAGCTCGAAGGTTTCGGCAGAGACCACTGGCAGCATTCAACCGCCGCATATCGTGCACATCATTGCGGATGACTTGGGGTGGAATGATGTTGCTTTTCATGGCAGTGATATTCGCACGCCCAACATCGATCGGTTGGCCCGTGAGTCGGTGGTGCTCGATCGGTTTTATGTGACCCCCATTTGTTCGCCGACTCGTGCGGGAGTGCTGACCGGTTTGTACCCGTTTCGTTTTGGCATTTGGGGCGGTGTGGTCTCGCCGACCAAGCGACACGGGCTGCCACCTGAAACACGAACGACGCCGGAATTTCTGGCGGAACTGGGGTATCAACATCGAGCGATGTTCGGCAAGTGGCACCTGGGGCTCGCGTCGACAATGTTTCATCCACTGCGTCATGGGATGACTCAGTTCTATGGTCACTACAACGGAGCGATTGATTACTTCAGTCGAAAACGCTTTGGTGAGTTGGATTGGCATCGCGATTACGCCAGCATTCACGAGAATGGGTATTCAACGGATTTGATCGGCAACGCGGTGGTGGACTTCATCGACCGAAACGCGGGAGGCGATCCGCTGTATGCCTACGTCGCGTTCAATGCGCCGCATTCTCCGCTGCAAGCGAAACGCTCCGACCTCGTCGAATATGGTTTTGACCCAGACGGCGATCTGGCTCCCAACACCGATCGCAAAATCGCGAGGCGTGAGAATGCATTGAACTACGGCGAGCGTGGCAAGGGCAACACGATCCGGCAGACATTTTCCGCGATGACTACCGCGATGGATCAGCAGGTCGGACGTATCCTGGAAGCCATCGATCGCAACGGAATGCGTGAAAACACGCTCGTGGTTTTTCACAGTGACAACGGCGCGGATCCCAAACATGGAGGAAGCAATACGCCTCTTCGCGGGAAGAAATTCAGTACGTGGGAAGGTGGTGTCCGCGTGATGGCAACCATCCGTTGGCCTCGCGAGTTGCCCTCGGGAGTCACGTTCAATTCCGTTGCGAGCTATGTCGATCTGATGCCAACGATGATCGCTGCAGCGGGTGGGGCTTCACCGACGGAGACAGACGGCGTGAACCTGCTGCCGTATTTGTCCGGACAAGCTTCGCCGCCAGAGCGAACGATTTTGCTGGGGGAGGCCACGGTGGTTTCCGATCGTTGGAAGTTGAAGGATGGCGAGTTGTTCGATTTGAAAGACGATCCGAACGAAGCCTCTCCGATCGACGACCCCGATCCCAATGTGTTGAGTGGTCTCAGCGAATCATTGAGGCGTTATTCGTCGATGGTCGGCCCTGCGGTGACGTCACGTTTGCCGGAGCCAGAAAGCTGGCCGCCCTCGGAGTGGAAGCTACCCGAGGAAGAATCGCCAATCCGCTGACGCGTGTTCGTGTTAACGGGGGAGGAATGTCCCATCGCGATGTTTGGTGGGATCTCCAGCGAACTCGATTTGACGGGCGAATTTGCAGCGGAGACACTGGGGGCTGGGCGGAAGAGCGTCGCCGATTGCGTTGCGACGCGTTGTGAGAGTCACGAAATCTTTTTACACCTTGAAGTACAACATGAATTTTGCAGTCTCGAAGTCGTCCAAAACTTTGCTCGCGTGGACGATGCTGTTTGTCTGTTTCGCTGGTTTCAGCGGTTCGGTCATGTCCAACGCCTTTGCCGTCGAGTCAGCCACTGATCCAGGTTCGGCGACCGCCCGTCCGAACATTGTTCTGATCGTTGCGGACGATTTGGGTTACAGCGAACTGGGGTGTTATGGGCAAGCGAAGATTCGAACGCCTCGTTTGGATCAGCTAGCGGCGGAAGGAATCAAACTCACCAATTTCTATTCTGGGAATGCGGTTTGCGCACCAAGTCGTTGCTGCTTGATGACTGGCAAGCATCCCGGCCACGCGCACGTTCGCGACAACGGGGATCCTAAGATCGATCCAGCGATTCGCGAAAAATTGGAACTGGAATATCCCGGGCAGTACCCTTTGCCTGTTGAAGAGATCACGATCGCGGAGCATCTGAAGTCGGTTGGCTATCGGACGGGGGCGTTCGGCAAATGGGGACTGGGTCACTTCGGAACGACGGGTGACCCAAACGATCAAGGATTTGATTTGTTCTATGGTTTCAACTGCCAACGTCACGCGCACAATCACTATCCAAAATTTCTGTGGCGAAACCGAGTCAAGGAAGTTCAGCCAGGCAACGATCGAACGTTGCACGGCGAAACTTATTCGCAAGATCAATTTGTGAACGAGGCCTGTGACTTCATTCGTCGAAGCGTTGCGGAGGACAAGACGCAGCCGTTCTTTGCCTATCTGCCTTTCGCGGTGCCTCACCTTTCGATTCAGGTGCCCGAAGACGAAGTCGACGAATACGAAGGTGTGATCGAAGAAGCCGAGTACGAGCATCGCGGTTATCTCAAACACCCACGTCCGCGAGCCGGCTACGCAGCGATGGTGACTCGAATGGACGAAGGGGTTGGGCAAGTCGTCGACTTGATCGATTCTTTGGGGCTGGGTGAGAACACGTTGATCCTGTTCACGTCCGACAATGGTCCGACGTACAACCGTTTGGGCGGATCTGACAGCGATTACTTCGAATCGGCCAAGGGAATGAAAGGCCTGAAGGGGCAGCTCGACGAAGGTGGTATTCGTGTGCCGATGATCGCTCGTCAAACAGGAGTCGTTCCGGCTGGTCGGACGTCGGATTGGATCGGCGCGTGGTGGGATTTTTTGCCAACGCTGACGGACGCCGCTGGTGTGAAGGTCGACGCGAGCACGACGGACGGTGTCTCGTTTCTGCCATTGCTTCATGGCGAGAGCCAGAAGGACCACGAGTTTCTGTATTGGGAATCGCCGGGTTACAGCGGCCAACAAGCGATTCGAATGGGCGATTGGAAAGCGATCCGAAAGGGTTTGTCACGTCGTCCCAAAAAGGGCGTGACAGAGCCACCGGCGTTTGCCCTGTATGACTTGTCGAAGGATTTAGCGGAGTCGACTGACGTGAGTCAATCGCACCCAGACGTGATGGCCAAGATCCAGGCGATCGCGAAACAGCAGCATGTTCCCAGCGAACACTTTCCTCTCAGGGCGATCGACTGATGCGAAACACGTTGGCAGAGATTCGACAGCATTTGAAAGATCATCCTTGGTTGGTATCGATGATCTTTCATACCGCCGCCTTGCTGGTGATGGGACTGTGGGTCTTTCCCGACTGGATGGACAGGCAAGGACAAGTGATCACTGCGAGTTTTACTGACTTGGGTGATCAGGAGTCGACGTTCTCGTTGATGCCGATCGCTTCGATCGAAATGCCCGACATGGGCGAACTCGATTTCGAGGACGAACCCGTTGAGACTTCGACGACATCGGAGATGACGGAAGTGGATCTTCCTGAATTGATGCCGTCCTTGGAAGGATTGCAAGCGTCTTCGGTCGAGCTGCTCCGCCCGACTCCCGAGACTCGGTTGGCTTCGATCCGGAAGATGATGACCGAAGTCGGCGGCAGCGAGACGACGGAGCGGACTGAATCAACGGTAGAGCAAATCGGTGCCGCGGATGGAATCGAGTCCGCAACGCAGTCGGTCGAGAACGCGATCCGTGGCGAACTGAAGCAGGGCGACACATTGGTCGTGTGGTTGCTCGATGCTTCCATCAGTTTGCAACTCAACCGAGACCGAATGGCACGACGGATTCGCGAATTTTATGAAGAGATCGGCGCGTTGTCTCGGCCCGATACTTCGGACGGAATTGATCGGCATCGGTTGTTCAGCAGTGTGGTCGCGTTCGGGCGAGGCATCAACGAGGTCTCTCGTCCGTCACTGGTTGGCGTCAATGCAATCGATGCGATGACTCGAGTGCCGGTCGACACCAGCGGAGTCGAGAACACGATGTCCGCGGTGGACCATGTGCTCAATCACTATCGGTACAAGACGAAGCGCAAAGAACGATTGATGATCGTGTTGTTGACGGACGAATCCGGCGATGACGTGGAGAAGCTGGAATACACGATCGCGAATTGCCGCGAAGCCAAGGCGGTGGTTCACGTGCTGGGCCCCACCGCCGTGATGGGCATGCAAAAAGGATTGCAGCGATGGAAGTCCGACCAGCGGGGCGGTGCCGAGTACTTTTTGACCGTGGATCGAGGTCCTGAATCCGCGGTTCCGCAGCGGATTTTCTTGCCTTATTGGCACGAGGCGGATGTGCCGTTGAAGCTGGTCAAGATGCAATCCGTAACCGCGTTGCCTTGGTATGGGAGTGCCTATCGCGAGCGTGTGTTGTCTGGGTTTGGGCCTTACTCGCTGACTCGATTGGCGTTGCAAACGGGCGGCACTTACACGCTCTACGACGACGGTGTCTCGGACCAATACGATGTGGAAAAGCTCAGGCGGTACATGCCCAGCTATCGGTCTGAGGGAGAGGTGCGTGTGTCCGTGCAAGACAGTTTGTTGCGATCTTTCGTCGTTCAGTCCGCTGATCTGACCATGCGAGAGAAGGAGCAATTCGCGGCACCTCGGACGCTGTTCATGGGAAAGCGATCGCCGATCAATCCAATGCAATTCACGACGATGTACTTGACCCCATCTGCCTTTCGATCGCAGTTTGGCAGGCTGGTCAAACGCGAACGATCCAAGAGCGAGGATGCTTTGAAGTCGTTGGACGCGCTATTGTCAGAATCTAAAACGCACAATTGGCGAGCATTGTTGGAGGGTGAAAAATCCGAACGCTGGCGGGCCGCCTTCAGCCTGGCGAGGGGAAGATCGCTGGCGGCGATGGCACGCTATCACGAATACATCGCCGCTTGTGACTCAGCCGGTGAGCACATCCAAACCGATACGAACATGCTGATCTTCATGCCTTCGTATCACATGAACACGTCGCCCGGCGTGGCGCTCGCGGAGCAAGCCAGGCAAGTGCTCAACGAATGCGTCAACCAACACCGTGACACGCCATGGGCGGAGCTTGCGAATTGGGAATTGCAAAAGGAGTTCGGGATCGAGATCCAGGCTCGTTCGGTTCCAAAACCGACTCCGCGAATTGGCGTGCCTCGAATGCCGATGACTCGTTCTGGCGGCGGATCGGGGATGTCGGTCCCTTCGCTGTAGTCGCATTCGATCAGTGGATGGCGGGTTCTTCGCCCGGTGACCGACCGGCGAGGAAATCGAAGTCGCATCCCTGGTCAGCTTGCGTCACATGTTTCGCGTAGAGCTTCATGTAACCGCGAGCGGGTTCGGGTGCAGCGCCCGGTTGGTTCGCTCGGCGTCGAGCAAGTTCGTCATCGTCGATGTGCCAATGAATCGAACGCTCTGGCACATTGATCTCAATCTCATCACCGGTTTCGACGAGAGCCAACGGTCCGCCCGCGGCACTTTCTGGAGCGATGTGTAGGACGCAGGTTCCGTAACTGGTTCCGCTCATCCGCGCGTCGCTCATGCGGACCATGTCGGTGACACCGGCCTGCAAGAGTTTTTTAGGAATCGGCAACATGCCCCATTCTGGAAAACCGGGGGCACCGAGCGGACCGGCCGAACGAAGAATTAACACGCTGTTTTCATCCACCTCCAAGTCGGGATCGTTGATGTTTTTTTTCATCTCGGGGTAGTCATTGAAGACCACCGCACGGCCGCGATGATGCAGCAACTTTTTGCTGGCGGCAATGGATTTAATCACGCACCCAGATGGGGCCAGGTTGCCACGCAGCAAGCAGACGCCTCCCGCCGGTGAGACCGGATTCTCGCGAGTCCGGATGACTTCGTTGTCGTGCACTTCGGCTTCTTCGATTTGTTCACCGAGTGTTGTCCCGGCGACGGTTTTGCAATCCAAATTCAGCAGATCGCGAAGACGTTGCAGCAGGGCGGGCAGTCCGCCGGCTTCGAAGAAGTCCTGCATGAGGAATCGACCGCCGGGGCGCAAGTCACCCAGAACTGGAGTTTGCCGCGACAGTTCATCGAAGCGGTCGAGCGTCAAGGTTTCGCCGAGTCGGCCTGCGATGGCGATCAGGTGCACAATCGCGTTGGTGCTGCCGCCGATTGCCAAAGACGTTGTCAGTCCATTGTCGATGCTGCGTGAGTCAAAGAATGTACTGGGTTTGAGTTGTTCCCAAGCCATGTCGACGGCGCGTCGTCCGGTTGCGACGGCCAATCGGGAGTGATCAGCCATCACGGCGGGAATGGTGGCGGCGGACGGAAGCGTCCAACCCATCGCTTCCGCGACGCAGGCCATCGTGCTGGCCGTTCCCATCGTCATGCAGGTGCCAGCGGACGCGGCGATACAGTTTTCAACTTGGTTCCAATCGCGATCGCAAAGGTTGCCTGCCAATCGTTGGTCCCAATACTTCCAAGCATCGCTGCCGCTGCCCAGTGTTTGATCTTTCCAGCGGGCTCGCAACATTGCTCCGGCCGGCAAAAAGAGACTGGGGATGTCCGCGCTAATTGCTCCCATCAACATCGCGGGAACAGTTTTGTCGCAGCCGCCCATCAACACCGCCGCATCGATCGGGTGACAACGCAGAACTTCCTCGACTTCCATTGCCAACAGGTTGCGATACAGCATCGTGGTTGGCTTCATCATCATTTCGCCCAGTGACATCACGGGCACTTCGACGGGGAAGCCGCCGGATTGCAAGATGCCACGCCGGACCTCATCCGCTCGATCGCGAAAATGCGAGTGGCAGGTATTCAGTTCACTCCAAGTATTCAGAATCGCGACAACGGGACGATCGCGGTAATCAATGTCGTCGAAACCCATCCCTTTCAAGCGTGAACGGTGGCCAAAAGAACGTAAGTCGTCACGGCCGAACCAACGATGGGAACGCAATTGGGTTGGGTCACGGTCGGGATTGGGATTCATGGAAGAAGACGTATCGTTGGGGAAGGGATCAAACGGTAGGATAGAACCAAGCTTTGGGACGAAGGGCATCACGTCCAAGGTGGGTTGCCGGACAGATTACCGACAATGATTGTTGCCGTGTGCACGAGGGGGCTAGCGATGACTGATTCGTTGCGAATTGTTTCTGTTCAAATTGGGGCTTGCCAGTCTTATTTCAAAAATGGCGATCCGAATCGACCCTGGGTATCCGCCATTGAAAAAAGTGTCGTGTTCGGTCCGGTGCCGACTTCGGAGTTAGGTCTGGACGGTGATGAACAAGCGGACAAAGTGCACCATGGCGGAGTCGACAAGGCCGTCTTGGGTTATTGCGAATCGCACTATTCTTTTTGGAAAACCGAATTTCCTGAGATCAATTGGGGATCCGGTGCGTTTGGAGAAAACCTGACTCTTTCCGGCATGCTCGAGTCCGAAGTGTGCGTCGGTGATATTTTTGAGTGCCAATCTGCGACTGCTGGTGGTCTTTGCTTGCAAGTTTCACAGCCTCGAGAGCCGTGTTGGAAGTTGTCCCAACGTTGGGGGCTGCCTAAGTTAGCGGTGCGAGTTCAGGCAACGCGGCGGACTGGGTGGTACATGCGGGTATTACATCGTGGGGATCTGCAAGCCGGTCAAACGCTGAGTTTGGTCGAACGGCCTCATCCCGAGTTCACCATCGATGTTGCGAACGACATATTGTTTGCGAAACCTCGTGATGCCGCGGCGGATCTTCGGTTGGCCGGATGCCAGCATTTGTCAGAAGCTTGGAAAGAAAACTTGATTCGTCGGAGTGCCAAACATGTCTCTTGAGCCATCGCTGGATGGAACTACCGTTGATCTAGCCTCACCGTCGCCTGCGGCGGCTTCCGGTCCGGTCATCGACACCAAGTACTTGCGTCGTTTGATGCATGACTTGAGTGCTCCGACGCGGCACGTGTCCTTCTTTTCAGGCTTTGTGGACGAGGCATTGACCGAACCATTGGATTTGGATGATGCCCGACGTTCTTTGCAAACCGTTCGCACCGCCGCCGAGCGGATGCAGCAGTTGACGAACATGGTGTCGTTGCACATGAGAAGCATCGAGACGTTGCACGCCACCGCCGCGAATCCGAACCAACGCTTTTCGGAAGAGGCGTACGGTGTCGCTGAGTTGGTGGCCGACGCGTGGCAAAAGGTTGGTGGGGATGCGTCAGTCTTGACGGTTCAAGGCGATACCAAAACGTGTGTGGATCGTAGTCTGCTGGAAATTCCCATTCAGCAAGTGCTGCGAAATGCGATCTCTTTCGCCGAAGAATCGCGACCACTCAAAGTCGTCGTGGCGATTCAACAAACCAGCGACATGATTTCGGTTGCGGTCGAAGACAATGGCATCGGATTTGACACGCAGTACGCAGAAAAAATCTGCGAGCCGTTTGAGTGCTTGGGCACCGGCAAAGATCGACGCGAAGGTGCTGGGTTGGGATTGACGGTGGCTTCGTTGGTGATTGATGCGTTGGCGGGGGCGTTGAAGTTGCAATCCGATGACAAATCGGGAACCAAGGTGACGATGAGTTGGCCACACCATTGCAAGGAAGCTGCCTCCGACGTCGAATGAGGGCTTCTGTTGACCGCCCGAGAAGCCTTGTTCGAATCTTCCCATGGACAATTCCGCTGTTGCCGCCGTCTTCGAAGAGCTTGCTGAGCTACTCGAATTTCAAGGTGAAAACCCTTTCCGAATCCGTGCGTACCAGAACGGGGCTCGTGCAATTCGCGACCTCGATGAACCGATCGCGAATTTGGCGTCGGATCCGGATCGAGATTTGTCGAAACTGCCCGGGATTGGCAAAACCATCGCGGAGAAAACCAAGGTTCTCTTAGAGACAGGCTCGCTTCCGCAATTGGAAAAGTTGCGAGAGGCGGTCCCGGAGGTCGTGATTCAAATGTCACGGATTCCCGGGCTGGGTGCCAAGAAGGCCAGCAAGCTTCGCGAAGAATTGGGCATCGAGTCGCTGGAAGATCTGGCGGCAGCGTGTCGAGAAGGACGTGTCGCCAGCCTGAAAGGTTTCGCCAAAAAGACGGAAGCGGCGATCCTGGACGGGATGGCGATCGCGAAAGCGGCGTCGGAGCGAATCTACTGGTCGAAGGCAGATGATCTCACCCGCGAGATCGGCAAGCACATGCAGGCTTGCGACGTGATCGAGCAAATGGAATGGGCGGGCAGCTATCGACGAGGCCGTGACACGGTTGGTGATCTGGATTTGTTGGCGGTTGCTTCAGACCGAGCCGCCGCGATGGATCATCTTGCGAGTTTTCCTGGCTTGGTGTCGATCATCGGACGCGGCGACACAAAGATGTCAATCCGTGTCGGCAAAGCGTTCCAGGTCGACATGCGATTGGTGGACGCTGAAGAGTTCGGGGCGGCGCTGCAGTACTTCACCGGCAGCCAAGCTCACAACATTCATGTTCGCCGAATCGCGAAGGAACACGGGTACAAGATCAACGAGTACGGCGTGTTCAAGCTGGACGACGAATCTCGCGTGGCAGGCGCGACGGAAGAAGACGTGTATCAATCGATCGGTTTGCCATGGATTGCGCCGGAGTTGCGCGAAGATCGCCATGAATTCGAGTTGGCAACAGACGGTGACTTACCTGATCTGATTGACACCGACGATGTGCTCGGCGACTTGCACATGCACACTTCGGCAACCGATGGCCAGAACACGATCGCGGAGATGGCGAATGCGGCGATCGAGCGAGGTTTGAAGTACATCGCAATCACTGACCACAGCAAACGAGTGACGATGGCGGGCGGATTGGACGCCGAACGATTGCTCAAGCAGTGGGAGATCATCGACGAAATTCGTCCGCAGTACGAAGGCCGTTTGGTCATCCTGAAAGGCATCGAGTGCGATATTCTTGAAGCCGGTGGCATGGATTTGCCTGACGAGGTGTTGGAACAAGGCGATTGGATTCTGGGAAGTGTTCACTACGGGCAGAAGCAGCCTCGCGATCAGATCACAGACCGTATCCTGGGTGCGATCGAGAACCCACACGTGGACTGCATTGCTCACCCGACAGGTCGGATTTTGAATCGCCGCGAGGCTTACGACGTTGACATGGATGCCGTGATGCAGGCCGCGAAAGAGAACAACAAGTTTCTCGAACTCAATGCGAATCCGGCTCGGCTGGATTTGAACGACGTTCACCTGGCGGCGGCGAAGAAACGAGGTATTCCGATCGTGATCAACACCGACGCTCACGTCACGGATGGGCTGTGGGTGATGCGTTACGGAATCCGGCAGGCTCGCCGCGGTGGGCTGACTTCGGCCGATGTTGCCAACACATTGCCCTACGAGGCCTTTTCTAAAAAGCTAGCCGAAGTTGGCAGCTAAACTCTCTTTCGTTTGCACCATGGATCGTCTGATGGTGGAACGTTCCCTCAAACAACCATTGAATTGTCATGGCAATCCTGACCATCGTCGCTCACATCACCGCGAAAGAAGATCAAGTCGACCTCGTGAAGAGCGAACTCGTGAAGTTGATCGCACCGACGCTGAAGGAAGAAGGGTGCGTGAACTACGACTTGCACCAGGACAACGAAAACCCGGCTCACTTCATGTTCTATGAAAACTGGGAATCACGTGAATTGTGGCAGCAACACACGGCTGGTCAGCCGTTGAAGGATTTCGGAGCAGCGACCGAAGGTGCCGTGGAAGACATTCACATTCATGAAATGACGCAGCTTTCTTAGAGTCGAAAGAGGCGAATCCGCCATTCATCACAACGGAACCGAACCATGCTCAATGAACTGCCCGACACCGCGGCCTTTCCTCTGTTGACCGAGGATGAGTTGGCTTGTTTGGAAGAGATTGGGACGGTTCGTCGATTCGCCGACGGCGATCTGCTGTTCGATCTAGGTGAGATGGACTACTCGTTTTTCGCGATCAAGTCCGGTGCGGTTCGTATCTTGGACCATTCTCATGGCGAACCTCGCGAGGTGGCGTTGCATGAAGCGAAATCGTTTTCCGGCGATGTCGACCTTTTGACGGGGCGTCCGGCGGTGATCAGTGCAGTTGCCAAAGGGGACTGCGAAACGATTGAGGTGACCGCGTGCCGCATTCGCCGAATGCTGGGCGAGATCCCGACGCTGAGCGACAAGTTGCTCGATGCGTTTCAACTTCGTCGTCAACGACTGGAAGCGTCCGGGTTTTTGGGAATTCGTTTGGCGGGCTCGAGCCACTCGAAAGAGACGATGCATCTGCGTGAGTTCTTTTACAAGAACAAGGTACCGCACACGTTGTTTGACACTGAGACAGAGGAAGGTCGAAACCTGCTGCGTGAGTGGGACGTCACCGAGGAAGACACTCCGGTGTTGGGTTGCGGCAAAAGAATGGTTCGCAAACCGTCGCTTGCCGATGTCGCAGAATGCTTGGGCATTTGTCGTGAGATTCCTGATCAGACCTACGACGTTCTGATCGTTGGTGCTGGACCGGCCGGGTTGGCAGCCGCGGTCTACGGTGCATCCGAAGGGTTGCAGACGTTGGTGGTTGATCGAATGGGACCTGGCGGGCAGGCCGGGCAAAGTTCGCGAATTGAAAACTACATGGGGTTTCCGGCCGGTTTGACTGGCGCGGATTTGGCGAACCGAGGTTACCTGCAATCGTTGAAATTTGGGGCGCAGTTCACCGCACCCGTGTCGGTTGCGTCGATGTCAAAGGCTGAGAATGGTGACTACGAAGTCGACTTTTGCACTGGGCAAAAGGTTCGCACGCGGACGGTGTTGATTGCGACGGGGGCGTCGTATCGGCGATTGCCGTTGGATGCTTGTGAACGGTTCGAGGGCATGGGCGTTTACTATTCCGCGACCTCGGTGGAGGCCCGGATTTGCCGAGAGGCGACCGCGGTTGTCGTTGGCGGTGGGAACTCGGCCGGACAAGCCGCCATGTTTTTGTCGCAGCACGCCAGCGACGTTCGTGTCTTGCTTCGTGGAGGTGACTTGCGAAAAGGAATGTCCAGTTACTTGGCGGACCGAATCGAGAAGCAACCGAACATTGAAGTGATGTATCACACCGAAATCAGTGAAATGGTCGGAGACAAACATCTCGAGCAAGTCGGCATTCGAAACAATCAAACGGACGAACGGTCGACGTTGGATTGTCCTTCGGCATTTATCTTTGTCGGAGCGAAGCCGCACACCGAATGGCTACCCGATTCGGTGGCGTTGGATGAACGCGGTTTTGTGATGACCGGGCCGATGATTCATGATCACGAGAAGTTGCCTGAAGGACGGACGCCGTGCGAATTGGAAACGACCAACCCCGGCGTGTTCGCGTGCGGCGATGTTCGAAGCGGAACCACCAAGCGATGCGCCTTCGCAGTCGGTGATGGGGCTCTGGCGATCACGTGCGTGCATCAGTATCTGCAGTGAGGTTTGGTTTTGTTTCGTAAGTGTTGCGATCGCAAATCATAGCGGTTGGGCGCGAGCCCTCCGGTGACGGACCGGGCGGCTCGCGCCGCTCCGCTAGGAACTCATTACCGGGCGGCTCACGCCGCTCCGCTAGGAACTTAGGCGAACTCGAGGCCTCGCATGGTGCCGGTGGCACTTGCGAAAGAGTCGACTTCGAGGCCGAGGCGTTGCAGCATTGAGGTGTACAGGTTCGGTAGCGGGTAGTTGTTGGTCTTGTCGAACGCGAGGTGTTGACCGTGACGGAATCCACCGCCGGCGACCACCACGGGCATGTTCTTGGTGTCGTGAGATGATGCGTTGCCCAGGTTGGATGTGAGCAGCAGCATCGTTTGATCCAGCAGGTTTCCGTTGCCTTCTTGCGTTTCGTGAAGTCGTCTCACCAGGTTGCCCCAGGATCGCATTTGGGCTTCTTCGATGATTCCAAGTTGTGTGATCTTGTCTTCGTCGCGGCCGTGGTGGCTGAGTTGGTGATATCCCTGGTCGACGCCTTCCAATGGAACGCGTTCGCCACCGCCATCGGTGTGCATGGTGATGAACCGCGTGCTGTCGGTTTGGATGGCGAGGTAAATCACGTCGTGCATCGCGGATTGTTTCGCGATCGTGTGACTGTTGTCGGAAACTGGCGCCGGTGCTTTTTCGTTGACTTTGGGTTTGGCTCGTTCCGCCCAGCCTTGGTTCATGTCCAAGCGACGTTCTAGATCGCGAACGCTGGTGAAGTAGGCATCCAGCTTTTCGCGATCGGTTGGCCCCAATCGACGCTGCATCGTTTTGGCTTCTGCCGCAACGAGATCCATGATGCTGCGGCCTTCGCGAATACGTTGTTTTTGAGCTTTCTGAGCAGCGGGGCTGTCGTCGATAAACAGTTGTGCGAACAACTTCTGTGGTGAATTGATCGGCGGGATCATCGACCCGTTCGCAGTGTACGACGTGCCGGTGGTGCCGTTGGAGCTGAGGACCAACGACGGGAATCGGGTCTGACCCCCGAGTTCTCGGACCATCAGTTGGTCCAGCGAGATCGTGTTGCGAAAGTTGGATCCGCTGTAAGGAGCTGCGGAAAGGATGCACGGTTCGGCTTTGTGGCCGCCACCGACGCCGGGGTGAGATGCTCCCGAAATGATTGTGAATTGATCACGCAGGTCTTCGATTGGTTTCAGATACCGCGTCGTTTCATAGTCGCGACCGCTCTTTTTCGGGAACAAGAATGGCCCGTGAAATCCCAGAGCGTTGCTGATGCCAACGAATCGACGCGGAGGGTTGGCCGCGGAGGTCGCTTCGCGGCCGAAGGCGGGCACCATCGAGTCCAACCAAGGCAGAGCCATGGTGACGCCGGCGCCCCGGAGCACGGTTCGGCGAGACAACGATTGGTTGTTCACAAAGGGTTTGGTATTCATAACGGCAAATTTTGTGGAGGTCTATTTGTTTTGGAACAGCGGGCTTTGGATCACTTCGTGGATCAGTGATCGGACGCCGTAGTCCGTTGGCTGGGTCGCGGCGACGATGCGTTGCAATTCGTCTCGGTCGGCAAACGTTGGTGACGCTCCCGTCGCGTAGGTCACAAATTGGGATGCAAGGTTCTTCGCCAATTGTTCCGGTCTTTTCGTGAGGATCGCTTTCAAGCCTTCGATGTCGTCGAAGGCTTCCCCGCTGGTGAAAGCGTGGCTCGGGTCGATTGGCAGACCGGGCACCCAGCGTTGTTTCTTGTTGGGAGAAGCGGCACGGTAACGCTCCCGCCATCCACCGATCACATCGTAGCTTTCCAGCGCGAAGCCCGGTGGGTCAATTTTGACATGACAAGCAGCACAGCTGTCGATGTTGCGGTGTTTGTCGAGTTGGTCGCGAATCGATGTTGCACCTCGGATATCCGGTTCGACCGCGGGAACGTTGGCGGGCGGTGGCGGCACGTGCTCGCCAATGATTTTCTCCAGCATCCAAATGCCACGAATGATTGGTGACGTGGTGGTGCCATTAGCCGTGACTTTCAGGACGCTGCCGTGAGTGATGATGCCGCCTCGTCGGCAATCGTCATCGATCGCGACGCGTTGCATGTCGGTTCCGCCGGGCCAGTCGACGCCATAGTGGCGAGCCAAGCGTTGATTGAGAAACGTGAAGTCCGAATCGACGAGGTTGGTCACGGATAGGTTTTCACGAACCAGTTCCGTCACATAGGCGTGCGTTTCATCGGGCAGTGATTGATGCAAAATGACATCGTATTCGGGATACAGCTTGCCATCCGGCGTGGTGCTGTTGAGTTCGTAGAGTTCCAGCCACTGATTGGTGAACTCGTTGATTGCGACCTGTGATCGCGGATCGTTCAGCAATCGTTCGGTTTGGGCTCGCAAGACTTCCGGCTCGCGAAGTTTGCCTGAGCGAGCGAGGCGTCGAAGTTCGTCGTCCGGTGCTCGTCCCCAAAGGAAATGGCTGAGCCGATTCGCGAGAGCTTCGTCGGACAAGACGCCGGGCGATTCATCGAAGTAGAGGAAACGAGATGAGCACAGGATGGCTCGGTAGCCCGCACGCAGACCGTCCTGCATGGAGCGTGTGGCCTGACGTCTCGCCTCAGCAAATTCGAAATAGGTGTCCAACTCTGACGGATCGACTTCTTGCCGGAACGCTTGCTCGGCAAAGGCGTGGATTCGTTGTTTCAGGTCCTGTTTGGGGTTAGCCGAGACGATTTTGAAACGTTGCTTGGAACGTTTGTTGGTTGCATCGATGGGTTGGAGTTCTAAGTCACCGACCAGAGCCACTTTGATCTTTTCGCGGTCGCCCCGGAGTCGCTCCAGCTCAATCCACTCAATCGCGATCCCAGCGACACCCATTTCTTCCACCACGCCAGGTTTCGAATCCACCGCTTTGGCTGCGACGCGGCGAATGCCGTAGTCATTGGGGACGATCTGCAGCATGTGGCCTTCGCGAATCCACGCATCGAATTCGTAGACCTGAGTTTCATCCGTCGCTTCGATGCTTCCGATCCAATACATCGTGGATGCTTTGCCCGAACACACGCCGCTGTTGACGCTGCACCAGACGCGACCCATTTTCGGAGTGTTGACCGAGCGGGCTTTCACTCGAACTTTGTAGCGGCCGGTTTCTGGAACCGACGTCGCTGGCATTCGTCCGTAGAAGTTTTGGCTGCTGGACCACGAGACAATGTCCTTGTGATCGGGACGTCCTTCGGGCTCGCGGTTCGTTCGTTTTTCGTTTCGGCGAAGCTTGTTCCAGTCCAGGTGGATTGTGTCGGGGGAACCATCGACCGAGGCATCGGACCCGAGCAGTTGATCGAATGCGGTTTGCAGCGCGAAGTCGGCTGCATCGAGGTAGGCTGCCAGCGAATGGTCCGAAACTTGTTGACTGCTGGAAACCGTGTCGAACCCATCCGCGAGAGATTCTTCGGGAAGGAATTCACGCAGAGGGACATCGATCGCAAGCAAATCGCAAACGTTGCGCTCGTACTGAGTTCGCGTCAGGCGTCGCGTGGGCACTCGGCCTTCGGTGTTGATGCGGTCGTTGTCGGCTCCGTCGAGGATTCCGTGTAGCTTTGCCAAGAACGGTTGGGACTCGGCGGGATCCAAGTCTTCTTCCGGTGGCATCTCTCCTTCGCGAATTCGATCGAAGACGCGTTCCCAAAGATGGAAGTTGTCGGGGTCGGCCAGTTCCAATGTCAGCGACTCGAGGTCCAGGTCCCCTTCTTGTGTAGAGGAGTCGTGGCAGTAGGTGCAGTTCAGTTCCAGGAACTCGGTGAGTTGCTCGGGAGGTTGGCCCGCGGAAGCATTCGGCAACGTGGATGATGGACCAGCAATCGCGGAGAGCAAGGTCAATGCGATCGGGAGGCGACGAACGTCGAAAGGGAACGACTTAGTTTTCATCAGTTGCAACGGTGGGATGCCAGATGGAGAGGCGGGCCTCGCGACGTTGGTGGAAACACCAAGCAGGAATCGCCGCCGAGATCTGTCGGTGACGACTTCGTGCAACGTCGTGTTTGGGTGGGGAGGGGGCGGGAGAGAACAGGCCGTGAATCTGCGGATGATTTTACGACGAACTCCAATTGAAACGTATTCTTACCCGATCCAAAATTCAACGCTTGTTCGGCGGATTGGAGCACTTTGCGCACGTCCGACCGGGGATTCATGTCGCATTGATCCTATGAAACGGTTCAGAAGCCGCGTTCAATGCGAAGGCTATAGAGTGGCGGGTTTCTTGAAGCGATTTGTTGGGTGTCTCAATTGGTCTATGGAGACGACACGCTCATCGTGCCATCTGGGCTCGGCACACGTCCATGATGCTGTCTTCGTCTTGCAGATGGCTGACGTGGATGCGTTCGGCCAACAGCGGACCGGCCATGCGAGAGTATCGATCGATGTCGAGTGTGTTGATCACGACGGCGATCGCCCAACCGCGACGAGACAGTCCGACCAAGGCCGCGATGTCGGCTTCGGTGGCTTGTTGCAACATCACCAACATGGTTGTCTCGCTGGAAAGTTGCGACTCGGTTTCGACCAGGAACTCGGCCAGCGTCAAACCATCGGTTCGTTCCAGTCGAGCTAGCGTGCGGAACATCTCTTTCAGGTGAACCGGTCCGCGATCAACATCCACGAGCACCGGTCGCAATCGCTCATTAAGTTGTTTGAGCGAGGCTGCTTTCACGGATGCATCACGTACGCGATGGTCGCCGCGAAAGCCCTCGGTGCGGATCCGGTCCGCTGCGTCGCGTCCGTTGGTGGCCAATCCAAAGGGTTCGCCAGCGTCGTGCAGTGCCGCGGCGATGGAAGCCGCGGTGGTGATCGTCAGATCGCTTCGCAGTGGTTCGTGTTGATCGGGATTGGTATCGACATGCAAGTCCAGAATGATCGTCGCACCGGCGACCGAGGAGGGCTCGTAGACTTTGCTGTGCAGGATCCCGGTTCGAGCGGTCGCGGCCCAATGAACGCTACGCAGAGGATCGCCGATCTGCCATTGCCGGATACCTCGCAGTCGCGTGGGATCGGTCATGGAAGAGGCTCGGATTTTAATTTCACCGATCGGGCGACGCGAACCGATTTCGTAAGTCGACAGCAGTTGGACTTTCGGAAGCACGGTCACGAACATCGGTCGAGCTCCCAATCGATAACGGCGAAACATGCCGACGGGGTCGCCGGTTTCCAGAACCGTTGGACCGATTTGAAAGTAGCCTCGACGGTGGCAACGTACCGAGTATTCGATTCGTTTGGTCTGGCCGGGCAACAACGCCATGACAGCCAAACGGGCGCCTTCGATGGGGAGCGGCGTGGTGCGTGGATCGATTGCCATGCCGTCGGCTTGGCGGGCTTGTTGTGTGGCGGCGCGAGGGATCAGGTCTTCGGCCAGGACCCAGGCAACGGGCAGTTTGCCTTGGTTGGTGACTTCGACCGTGACCGGAACCAGTGATCCAATCACGACCTCGAGGTCACGGCCTTCTTCGGGTGAGTCCAAGCGAACGGCAACGACTCCCGCGGACCACTGGGTGGCGACCCAGTTGCCGATTGCGACGACCGCGGCCACGGTGATCGCGGCGGTCATCCACAACCCAGCACCGGCGACCATACCCAGAATGACAACGATCGCGCACACGACGATGATTGTCAGCCAACGCGAAGGAGCGGGCGGATCGGATGGCGATTCCGATGCGTTGCCGTTGTCCGTCATGATGAGATTGTGGGCACCGCGATTTCACTGAGGATTTCCTCGAGCACCTTTTCCGTGGTCAGCTTCCGAAGTCGACTTTCCGGTCGCAGGATCAAACGGTGGTTCATCACGGGAGCGATGATTTTCTTGACGTCGTCGGGGGTCACAAACGTTCGGCCGCGAATGGCCGCCATCGCTTGACTGCATCGGAACAAGGCGATCGTCGCGCGAGGGCTGCCTCCGAGAGCCAAGTTTTCGTTGTGCCGAGTTTGGTGAACGATTTGAAGCAGATAGTGGCGGACTCGCGGGTCGACGTGAACGGATCGAATCGCTTGTTGAGCCGCGACCAATTGTTCGGCGGTTGCGACCGCGGACATCGAATCAACCGGATGTTTGAACTGCAGCAAATCCAGCATCCGCAGCTCTTCTTCGATGGATGGGTAACCCAACGAGAAACGCATGAGGAAACGGTCGAGTTGGGCTTCGGGCAGCGGGAAGGTGCCTTCGTGATCGACGGGGTTTTGAGTGGCGATGACGAGGAACGGAGGATTTAGCGTGTAGGATTTCCCGTCGACCGTGACGCGGGCTTCCGCCATCGCTTCGAGCAACGAGGCCTGGGTTCGCGGCGTGGCTCGGTTGATTTCATCGGCGAGCAGAATCTGCGTGAACACCGGGCCGGGGCGGAATTCAAACTCGGAGTTTTTCTGGTTGAAGATCGATGTGCCGGTGACATCGGTGGGTAACAAATCGGGAGTGCACTGGACTCGTTTGAAGTGACAACCGAGGCTTTTCGCGAGGGCTCGGGCGAGCATCGTTTTGGCCACACCGGGAACGTCTTCGAGAAGAATGTGTCCTCCGCTGAGCCAAGCGACCATCGAAAGGACGAGCTGTTTGCGTTTGCCCACGATCGCATTTTCGACGTTGCCGATGACGCGTTTGGAAAGTTCCGCGACGGCCGAAACATCAGCGGGAGCGTTGTTCGCCGATTTCGGAGCGGACGTTTTCGAGGCGGTTGGCGGTTGAGGGCTGGCGTCGCCACGAGGAGCGGCTGGCGGGGTCGCTTTGGAATTCAAGGGCAAACGCTCCGGTGACGGATGACTCCGATTGAAAAGGTTGCGTGGCGGAACGGAGCCGCGACGCGATGTATCATGATAGCCGGGAATTTCGATCGCCGTGACGGTTTGCTGGGTTGCGAAACGGTCGGTGAATCAGGTGGGCCTCCGGCAGGGTTGATTCTCCGAAAGAATTGGTTGGGCCGGATGGGTGGATCGTGCGGAAAAAACTCTCTTGCGGGGCGAGCAACCCAAAACCGAGCCTGTGACGTATAATGAAGGGATTCACAATTGAACGTGAATCAAAACTCATTTTCTGTTTGCGGGGGTGTGAATGAGCCATGGTCGACGCTGGCATGATCCCAACAGTCTTGGTGACCGACGACGACGCCGATTTTCGCGGCGTGGTTTGCGAGGCTCTTGTGCGCCGTGGCGTGAAGACGGAACAGGCCGCTGACGGCGACGAGGCTCTGCGTGTCATTGAAAAGACCGCGATTCACATGGTGTTGCTCGACGTGCACATGCCGCGAGTGACGGGACTGGACGTGATGCGGATTCTTTCGCAACGTCCCAATGCAATGCCATATGTTTTGATGAGCGCTTTGATGGATGAAGCTATCGAGCGTGAAGCGGCCCGAATGCGAGCGTACAAAATTCTTCGTAAGCCGGTTCGTTTAGGCAAGCTTCGGGAAATCGTGTGCGGCGGTCTGACCGAGACTTATGGTTGGCTTCCACCGGAATGACGGACGGTGGCAGCGACGTCGAACAAACCTCGTCGTCCAAGTTGCATCGAGCGTTGGTGAATCCGTATGCGACGTCGATGCGGTTGGATGGAACGGACCCCAATCCGGCGACCAATTCCGATCAAGTTGGAATTTATCTCGCTTTCGATGGCGAAATCACTTCGGATGACATTCGGCGATTGATACCACAACGCGGATTGGGGTTTCTATTGGCGGTGTTGATGTGGGGATTTCTTATTCCTGCGTTTGTAATTGGTGGGACTGTCGTCTCGATCAATGCGGTGCGGAATGGTTTTGATTCCGAGACATTTACCAAGCTTGTCTGCTGTTTTGGAGTCGCGAGTGGATTCGCTCTCGCTACGCAGTATGTCAGTCCTGGCAGACGGATGCGTCGTGCGTTGAAGCAACGCCCCGATTTGGTCGGGCGTGCCGTCGGCCGATTCGTTGCCAATGGTTTGTTGTTCAACGACGGCGAACGAACCCACTACTTGAACGCGGACTACTGCAGACGGGCTGAGTTGAACCGTCACGGTGTAAAAGTTCCGTTGTTGGAGGGAGGTCCATACGTCCAGCTTTATTTGGCCAAGCGGTTGTTCGATCGGTTCGAGTCATCTGTGTGGAAACAGCTTGAATCCGTCTGGCGCGAACATGATGCGTCGCAGTTGGATCTGGACGCTGTCATGGAATCCAATTGCAAGCAGTTAGGAGTCCGCCCGGATTCGGCCGTTACATTCGACGGGCAAGTCACGCTTCAGATGCCGGTGGACCATGGAGCGGTGCGTGGAATCATGTATCGCAACGGTGGACTGGTGGTTACTTACGGAGTCGGGATGTCGGTCGCCTGGCATTTCGGTTTCACCGTGTTGGCGGTCGGATCATTGCTGTTGATGCTCGGCACGTTGCGATACTTTTACAACAGTTGGCGTTGGATGGCGGTTCCGTCTCAGGAATTTTCGTGGCGCCAGCGTGGATGGATCAGCGAAGATGAAGTTGTCAGCGTCAATGAAACGAATGGCATCCGTCTGTTTCGCAGCGAGTACCTGAGAACCGAATGGATTGACGAGAAACTGGTTTGGCATCTAGGAAACAATCGAGCGATGTATTTTTCTCGCGAACACTTTGAAAGCGATGGAGACTGGAACTGGATTTGTGAAACCAGTTCGCTCGAGTCAGCGTCCGCGTCCGAATGACAGGATGGTTTCGACCATCGTTTCCACACACTGATCGATGTCCGGAGCCGAATTGGCCTCGAAGGATCCGAGGCCGCGAATTTCGGAGAACGATCGCAGCCAGGTTTCTTGTCGTCGAGCCAATCGCCGGGTGTGAAAGACGACTTGTTCCGCCGCGGTCTCCGGGGTGTCGCCCGCTGCGATCGCTTCGATGATCTCGCGGTAGCCAACCGCTTGGCGTGATGTCTTGGAGAGCGGTTGATCGAGAGCCAATAGGCCTTGCACCTCGGCAACCAAACCTTCCGCGAACATCTCGTCGACGCGTGTTTCGATTCGTTGATGCAGAATCGGACGAGGCACACGAAGTGCAAAGACCAAACCGTCGTCGCTGGAACGTGCGGAGTCGAACTGCAGTTGGCGATGGCTGATCGGTGTTCCGGTCGCACGAGCGAACTCGAGTGCCCGAATCATTCGCCGTGAGTCGCCCGCATCGATCTTTGCCGCCGACAACGGATCGACTTGTTGCAATCGTTCTCGGAGTGCGCTAATTCCATGTTGACGCAGATCTTCTTCGACTGCGTTTCGAAACGCTTCGTCGGCAGGCGGGCCAGCATCGAACCCACGCAGAACGCCTTTCAAGTACATCGGCGTGCCACCGACAAACATGGGAAGTTTTCCCCGTTTCAGAATGTCTTGGATGCGCGCGTGAGCGGATTGCAGATATTCGGCGACGCTGAACTCATCCCAGGGATCGACCAAATCGATCAAATGGTGGGGGGCTCGGGTTAGTTGTTCGGGGGTGGGCTTCGCCGAGCCGATGTCCATGCCGCGGTAGACCGCGATGGCGTCGAGCGAAAGGATTTCAATTTCTTGCCGGCCTTTCGTTTTGGATGCCAAAGTTTCCGCGACCCGCAGGGCCAGTTCTGTTTTGCCCGAAGCGGTCGGACCGGTCAGAACGATCACGTCATCGAACAATGGGGCAAAGGGCTGGGATCGCGTGTCAGGTTGCATCTCGAAAGTCAGCTGATGTGGTAAACTGGATTGTTCACAAGAGACCGTGATCCAGGAAAGGGGGCAACCCGAGTGGGCATGACTTACTTTCGCCGTTACCGCATGGAGATGAATCTGCGCGAGTGGAGCGGTTCTTGGGACGCACCTGATTTAGCCGCTCGCGGTTACGAATGGGTGGCGTTTGAAGAAGGATTGGTCCGCGAACATGCGGCGGCCAAATTTCAGTCCTTCCGCAGCGAAATGGACGCGGATGTGTTTCCTTGTCTTGGACGCCGCGACGGTTGCCTGAGATTGATGCGAGAAATTTCCAGTCGTGCCGCGTTTGTTCCGGAGGCGACTTGGTTGATTCGTTATCGAGATCGTCCGGGAGGCCGACCGATTCCTGTGGGCACCATCCAAGGGTTGGATCTGGATGAGTGGGGCGCGGTGCAAAACTTGGGCGTCGTCCCGGAACACCGCGGCAATGGCTTGGGCCGTTTGCTGATGATGCGATCCGCATCGGGGTTCAAATCCGCGGGGCTGAAACGCATGCACCTGGAAGTCACGACCGCAAACACGCATGCGGTTCGACTGTACGAGCGAATTGGATTCCGCCAAGCAAAAGTGGTCTACAAAGCTTGCGAAGTCGCAGGCGTTTGAATCGAGTTTTCCCGCGAACGATTGCTTTAGGCGTCAAATAGCATCCGACGGATTTCGCCTAGCCAGCCATGGTGATGGCGACGCAGTCGAACTGATTGCTTGGCCTTTGCAACGGCAGCATCGAAGTGTGATGGCGACAGAAACATTTCGGCGGTGTGAGGCAACTCGGCAGCGGTCGCCAACCGGTCGATCAAGCCTCGGTGGTAGATCGACAGACCGTGTGCTCGGCAAAGGTCCATCGTCAGTGCGTCGCTGGTTGGGACTTCCGGTTCGCGTGTTCGGTAGTACCAGGTCACACCGCCGGCAATCGCTGTCAAGGCGAGCACGACGCCGACGATCACGATCATCGGGATCGATGAATCTTCCGACACGACTTGGTATTGCGGAGCCAAGTCGGTCATGCGCGTGACATTCATCAGCGGCAGTGAATGGCTGATGTCGGAGTCGGCGAAGAAAGGAGTGACCTGCGTGAGATCCATGTTAGCGGGTGAGATCATACCGTCAGTCCTCGTTCTTCCATTGCCGCAACCGCTGCATCGCGGAGTGACCCATTTTGGATGGTGCAAAGTTCTCGCAACACAGCTTCGGATTGAGATCCGGTTCCGCGTGCCAGTGCTTGGGCGGTCCGAAGTTTTGCCGATTGGTGGTCTGTCTGAGCAATTTGTCGAAGCGGATCGATCATCAAATCAATCAAGCCAAGAGACTCAGCGAACGCGATTGCATCCAGTCGGTTCTGCATGACCGCATGGCGAAGTCCCTGGCGAATCATGTCCAGAGTGCTAGCGTCAGTTTGCATCAGGACACGACCAAGTTGCTGCCCAACCTCAAGTGAAAGTTCCGCGAAAACGGGGAGCACCTCGGCGGTGTTCAGATGAGCAAGCAGTGCTTGAGCCGCATGGGCGAGCGGTTTGGACTCGTGATCGGAAAGGTCGATCAATTTGTCGAGCAATTTGATTGGCCGATCGAGTCCGGCGTCTTGCTGGACGTTGTCGGATGGGTTGGTGTTCTCATTCAGGGCCGCTCGATGCTCGACCGAATCTTCTAGAACCGTGACCCAGTCGGCCAATTGTGGCGCTTCGATGCGTTTCAAACACAGTTCCGCGGCATGGGTCGCGTTGAGGCCGTCTCGTTCCAGCATGGCGAAGACCATGTGAATGGATTCGGTTTCGTGTGGCATCGCGATGGAGTAGGCGTTGCACATCGCCGCGTCGCGATCACTGCCGAGTGATCGCATGAACGACTCGCCGCCACGCAAGCAATCGGGCAATCCGTACTCGCGTAAATTGATCGTGGTGACCGGTGTGGGAGCGTCCCCGATGGTCTCGAGCAAGGTCTCACAGAATTTTGCATCGTGGCGACGCAACAACAATCCGATCACCGGCCCGGGGATCTTTCGACGTCGTATGAAGCCCGCCAAAAGTTGCAGAACCGATTGATGTTCACTGGTTCGCATCCGACGCAGGAGTGTTTCTTGCGTGGGCGATTCATCACCCATCAAACGCTGCAGTAGCGCATCGTTCCAATCTGATATGACCAGAAACGCATCCAGTAGATCGTTGTTTCGGTGAGCGTTGTATCTCTCGACGGAGGCTCCCAGACGCTCCGCGATTGATTGCCTGAATCGTTCCGCCTCAGGATCCATTCGCTCGCTATTGTTCCGGTGTCGGATCGTTTTGGACAGCGGACTTGCGAGTGACAAGGTGACTTCGCCCGAAGCGGCACGGATGAGCGAATCGTCATGGTTTTGTGCCAGGTCGATCAATGTAGCCAAGGCGGAAGTTTGGTTGAGGCAATCGACCATGTCGATCAGTCGCAATCCAATCGCCTGGTTCCATCCGCCTTTGGCAAGCTGCTTGGAGACAGCGGTGCCCAGGTAGCCGGCATCAACTTGGCCAGTGGATGTGGTCAGCACCGAGAGCAAGTCGTCGTGATACTTCTCGAAACGATTGATCAGCCAATTGAGCGACTTCACGTCCTTGCGACGCGCGAGAGCTCGCAGGCAACTTTGACGACTCGACGGGTCGTTGCTGGTCGCACCATGCCTCAGCACTTCTCCGGCACTAGGAGACGGGTGTGTCGTGAGTATTTCGAAGGTGACGCCCAGGGAAGTCATGACTCAAGTGGCCGGAAAGGGTTTGCGTGAGACCTGGGCGTCGTCTCGCGATTGAAATTCAACGCGTTTAGGAGTGATTTACAAAACGCGTGCCGAGTGAGTTTGGTGTCACCGCCGGCGCGTGCTTGGTCGCTCTCATCTCTCGAGACTGTGCCCAGACAAAAGTACCCCTTGGTTGGCAAGTGTCGGTCAAAGGGTTCCGAAAAAAGAACCCGTCACAGATTCATGGCCGGCACAATCGGATCATTGTTCGCAACAGGTGCGTGGAAACGCTCTGCAGATGCGTTCAGTTGGGATTGTTCGGAAGATGCGAATCGTGCAGCCATGAGTTGGCCGGCTTAGAACCTCGCCTGGCGCTGCTGCAGGTACTCGGTGAGCGCTCGATCAAACGGCATGCTGGTGTCCAGCGGGACGTAATCGATTCGCAGTGCCGAGCACCCTTGCGAGTACGTTTCGCGAAAGGCGGCGATTTGATCGAGGTATTCGGCTCGGAATCCCGTCGCGTCAACCGTGACCAGCTCACCAGTTTCAGGGTCCTCGAATTCCACGGGACCGTCGTAGGGAAAGCGTACTTCGGCGTCGTCGAGCACATGAAAGACGATCACATCGTGGCCGCCGTGTCGTAGTCGGGCCAGGGCCGCGAGCGTTTCCTCGGGATCGCCCAGCAAGTCGGAGAAGAGCATCACGAGGCTGTGTTGCTTCAGCATGGCGGCAACCTGAACCAAGCAATTTGGCAGTTCGGTTGTGCCTTCCGGAGTCATCCCGGACAGGGCCGCCAGAACGTCTCCGAGATGTCCACGGCGACTTCGGGCGGGCAAGATTGCTCGCAATTTATCGTCGAAGGTGAGCAATCCCACTGGGTCTTTTTGCAGCGACATCAGATACGTCAGCGCCGCAGCCAAGCACGTTGAGTATTCGAACTTTGTCATCGAGGTTCCCTGACGGAAACCCATCGATTTCGAAAGGTCCATCAACAAGAAACCGTTCAGGTTGGTTTCCGCTTCGAACCGCTTGATATAGTGCTTGTCCGTTTTCGCGTAGACCAGCCAATCGATCAACTTTGGATCATCGCCACGTGCGTAACGACGGTGATCGCTGAATTGAACCGAAAAACCTTGCAGCGGGCTGCTGTGCAAACCTTGCAAGAATCCGCGCACGACCATGCGAGCCTTCAAATCGAGTCGCTTGATCTGCTGCAACGTTTCCGGCGAAAGAGTCGATGTCATGCGGTGATGCCAAATCTTTCGCGACGAACCAAGGCTCCATCGACCAACTCAAAGCGTTCGTTCATTTCGTCGGCGAGCGACAACGAGTGCGTGACCGTCACCAAAACCGTGTTCTGTTCGGATTGCAAACGCAGCAACAACTCCGTGATCGTTTTCGCGGTCTTGGAATCCAGATTGCCGGTTGGTTCGTCAGCGAGAACGACCGCTGGTTGCATCAACAATGCTCGTGCGATTGCGACCCGCTCGCGTTCGCCACCAGACAATTCGCGAGGCAAATGGGTGGCTCGGTGTGATAAACCCACCGCGTCGATCAATTCGCTTGCTCGTGAGAGATCGTCGCCGGTTGGTTTTCCATTCGCCAAGGCGGGGATGAGAACGTTTTCCGTCACGGACAGCTGAGGCAGCAGATGATGGTCTTGGAAGATGAACCCAATCGTTTGATTTCGGTAGGCGGCTCGCTCGCGTGCATCGAGAGCAAACGGATCTTGGCCGTTAATTTGGACGGAACCAGAGTCTGGTTCGTCGAGGGTTCCAAGAATTTGTAGCAGCGTTGTCTTGCCACTTCCGCTTGGACCAACAATCGCGGCAGATTGTCCGGGGGAAAGCTCGAGGTTGACGCCTCGCAAGACGGACAGCGGTTCGCCCGCGGTGGGATACGATTTCGACAGCTCGGAAACAACCAACACGTCCGTGGACTCCGTTTTAACGACTGGGATGCAACCGACTCAGTCTAACAGTCTTCCGCATGACCGTCTCGATGCGAACGAGGCGGCCTGAAATGCTCTTCAGTTGTGGTGCGGTCTTCGGTTGAAGTGAAGCTTGAATCGACTACTGCTGATGCGGTTCTTTGCTATCGGGCTGTTGATTTAGTCGTATACCGAATGACAGCAATTAGCCGATGCGCGTTGGCCCCGGTTGGCGTCTGATCAACCGCCGCTAACGCGGAACGGCTCATTCAATCAACAGCCCGTTATGGAACACATGGGACGACTAGACCGTGCCGCATCGTCAGATCAAACCTAAGCCGATGAATTGCGGGCTGGTGGAGCAGATTGAAACTGAGTGAGAAGTACCGCCAATCCGTGGCGACAGTTCGCTTGAAATTTGGGCGTTGCCGCAATTTTTTTAAACAAAAATGCGAATTTGCCGCGCGGGCTGGATGTTTCGAAAGAAGCGTGGGCCGCTCGTCCAGCAAACGAAATGCAAAAACTGACCAAGAAATTAAGATTTTGCGTTCTATAGAGGGTGATTTGCGGCACATAGAGACTCGCTTTATGTCGGTTTGCAGGGCGTTATTCGGAGCCGGTTTTCTCGTGTGCGCATTTCCAAGCGAATGGTTTGCAAACGGTGTGATCGCGAAATCGAGGTTTTGGGCGGCGGAATGATGGTTGCGTGACATCGGGGCGTCCAAAGGGTCGAGTTCGCTCGATGCCCTCCTACCAAATCCCTGTCTTATCGAGAGTCCGATGTTGATGTATCCGACTATGTCATCGCGTTCCCACGTTTGTCCGGACGGCGCCGATCATACGATTCGCACACGACGTGGTTTCACCTTGGTTGAACTGCTGGTCGTCATTGCGATCATCGGAGTGATGGTTGGGTTGTTGCTGCCTGCTGTGCAGTCTGCTCGTGAGGCCGCTCGCCGGATGAGCTGCAGCAACAACATGAAGCAGATCGGATTGGCGCTGCACAACTACCACTCGACGTTCAAGTCGTTTCCCGCGTCTGGCCGCGCGGAGGACTACACGGCGAATGGTTGGTCCCGGAAGTCATCTTGGTTCATTGCCATTTTGCCTCAGTTGGAACAGTCAGCGATCTACGATGGAATTGACTTCTCCGCGTCATCTTTCGATGCAATCAATGCGGATTGGGCGGCTCCCGTGGTCCACTGGGAAGAAATGGATCGAGCACGGGTGCCAGGATTTTGGTGCCCATCGAGTGTGCTCGCGAAAACCAATATCTATCCGACCAACAGTGGCACGCAGGCTTTGGGTGCACCCGCCAATATCGAAGTGCAAATTCCTGACTACGCTGGCAACAGCGGCAGCAACTTTCGCGGCGGAACGATTGAAGATCATCCGACCGCGGTTTGGGATTGGGGCGGTGTCCATGCGGACAATGGTTTCTTCGGTATGACGATGCGTTTCGATACGCCTTGGCCGGGGACGCTCACCAAGTTTGCCTCGCTGTTGGACGGAACTTCGCACACGATCGCGGTGGGCGAGCAAGGTGGCGTTCACGACGGTTTCAATGATCACCGAGCCGGAGCCGTGCTCGGTGGAATGTGGTCTTGTGGAACCGCGACGGCGTCTAGCAACAAAAACAATTATGTCGTGACTCGATATCCGATCAATTACTCCGGCGACGATTGGCCGTCTTGGGGTGGACTGAATTACGACGGTGGTTGGCAAAAGAACGGCATGGAAACGGCCTTCAATAACACTGCCTTTCGATCGCAGCACGCCGGTGGGGCTCAGTTCGTGCTGGCCGACGGGTCCGTTCAGTTCATTACCGATAGCATTCAGTTCGAAGTCTACACGGCGTTGATGGATCGTGCGGACCGTTCCGGCATGGAGGAACTCGAGTGATGACGATCAAACAAATGACCTCGATTGAGACGCCGAATATGCGAAAACGGTTCTTTCTGCTCGGCCCAAGCATGCTGCTGGTTGGCTTGATGGCAGCGGTGTCGGGATGCGGGCCATCGGGTCCTGAGACGGGTGAAGTCACGGGGGTGGTCAGCATGGACGGGGATCCCGTCCCGGGTGCCTCGATCACCTTTTATCCTGTTTCGGGTCGACAGTCTTTCGGGAAGTCAGACCAGGAAGGACGCTACACGTTGGAGTACAGCAAGGACATGCCAGGTGCGGTCACGGGGCAGCACCGCGTGAAGATCATGACCGGAGGAATGGGGGCACCCAGTATGCCGAGCGGTCCGGCTGAAAGTCCCAGCAAGTCTCGTCCACGTTCAGGTGGCATGGCCCCGCCGACTGAAGTCACGCTGTCCGAGATGGTCACCGTTGAGTCTGGCACCAACGAAATCAACCTGACGATTCTTCCGAAGTAGCTGGCTGACTCGCATTCCGCGAAACCATTCGTTCCCATCTGTTTATGATGGGCCGCATGAATGCAAACCCTTCCATTGATCCCGCCGAAGACCAGCCGACTCAATCAACGGTGAAACCTCGTTCGTGCTGTTCGGGCATCGTCGTTGCGCTCGCCGTCCCGGCTGCACTCGTGTTGTTGCTGGTTGTCGTGACGTGGATGCAACAGGGTTTTGTTGCTGGGATGAGGTGCGGAACCGATTTGATTCAGCCGGTCGGTTTGGTTTGGCTGGGGTTGCTTGCTTTGACCGCATTCGCTTTTTCGCAGTGGCGTCGAGGGTTTCACTCGGTGGTCAAACCGATCGCGTGGTTCACTTGCTTTTTGGTTTGGGGGATCGTCGCCAATGGTGACTTTGCGAATTGGATGAGCGGGCAGGTCGAAAGCCCGCTACGATCCGAACCTCACCCCGCGTTGGAACAACGCAAGTTGGAACGACCGTTGGATGCCGTGGTTGTGTTGGGCGGCGGTTCATCTGCGATCACAGCCGGTTTCTATGAACTGGGACGAGATGGCGAACGGGTGATTTCAGCGGCTCAGGCATATCACGCCGGTGCTACGCGAATGATTATCGTCACGGGATCTTCCACGGACGGATACGAGCCGCCCTGGAAACAGTCGACTCAGTTACTGTTGTCGTTGGGTGTGCCAGAGGCAGCGATCGTTCGAATCGAGGGAGTCAACACGCGAGCGGAAATGCAGTCGCTGAGAGAGTTGATGGACTCGCCGCCAGCTGAATTTGGATCGCTTGGGCGGACCGACGAGGAGCAATCGGGTGAACTCCAAGTGGGATTGATCACCAGTGCGTTTCATATGCCACGTGCGCTGCGGTTGGCGAAAGCATCCTCGCTTGAGCTGATCCCGCTGCCGTGTGCCTTTCGAGCCGAAAACAATGATCGGCCTTGGGTTGCATCGTCGCTGGTTCCGAGAGCAGAGAACCTCGATACCGTCGCGAAAATGTTCAAGGAAACGATCGCGAAAATGGTGGGGCAGTGAGCCGCGGGGTGATAAGTCGCGGGGATCGGGTCTGCTGAACGTTAGAGTTTGAGTTCACTCAACTTGGGTTCGAGAGCGGCCTTCCATTTTTTGTAGCCAGCGTCGTTGGGGTGCAGCAGGTCGGGGAACTCTTCCACCGTGGCGTCGCCTGATTCGTTCGCGAAAGGTGTCCAGGTGTCGACCAGATGAACCGTTTCGTGTTCGCTGGCGATCTCCGTCAGCAATTCGTTCAGGCGTTTGATTTTGGCCGCGGGACGAGACTTGGTTTCGCTGCTGGGCATCACCAGGCAAAGCACGATCGGCATCTCTGAATCGCTAGATTGCAAGTCTTTGATGATCAACTGAACGTTGGAGGCAATGACTTTCGGCGTGGCGTGTTCTTCCAAATCGTTGGTGCCCATCAGCATGACCACCGCTTTAGGATCCAGATCCAGCACGTCTTCTTGCAGCCGGTACAACATCCCGCGAGTTGTATCTCCGCTGATACCACGGTTTGCGACTTTTCGGTTAGCGAATGCTCCGCGAAAATCGTCGCCCCAGCCTTGGGTGATGGAGTCGCCAAGAAACACAATCGCGTTTTGATCTTGTTGCTTGCGTGAATCGAAGGTGGATCGGCGACGCTGCCACACTTGCTTCATCCAATCGTACCGACGAACTGGACCTTTCCCGGCCATCGAGTCGTCGGTCTCGGGAATCAAAAACTGTTTTTCGACCGTTGCGGAAGAGTCCTGCGCGGTCGCCGGCATGCCCAGGCATAGCAATGCAGCTTGCGAACCCAGCAAAGCACAAAGAAGAAGGAGGCGCAGAGGGCGAAGTTGGTTCATCGGGGCAAACTCACGGTGTGGAACGGGGCGGGACCGCATTAGTTTATCATGGAAGATGTCGGACAATGATGTCGCAATCCAATTGAAAATGGAGGAGCCTGTGCCGAGACCCAAGTTGACATTGGTATCTATGAGCGGGTTGCGCGTTGGACACGAGGAGTTGCTTCAGCGTGGATTGAAGCTGCCTGGTTTGGCACGACGTGCATCGGCACTTGCCCAACTGCCTCCGCTTGGGTTGTTGACCATCGCTGCGATGGTACCTGAGAGTTGGGACATCGAGCTTGTTTTGGATGACGGTGCGAGTGATGAAGATGCCGTGGCGGAACAGATCTTGACCGGGATCTCTTCGCCGATTCAGCCGAGGGTCGTTGCGTTCTCCGCGCTGACACCGTCGGCGGATCGAGCCGCGCGGATCAGTGAGCGTCTTCGACCTCACAAAGTGCTCACGGTAATTGGCGGGTTGCATGCAACGGCGGCTCCCCAACATTGCCAGCCCTCCTTTGATGCGGTGGTTCGAGGCGACGGCGAAAGCACGTTTGCGAAGTTGCTGGCGGATGTTGCCGGAGGAACCTTGGCATCGTCCTATCAAGCCGATGGATCGTTTTCGCTTTCGAATTCGCCGCTGCCACGTTGGGGTTTATTGGGCGATCATTCGCCGCCACGCTACACGATTCAATCGATGCGAGGTTGCCCGTGGGCGTGTTCGTTTTGCGCGGCGAGTCGAATGCTAGGACCCGCGAGAGTCAAGCCGGACGAACGATTTGACGCGGAGTTGCGTGCGATTGCGAGCCGACAATCTCGGCCGTGGATTGAGTTGGCGGACGACAACACTTTCGCGAGCGGACGTGACCATGGACCCATGCTCGAATCGTTGCGGCGACACGGGGCACGTTGGTTCACCGAGTCAGATTGGCGAATTGCAAAACAACCAAAACTGCTGCGACAAATCGCTGAGAGCGGTTGCCGACAGATTTTGATTGGATTGGAATCAAGCGTGTTTCGGTATCCTGGCATGGGAGCCAAAAATGCCGATTGGCAGCGCATGCTGGAGGCCGTGGATGCGATCCAAGAGGCGGGCATCGTGGTCAATGGTTGTCTGATCGTTGGAGCGGATGGCGAGACATCGGAGTCCATTGAAAAGCTGGGGGACTTTTTGGAAGAAGCCCCGATGGGAGAGATTCAGTTGACACTGCAGACACCGTTTCCAGGAACCAGTCTTTACGAATCGTTGTTGCGAACGAATCGCTTGCTTCCCGGCAACTTCTCTCGATACACGTTGTTCGACGTGGTGTATGAGCCTGACCAGATGACGGCCGAGCAATTGCAAAACGAGTTCAACAACTTGGTAGAACGAGCCTTCCGGACCGAGGCTCAGTCGCGACGCGATTCCATTCAAAAACAGATTCGATCCTCCCGACGCAACGCCGGAAAACAAGCATGAGTGATGTCGCGAACAATGATCCGATGACGCTGCGATTCCGCGATCCCTTGCTGTTTTTGTTCGGGGTGGAATCGTCGATTCGGCGTGTGCTGCGATGTCGTTGGTCGATCCTGCTAGGGGGGGCGTTGGTTGCGACCGCATCGATGGCACGCGAATACGATGCGGTCAGTTGGTTGGATGCACCTCTGGATTTGCTCGGTCCATTTGCTGCGTCGCTAGTGATTTCCATGGTGTTGTTTTTCGTCGTGCAGATTTGTCTGGCAATGACAGGGTACAAGCGAGATCCCAGGAGCAACCCGCTTCGTGACTACCGAATCTTTCTGATTGGATACTGGATGACCGCGCCATTGGCCTGGTTTTATGCGGTTCCGATTGAGGTGATGGCGGATGAAGTCACATCGTTGCGTTTTAACCTGACCATGCTGTCGATCGTTTCGATCTGGCGAGTGCTGTTGTTCAGCCGTGTGATCGCAGTTCAGTTTGGGCTTCGATGGTGGGCGACGTTGTCTTGGATCCTGGTTCCGTGCATGGTGATCGCGTTCTTTGCACTTCTCTCGGCACAGTTGTCGATGGTTTCGATCATGGGCGGAATTCGTCTGACACAGACTCAGCAGATTTTGTCGAACTATCAATCCGCTGTTGCTGGTGGGTGTTTCTACGGCATCATTCCCGTTTTTATCGCTGCGTTGGGATCGATTGCGATGTCGAGCAGTTCGGGGCATCGTTCGGATGAACTTGGTCCCCGCGACGTGATGATTGAGCGAGTGGTTTGGGTTTGGCCGTTGGTTCCCGCCGTGATCTTGTTGGTTGCTGCGTCTTTCTTTCAGCCGAAGCTCAGGCGTTCGGCAAAAGTTGACTCGATGTTGCGTCGTGGTGACATCAATGAAGCGATCTCGATCATGCAGGCCTCAGGGCAAGATGCATTTCCGATCGTTTGGGATCCACCACCAAAGTACCCTGATCGCGGAGAAGTTCTGCCTGAGATTTCACTCATCGTCGATGCAATCGAAGCAGCGAATGCGGACCCGTGGATCATGGATCGGTTGATGGTGCAGGCCGACGAAATCGCACTGCGGCAAGAAGGTTGGTATCAAGGAACGGCCGATCTGGAATATGTCCAGCGATATCTCAGTTTCCACGACTTGGAGACGATCGAACGCATGCTCAATACGCTCGAACAACTTCGATCGCTCGAGGTTGGAGACCAAGAAACGCGAGAGCATCGCCTCGAACTGATTCGTGTCATTGAAGCCGCTCGAGCGGGAGCGATTGAGCGGAAAGAGGCCGAGGAGAGTGAAGCCGATGTCGAGGAAACGGAGACAGCCGACGATGACCTGGATGTCGAAGCTCAGCAGGTCGACTCCGATGAACAAATCATCGAGTGAGACACCGGCGCCGAGCGTTGATACGGCTCACTCCGTCGCTTCCAACTGCTGCTTGGCATCGGTGACGATTTCCGCCGCCCAGTCTTGTTCTTCATAAAGCGTGACGATTCCTTGTAACACTTTGGCTTTGTTCTCAGGTGGCAACGTCAATGCAGTCGTGAGTCGCAATCGCAGGGCGAGTTCACGCTGGGTGTTGGCGACGAGGTCGGAAGGCTCCTCTTTCAAGCGTTCGAGTTCATCGCGAACGAGTGTTTCAAGTTGTTGCAGTTCTCTCAGTCGAAGTCGGTGCTTCAGTTTGTCGCCCGGCGAGAGAACGTAGCCCGCGGCTTCGGGATCGACCTCGATGGAATAGACGTCCAGCCAAGCTTGCAGGTGTTTCGCTGCATCGACGCTGGAAGATTCTCGCAGTGTTAGGGCCTGCAGCAGCGACTGTTCCGCCGGTGGCATCTTGAAAGAACCACCCGCAGACCGGGCACGATTTTTAAGCTGACGGTAAGTCGATTCGAGTTCAGCAGAACGTTGCCACTGAAGGACTTGTTCGGCGCGTTCATCGTCCGGATAGGCTTCCAAAAATTGAGCCATGCGAGAGGTTTCCGATCCCAAATCTCCATTCAATTCAGCCTCTTGTAACGAGGCGAACAATGTGGAGGCGGATGGGGTTTGGATGGAATAGATGAACAGCGAGAGACCGCCCAAAAGGATCAAAACCATCCCGGCGATCGACGCCCATTGCACCCAGTTTGAATCCAAGCTTTCTGCGCGGTGAAGGTCCGACAGATAGCCACCGGGCGTTTGGTTGGAATCGATGGTTTGAAAGTGAGTCTTAGCCGCTTCTTCTTTGTTCTTGGATTGAGTCGCTGAGTCGTTGGTGCTGGTCATCGCCGGATCGGTTAGCGGATCGGCGAGGTTGCTGGGATGTTCGCCCCCAATGACACGTCGACCGGTGATATGATCGCCACCGGTTTCGTTGGTTGGTAGATCAGGCGAGACCTCGCGAGAGGCATCGGTGTGATGATGTCCGCGAGTGTCGAGGTCGCCGGCCAAGTTAGGCGGCAACTCCGGTGTGAAGTCTTCGTCGCCGAGTTGAGTGCGAGACGCTTGTTCGTTCAGTGTGCGACCACGTTGCAGTCCGGCACGTGTGGCTTTCAATCGATTGAGGACCGCGAGTGCGGTTGGTGGCCGATCGGTAGGATCTTTTTCCAGCAGTTGATGCACGATCTCGACCACTTCGGCCGGGATGTCAGGATTGATCAAATCCAGGGGCACCGGTCGATCTCGTTGCAAAGCTTCGACGACTTGCGTGACTTTCTTGCCCGCGAAAGGGGCTCGTCCGGCCAGCATCGCGTACATGACGCTGCCGAGAGCGTACAGATCGGTGCGAGGCGTGATCGAATAGCTGCCGGCTTGTTCCGGCGCCATATAGTCAGCGGTCCCGAGCACCGATCCGTGCAAAGTTTGTTCGCCAAAGCCAAACAGTTTGGCGATTCCAAAGTCGACCAGTTTGACTTCGCCCGCGTCGGTCAAAATCAAGTTAGCTGGTTTGAGGTCGCGGTGGATCACGCCGATGTCGTGAGCGTGTTTCAGGGCCGCACAAACTTGTGAAGCGATGTCCAAGGTTGGCAACCAGCCCAATCGTTTGACATCGCGAATTCGTTTTTGCAGTGTCTCGCCGCGAACCAGTTCCATGGAATAGAACAGTTGCCCGGATTCTTCGCCGTAGCCAATTAGGCGGACGATACCCGGATGACGTAGTCGGCGAAGAGTTTCGATTTCCGCGTCAAAACGTCGGCGGAATCGCATGTCGTCGGCGACGTGTTGAGCGATCAGCTTCACGGCGACTTCTTCACCGGACTTTGCATGGTGAGCCCGATAGACCGACCCCATTCCGCCGCGGCCGATGACGCTATCAATCTGGTACGGCCCCAGAATTTCTGGCTCAGCCATCGAGGTCCGTCCAATCCGCTCGCGGGTCGTTGGAAACTTCCGTCGGCTCACCTTCTTCCGTGAGCGTTTGGATTTTTTGTCGCATGCTTTCGACTGATTCAGTGTCCATCAAAGGATGCAATTTGATGCGGAATGACTTTGTTTCTCCGGCACCGACATCGACCAGTCGTCCTTGTTGCTCTTCAAATCCGCGTCGATTGGGGAAACCGGTTGCGGGTTCCAGGCCGGCCACGTACCCGTCCGATTCAGCGGCAGTGTTCTTCCAAAGTACGAAAGCGGGCAGCGTGGAAGTTTTGAAGCTGACAGCGAAGCCGCGGTCTTGATCGGGCGACATCAGCATCGCGTGCGTGTAACCGGTTTCATCGGCCCGAGGGCGGCCGAAGTAAACCCGTTCGGATTGGCCGGTGGTTGGTCCATCGAACTGGTCCCAGCGATCCATTTCCTCGGCCGCGTGAGCGTCTTTGGGAGCCAATTCGTCGAGCGTTGAAACGACGCGGCTGTTTTCGCCGAGGATCGGAGCCCCGAGGTTGATGTGATAAAGCATCTGCATCGTCCGCGGCGTCGCCAGTTCGTTGGTCACGTCGTCGAGCAACTCGACTTCGGTTCGATCGGCGTGAACGCGAATTCGTGATCGCATTCGGAAACGCTTGAAAAACAGCCTTGTTTCGATGGTTTCAGCGATCAACTCGACGCGTCCGCTGGCTTCGTCGAATTCCAGTGACAAAGAATCTGCGGGTGTGTTGGCGATGTGCCCGTGCAGCGGAAACTCGAGTTTTCCGTTGGCGTCGTGTTGAGGTGCACCGTTGCTTTCCAAACCGCACCGCACGACCAGTTCATCGAAACCTGACAACCAACCCAATCCGCTGGGTTCAGAAACGGGGACATGGTTTGGATGGACTGGACCGTTGACCGGGGAATTCCAGCCAAAGCGGACTCCGTCGCACTCGATTCGCCAGATGGACATGCCGCGAGTTGGCAGCACATCCACGTGCATTCGGCTGTTTTTGAGTCGGACGATTTCGACGCCTTCGCTCACGCCACCGCGAAAGACGCCGTGACGGACCGTCCAATCGCCTACTCGAGTCGACAAATCCAAGTGCAGAGGACTGCTGGTGTCCCACTGGATGCGTAGGTCACGGTCTTCGACTTCTCGGACAACGACGGATTCGGTGGCCATGAAGGGCTTCCAATTCAATTCGAGGGTGGCGTGCGAAGCCGGGGCATTCTGGACCCAGCCTCTGAACTTGTATAGACCTTCACGTCGGCCTAAAACATGTCCTGGAAACGGTCTGGGCGCGTTCAGCGTCAATTGTGTTCCATGCTAATTATCATCCATCCTCCCCATCTCACCCGCCTCCCAACCGAGCACCCGATGAGCACCGTGAAGTTAGACGAAGGATTGATTCAGGGCGACAGCGTTTCCAGTATCCTTGATTCTGCCATGGACGCCCATGGTGGTGTACTGCGGTTGACTCCGACCTGGGTTCCGCGTTCGTTTCTGCATCCGGGACGTCGGATCAAATTGCATCCTTCGGATTATTACCGATTCGGTGCGGATCGCGGCGGGATTGACGAACGCTGGTTCGGCAGCACCACCGACGCAGCCAACGAAGGCCGAGTGTGGCACGAAGGCCAGAGTTTTTGCTTGTTCGAAGGCCAAAAATTCATGCTCAAAGATGCCGTCGCCGAACGAGGCAACGACATCGTTGGAGAAGCAATCTACTCGAAGTACAACCGCTGGCCGGTGTACTCGAAATTCTTCGACAACATGGGCCCGATTCCGCACCACATGCACCAGTCGTTTGAAGATGCGGAATTGGTCGGACAAGAAGGCAAGCCGGAAAGTTACTACTTCCCGCCTCAGCTGAACAACGTCGACAACAATTTCTCGTACACGTTCATGGGATTGGAACCTGGCACCCAACCCGAAGACGTTCGTCGTTGCTTGGAAAACTGGAACGAAGGCGACAACGGAATCTTAGATCTCAGTCGTGCGTACCGTCTGAAACGTGGTACGGGTTGGTTGATCCCACCGGGAGTCCTGCACGCGCCGGGTTCGTTGTGCACGTACGAGCCACAATGGGGCAGTGACGTGTTTGGCATGTACCAGTCGATCGTGGAAGGCCGCTATGTGCCTTGGTCATTGCTGGTCAAGGACATGCCCGAAGACAAGCACCAAGATCTCGACTTCATCGTCGGTCAATTGGACTGGGACAAGAACGTCGACACGCACTTCAAGAACAGCAATTACCTCGAGCCCGTTCGCGATGAAAAACGCAGCGGCGATGGGTACGAAGATTTGTGGATCGTTTACGGCACGGTCGATGGCGATCAATTGTTCAGCGCGAAAGAGCTGACGATTGCTCCGGGTGCCAAGTGCGTTTTGAAAGACGGTGCAGCGAGCAGCTGGATCACCGTGCAAGGCCGCGGCCGGATCGGGAACCTCGACCTGCAAACTCCCGCGATGATTCGCTTTGGTGAGAACACGACCGACGAAGTGTTCATCAGCCACGTGGCAGCCACCAACGGCGTCGAGATCGAGAACTTGGGCAGCGAACCATTGGTTGGCCTGCGTTACTTCGGCCCCAACGCTCACACCGATCTGCCCAAAGCCGGCAGCTGAGCGGATTCGTTCGATCAGAACGATCTCAATCACTTAGCGAAACGCGAGCGTCCCGAATTGGGGCGTTCGCGTTTTGCTTTGGTAGAACGCCGGTGCTTGCTAACGCATTTCCAATCGACGCATTCTCTGTCGGCTCCGTCACAACCCGCCGCGTTAGGAACCGTTCGGAATCAAGTTCGGCTTTAGCGGAGCGGCGCGAGCCGCCCGGTGTGTCACCGGAGGGCTCGCGCCCTTCCGCTACCTTTTTTAGATCCCGAAGTTGTTTCCGAATGGTTCCTTAGCGAGGCCATTCCAGAGATCCTTGACTCGCTCTCAGTAACCTACACTCACGTTCGTCGAGTTTAGAAGAACACGTTTGCCGCCAATGGCATTTGGTGAGCTTGGCTTTCGGCGAAGTGCATTTGATAGGCGGCCGTGTTGGGGATCAGCACAAGGTCGCCTCGCGAAATTCCATGCGGGAAGCGGAAACGTCGTTGCATCAGGACCTCCGATTCGGTGCAGTAGCCGCCGACGAAGAAGCCGGTTGTTTCATCATCGTTGTTGTCGTTCGCCGCGGGATCGGGCGAGTTCGACTTTCCGATGACGATTGGATCGACCAAGAAATCGTCGCGAGTCGTCCTGCACTGAGAGCTGTTCATCATCAACCCAACGAGCAGTTCGTCGTCTGAGCCGTTTTTGACAAACTGAACTTCGGCGATCGTCATTCCGCATCCGTCCAGCAACGCCCGTCCGGGTTCACACTTCAAAGTCAATTCGCGACGGGTGATTTCACTCACGAGCGTCGGTGTCAGCACTTCGCGAAACCAGTGTACCGCGTTCCAAGGCTGCCAGGCTGGATCGACGTCTATCAATGGCCGCTGACTCCACGTCATTTCGCGGTCGATCGCGAATTCGCCATTGCTCGCGGGGTCTGGTTGAGCCAGAGCGAGAAACCTCCGCCACTGAGATTCATCGCGGAGGTAGTTGATCGGGAAACCGCCACCCATGTCCAACCACGCGATCGAGTGCCCGGTTTCGCGAAGTCGGTCGACTGTTTCGAGTGCGTCTTCGATCAGCGACCTAGTGAACTGCGGAGCGAATTGCTCGTGGGATCTTTGAACATGAAAATGAACCCCGACGACCTCGATTCGTTGGTCATCCAAAACTGTTTTCGCGAGCCGCACGAGTTCACTTGCTGGCGTTCCGAATCGCGTAGCGAGGGCCGGGAATTTCTGACGGCACGGTTGCAAGCGAAATGCAATTCGGGCGACCGGCGCCGGCTGTTCTATACACGCGAGGACTTCACGTAACGTCGCAAGTTCATCCGCGTTGTCGATCACCAGGGTGACGTTCTCGGTCACGCACAAGCGAATCAACCCGTCTGGCTTGATCGCGGCGGTGCAGAGAATCGAATCTTCAAATGGTTCGTCGAGGGAACCCTCGAACTCGCCGAGCGTTTGTCTGAGTTCCGATTCGCTGGCGACATCGAAGCCGATCGAATTGGGAATGCCGGCTCGGACAAACTCGACGCACTTGTTGGCTTTGCGAGCCAAATGAATTTGCAGCGGCAGGTTCGCTTCGGCGGCGACAGTTTTCAAATCGCAAATGGTTGCCCGCATCGGATTGGATGTCAGAACGTTGACCGGCGATCCGTGGAGCTGGATCAGTTGCTCCACGCGAACTGGGTTGCTGGCCAAATCGGTCATCCACGGCATCCAGATCGCGTCCAGCGGGACCACGCCACGGCACCGGCTGCGAAGATCGCTTGCGTGATCGTCCGAAGATGCCGGAGCGGGGGATTCGGCGCGGTTTGGAAGGATGCTGCGGTTCATGCGGGCGAGGTTAGCGTGACGCGTCTGAGACTGGAAGGAAGCGACTTGTCGACATTGAGTTGAGACGATATCCTGCCGCTTTGCCCGCGGATGTGGCGGAATTGGCAGACGCGCTAGACTCAGGATCTAGTGCCCGATAAGGGCGTGGAGGTTCGAATCCTCTCATCCGTACTTGATTGAAATTTGATGAATCAGCCCCAGTGTGGGTGCCGCTTTTTTTGATGCGGTGCCTGCGGATGGGGCTTTTTTTATGCCGTTTTCGTGTTTTTGCGTTTTGTAACAACCGACGCTACCCCTCAATTTGATTGCAGAGGTTGGTCCGGTTGTGACGAAGTAATGGGTTGTGCAGAGGAGCTTTCTGCACCGGTGGACGACAAACTCGCTCGCCGATTCATTCGAACACAAGGTGGCACCGTGACCGGCAAGCTCATTCGACTCAATCAACGGAAGCGTTCCGCGAAACTGGCGACCGCAAAACGAGTTGCCCTCGCTCTGGCAATCGCGACCTCGACGGCCATGGGCGTCTCCGCTCAGCGTCCCAATCAGCCTCAACTGAAGCACGTCAAAGTGCCAGCTTCGGTGGCCGAATCGGTTGCGACTCGCTTGAGCCTTCAGTACTTGGACCAACCCGGTGTGACGATCACGCCTGACGACCGTCCAGGCGGTGGATTGTTGGTTCTGGCTCCGCCCAATTTGCAAAACAAGATTGCCGCGGACGCCTCCACTTTGTCCAGCAGCCTGGCTCAAGTCGCCGGTTCACAAGTGGCGACGCCGATCACCGTGCATCTGGTCAACATCACTTGGCGCGAAGTCGAAGACGCCTTGCGAATCATCGCTGGCGAAGATGTGCCAGTGACGACCAGCCGCAATGGCGAGCGAGCATCGTTCACCTTGACGATGGAAAAACGTGGCGGCAGCACGACTCGAGTCGAGGTTGATCGTCGCTCCAACGCGGTCACGCTGACCACCAGCCCGATGATGCACAACACGTGGCGCAAGACGATCCAAGCGATCGATCAGGCACCTCGTTTTGCCGGCGAAGAAACTCGCGTTTACATGTTGCAGTACGCAAAAATTGCTTCGGTCCAACGTGCGATTCGTTTGCTTCGAGACTTGGACCCGAAGAGCGGTTCGGGAACGTCGGCACGCCCCGCGTCCAACCGGACTCAGCCTAATTTCCGCACCGCGGCTTTCCAAAATGACGGTGGCACGGCGCCGGACGGAGCGGCTGATGTTGCTCCCGCCGATGACGATGTCGACGGCGAAGATCCTGCGGGTCCCATCGGCGATCCCGAGATTCAGTTCGTTCCTGAGTCCGGACTGATCATCGTCAAAGGCAACAAACGCGATATCCAACGCGTCATGGATATCGTCAAAGACATCGAAGAAAAGAGCAAGCTGACTCAGCCGGAAATTGAAGTTCGTCAGCTTCAGCATGCTGACTCCAACGCGGTTGCTGCACTGCTCACGCAGCTCTACGAAGACGTTTTGTCGGCTCGCCAAGGCGATGTCAGCATCACGGCTCTCGATTCACCCAACGCATTGTTGTTGATTGGTCGCAAAGAAGCGATCGAAGCGGTCAACAACTTGATCGAGAAGATTGACCAGCCGATTCCCGACACGGATCGTTTGCGAGTCTTCCGTTTGCAGCACGCTTCGGCGACTGACGCGGAAGCCACCATTCAGACGTTCTTCACCAACCAACCAGGCGGCGATGAAGAGAATCGTCCGGGATTGGGTGTTCGCGTCCGGATCTCAGCCGATTACCGCACCAACTCGCTGATCGTCAGTGCTTCGCCACGCGATCTCGCGGAAGTCACGCGTTTGGTCGAAGAGATCGACGTACAGAAGATTCCATCGACGGCTGAAATCAAAGTCTTTCCTTTGACGAACGCTCGTGCGGAAGACATGGTCGAGGTGTTGCAAGACTCGATCTCGGGCGAGCCAGAAAACATCGCGGGTGACACCACAAACGCGGCAACTTCGTTGTCAATCGTTTCGTTGAATTCACCCGGCAACCCGATTCTCGATTCGGGCATCTTGAGCGGTGCCGTGATCACCGCCGACAGCAACGTCAATGCGGTTGTCGTTCGTGCTCCCGCCGGTGGCATGCCATTGATCGGCGAACTGATTCGTCAGCTCGATCAAACACCCGGCATCGATTCGCTGGTCAAGGTGTTCACCATCGAAAACGGTGACGCAACGCAGTTGACCACGGCTCTGCAAAACTTGTTCGGCGAGGATGCCGCAACCAACGGAACCAGCGTCGGTGCGGGCAACCTCGGCGATCTGCCATCGTTGTCAGCATCCGAAAGTGCTTTGACACCGCTCGTCTTCTCGACCGACATTCGCACCAACAGCATCATCGCCAGCGGTTCGGCCGAAGACTTGGAAGTGGTCGAGAGCATCTTGTTGCGACTCGATAGCGAAGGCTTCGCGGAACGCATCACCGAAGTGATTTGGCTCAAGCACCAGATTGCGGAGAACATTTCGACTGCGATCACCAACTATGTTTCTCAGCGTCAGCAATCCCGCAATGTGATCACGCAGTTCCAGCAAGGCCTCGGACCTTTGGACTTGCCCGATCGCGACATTGTCGCGGTTGCCGAAGGACAAACGAATAGCATTTTGCTCAGCGTTTCGCCGCGGATTTACGAAGAAATTCGCCAATTGATCGATCGTTTGGACCGACGTCCACCGATGGTTCTGATCAAAACATTGATCGCAGAAGTCCAACTGGATGACGGATTCGAAATCGGCGGTGAGTTTGGGCTACAAGATTCGCTGTTGTTCGACCGCGGCAAGGCCACGGGTGCCATCGCCACGGCGAATCCTGCATCTGATCCGGGATTCAATTTCGGCGGCACAAGTCTGCCGAACAGCAACTCTTTTGGGCAGGAAAACGTTGCGTCGCAAGGTTTGACAAGCTTCGGAGCCAACGCCAGTCAGCTGACGCAGTTGAGTGGACTGAACTCAGGCGGCTTTGTCTTCTCCGCGGCGAGCGAGTCAGTCAATCTGTTCTTGCGGACCTTGCGAGTAGCGAACCGACTGCAGATTCTGAGTCGACCTGAAATCATGACGGCCGACAACACGGAAGGATTCGTCCAGGTTGGTCAGAGTTTCCCTCGTCCGACCGAGTTGTCCTTTACTGGAGGGACGGGCGGCACGGCTTCGCAACCCATCATCGGGATCGAAGACGAGGAAATTGGGATCATCCTGCGGGTCACTCCACGTGTTGGGGCTGACGGCTTGATTTTGATGGCCATCGATGCCAGCCGTAGCGATATCAACAACAACGAAGGCCAGATCATCGGGGCCTTCCAAGATGATGTTCCGATCTTCGTTCCTGCGATTGATCGAACTCAGGCACAGGCCACGATCACTGCCTTCGATGGCCAAACGGTTGTCTTTGGCGGTTTGATCCAGAAGGTCCGTCAGAATCGAACTCGTCGGGTTCCCTATCTGTCGGATGTCCCAGTGTTGGGCACCTTCTTCAAATATGACTCCGAGATCGAGCAGCGAAGCGAACTGTTGGTCGTCATGACACCGATCCTGGTGACCGGTCATGAAGACCTGGAATACGTCAAGCAAGTTGAGTCCAGCCGGATGAGTTGGTGCTTGGCCGACGTGGTGGAGATGCACGGCGATGTTGGATTGTCGGGTGGCTATGGATTGTGGGGACCCGCTGTTGGCCCAACGATCTACCCAGACATTCATCCCACAGTGGATGTCTTCCCAGCGGCCGACATGCCCGGTGGTGGTCGAGCGATGAAGGGTGGCATGGTTCCTCCGGGGACCGTCATCAATTCGGTCGAAGGACACGTGGTGCCTGGTTCGACGAATCAGTTGCCATCTGATGTGAAGTTGAATCCTGGCGAGTCAATCATCCACAATGATTGGATCGAGGCTCCGCAGGGATCGATGCCCACGCCACAACAAGGGTTGCCCGTCGATCAATTGCCTCCACCCGTGACATCGACACCTGGCGAATTTTTGCCGGCACCCGCATCAAGCGGCGTTCCGGTGACCGGGGCAGGTTTCACTGGAACAAAGCAAGCTGGTCCGACCACTTCCCCATCGGGCACGAAGGTGCAAGCCAAACAAGTTTCGGCTCGGACACCTGCCAAGCCCGCTGTTGAAACACCTGCGGCTGAAAAGCCGGCTGGTGAAGATGCTCCGGCGAAGAAGCGTTGGTTCAATTTCAATCGTTCCAAGTAGTGACCATTGCCGTGCCGCGTTCGCGTGATTCGCATCCAGCGATCACGCCTGTGTGACACGGCAAACCGAAGTGCATCCGATTGGGACCGTCCCGACACGGATGAAAGAAGATGACGTTGTCAGCATCTCGAGCAGAACTTTCCCGCAATCGTTCTGGTCGAAGTCGGCATCGTCGATGAATATTTGTGTCGTCGTGAATCTGCATTCAAACGTGCACTGCGTTGGGATTGGATTTCGCGGTCAACCCTCAAAGCAGAGACCCAGACATGTCAGTGAAATCTCGCGCCCGAAATGCATCCCGAGTGACGCTTGGGGCTTGCTTGGTCAGTTTGACACTCAGCACCGGTTGTGCGTCGATGACCCAGTCCGATAGTTCGGCTCCCAAGAAAAGTATGTTGGAGCGGATGCCATGGGCGAAAAAAGACAAGGCTCCCGAACCTTATCCAAACCCCGCGAAGCTGGCGGCGGTTTGGTCGACAGAATCGCTGACGCAGGTCGGCCGAGTCCCGACCCGTGGGTTTGGCGGACGCATTTTCTTCTACGATGAAAAAACGAAATCCGTGCCCGTCGATGGCACGCTCGTGATTCATGGCTTTGACGAAAAAGCTGATGATCCCAAGACCGCTGTCAAGCGATTTGAGTTCACTCCCGAGCAGTTGACCAGCCACTTCAGTCAATCGGACGTGGGTGCTTCCTACAGCGTTTGGGTGCCTTGGGATGCGATCGGTGGCGAACAACGTCACATCTCATTGGTGGCGTCGTTCAAGACCAAAGAAGGCAAATTGCTTCAGGGTCAGCCGACCAATGTCTTGTTGCCGGGTTCGAAAACCGATGCTGAAATGGCGCTTGCCAATCGGTATTCGCCAGACTTCCGAGCGTGGCAGCACGCCTCGTCGGGCAAGACCTCGCCGAGCAGTGGTTTGACCACGACGACCATTTCGCGTCCTACGGTTCGTGACCGTTCGGATGTGTTGCCACCGTCGGTTGGCACCTGGAACATTGCTCGTTCGAGTTCTTCCAATTCCGTCGACATCGCGATGGTGAACCAAGGCGATGCACAGGAGAGTGCTCAGGGCGAGCCGGCGAACGCGATTGCGTCTCCGGGGAAAACTGGAACGCCGCAAGTTTTGCCGGCATCCACTCGCTTGAAGTGAGTTGAACCTGGGTGTGTTGTGTGTAGGCCAGGTTGTACCTGGCTGGGTGATTGATGGGCTGCGTTGAGTGTTGTGGGGTGGCTAGACGCCTCGCTTTGTACCAAAGCATCGGTTGGTTGCCAGGTGAGACCTGGCCTACTTGGCTGGACTCAGTGTGGTCCCTCGCTGACTCGTTCGGGTTGTGATTTTGCATTCGGTTTTGTTGGCCAACGGCCAACATCAACCCAAACGTTTTGAATTGAATTTGGCCGTTGGCCAAAATGGGACCGTGTTTTTCTGCTCCAGGGGCGATGCCCCTGGTTATGTTGAACGAGGCCGTTGGCCATACGAGGAAAAAACGCAACTTCACAACTTATGCGTCCGGCGTTGCGATGGATTGGAATGGGCAGGTCGCCGGTGACGTGGCGAGCACAAAAAAAGAGCCCGGTGGATACCGGGCTCTTTGCATTTGTCATTCGCTGATTGGCTCAATCAGCCGGGAGGCGGATCAGCCCAGTTCCCAACCATCGCGATATTCTCGCTGAACGAATTGATTGACCGCTTCCACGTTGGGGCTGGTCAAGTCTTTCGCGTTCCATTCGATGCGTTGGCCTTCGCCCGCACGCATGGCCAAGTTGCCGACCAAGATGGTTTCGGTCAGGCGGCCAGCGTAGCCGAAGTTCGACATTGTGCCGGGTTCGTACTCGCCCTTGATCGTGCTGACGAATTCCCATTTGTGACGCTCGTCGCCACTTGCTTTGAATGGGATGCGAGGCAACCAAGGTTCCGGCTTCTTGAAGTCGACGTACTTGCTTTCTGGAAGCAGGTAGTACTTCGCTCCGTAGTCGTCGGGTGAGAACACGAGGCCTTTGCTGCCGACGATGACCGCACCGGATTGTTTCCGTCCGCCATCGCGTTGAGCTTGAACGCGTTTTTGGAACGAAGCAGGCAATTGCGAAATGATGTTCTCTGGTGGCAGGTTGCCGCCGTCGTACCAGTAGAACTTACAAGGTGGCAACGTCTTGCCATCGGCACCTTCGCGTTCTGGGAATTCGAACATCAGCGAGCTGCTGCCGGGATACTGTTCGCCTTCGACGATGCCAGGGTTCTTCACCGCGGTGACCGCGACTGGATCCCAGAGGTGGAGAGCTTTAACGGGCATGTTGGTGGTGTGACAGGCCATGTCACCGAGAGCACCGGTGCCGAAGTCGACCCAACCACGCCAGTTGAACGAGTGATAAGCGCCTTTGACGAACGGACGCATCGGGGCTGGGCCGATCCAGGCGTCCCAGTTGAGCGAATCCGGCACGGGGTCTTCGCCGGCAGGACGTCCGCCGCCTTGTGGCCACACGGGACGGTTACTGAAGATGTGGATCTCGCTGACGTCGCCGATCGCGCCGCTTTGAATGACTTCCACAGCTTCGCGAAGACCATCTTCGCTGGTGCCTTGGTTGCCCATTTGCGTGATCACGCCGGTCTTCTCAGCGGTTTCTCGCATCAAGCGAGCTTCGCGAATCGACCAAGTCATGGGTTTTTGGCAGTAGATGTGCTTGCCCATGTTCATCGCTTTGACACATGCCGCCGCGTGCGTGTGGTCAGGCGTGCTGCAGGTCACGATGTCGACCTTGTCGCCCATCTTGTCCAGCATTTCGCGGAAGTCATCGAACTGTTCTGCGTCAGCGAACTCGCGACCTTTCTTAGCCAGCGTGTCGCGATCGACATCGCACAATGCAGCGATGTTCACGCCTTGATTGGCGATGTGGCTGGTATCGCTACCACCTTTGCCGCCGACGCCAATGCAGGCTGCCGACAATGAGTTCAGGGCGGAGGTCGACTCTTCTTGAGCAACGCTGGTGCCGGCGAAGTAGCCGACGCCCGCGGTCAATGCGGCCGATTGGCCAATGAAACGACGGCGGTTTGTTTTCGAGGTCATGGACAAACAGTTCCAAAGGAAGGAAGTGGTAGGTGGGCGATCCGGTGAGTCGCCATTGCATCGGTTTGCAACAAGATATCGTAGACAAACGCGACGGGCGGCGGAGATCCGTGGATCGAATTGTACTTCACCGGAGCGCCTAGATTAACAACTCAATAGAGCCAGGACAATCTTTCCGCAAGAACGATCGCAGCGTCGATTCGGCGGGAAATCTTCTCAATTGAGGCTCATTTCACGCAAACGGGGTTTTGCGAGAGTGAATGCCACCGCGCAAAAAAAGCCGCCTCCGTGAAGAAGCGGCTCACTGGTTTGTGTTTTCTCGGGATTTGGCCGCTAACTTTTTTCAGGCGGCTTGGTTTTGTCTGCCTGAGAATCGTTGCTGTCGAGGCAGATTTCCAATCAGGACGTCTCGATCAACTGCCAGTTTCCAGCGTCGGTTTCGACTTTCCAGATCTGAGGCAATGCTTCGTCCTTCAGCTGGCTAGCGACCAGCGACGCCAATGGATCAGGGATCACGAAGGCGACGACATGGTTGCGATTGCGTTTCAAGATGCGACGCACGGCTTTGCCAACTCGGTGGGCTGCTTCGAGCATTGGTTCGCCGCCGGGAGGACAGGTCGACTCGGGTGTGTCGCACAATTCGCGATACAGTCGCGGTTGATTGCGGCGAATTTCTTCGATCAGTTTGCCGTGCCACAAACCATGGTCGACGTTGCGGAACTCGTCGATCACCTTTGGTCGCAAGTCGCGACCCTTGGCGATGCAAGTCGCTGTTTCGACTGCGGATTGGCAAGGTGCACAGTAGATCGCGTTCAAACGAATGCCCGCCAATTCACTGGCCAGGGCTTCCGCTTGCAATCGACCGCGTTCGCACAGGGGCATGTCCAGATTGCCCTTCATGCGACCTTGTTCATCAAAGGTGGTCGCGCCGGGACGAATTAAAACCAGCTTGGATGCTGCTTTGGGCCAAAGTGAGATCATGACTGGACTCCTGATTGAGGAGGCGAGCCATGCATGGCTTGGGTCAGTTCGTTGATCGCTGTTTCATAGTCGTGCTGTCCAAAAATCGCGGAGCCGACGACGAACAGATCGCAACCGGCCGCACGAGCGTCGCCGATTGTTTCAGCTTTGATGCCGCCATCAATTTCCAGCAGCAGGTCTGGCTTGCGTTCTTTGAGGCTTCGCAGACGATCCAGCGAAACCGGATTGAATTTCTGACCGCCGAACCCAGCGTTGACGCTCATAACCAGCACCATGTCGACTGAATCGAGGCAGCAATCCAGCTTGGCGAAGTCCGTGTCGGGATTGATTGCGACACCAACGCCGACGCCCATGTCTCGAATTTTGCCGGCTGTTTCGACGCAGTCTTCAACGGCTTCGACGTGGAACGTCAGCAGGTCCGCGCCGGCATCGACCATCGGTTGCGCATAGGCAATCGGGTCGCTGATCATCAAGTGAACATCCAGCGGCAAGTCCGTGTGACGACGCAGGCCTTCGACAATGGGCATGCCGTAGGTCAGGTTGGGCACAAAGTGGCCGTCCATGACATCCAAGTGCAACACGCGCGTTCCCGCAGCGGTCAGCTTCTCGACCTCGGTGCGCAAGTCACCAAAATCGCATTGCAAAAGGCTCGGCAAAATTGCCGGCCCAGCGGCACGGATGGAATCGAGCTTCGCTCGGCTCATACAGTTGTCTCATCGGGGAATGGATTCACCACGCAGGTCCGGCCTGGTGGCCAATGGAAACGTCCGAAGACGCTCAACCGAGAACACTCCACAAGCACGGCAAAACCGGTCTCACTTCGTCTCTCGCTTGCACCCTGCTGCCTTGGCAGCCAAATGCCCACGTTGCGTTGGTGTGATGCGATCGCCGTGCCAAGTTTCACAAGCCAGAACCGATCCGATCGGAGGGCTGAATGCGAATTGACGACACACGATTGCATCGATGGGGCAACAGATTGATCAAGTCCCGGTGTAGCTGTCAATTGGCAGGCCAAACTCAGGGGGAGTTCCCCAAGCCACAATGGCGGCCGCAACACGGAAATTCAAAACAACCGGCATTTGCTAGCAATTGCAATGGCGGCGAATCCTCCGTAAAAATTTGCTCTCGCATGCGGTGAATTTCCCGATCCAGGCGATTTGCCGCCAGGTTTGCATCTTGCCGGGGCGAATTGCCTTGGAAAATGCAGTCTGTCACCGCGCACGAAAAAACGGCCGCCGCGTGTTCCGAAGAACTCGCGACGACCGTTGATGTCTTGAAGCCGTCGATGTCTTGAAGGCAGTGAACCCGATTCACCCGACTCGAAAGCGGAAGGACGCTTCCGAATCGTTCGGTGCAGGGTTACTCAGAGATCAGCGACCCGGATCAAATCCGGTTTGGGCGATCTCTTCTTCCTCTTGGATGATGATCCGAGGTGTGACCATCATCATCAAGCTACTCGACTGACGACCGACCGCGGTGTTGCGGAACAATCGGCTGACGTAAGGGATCTTGCTCAGGAACGGAACGCCACGTTCGTTGCGGCCTTCGCTCATTCGTTTGATCCCACCAAGAAGAATCGTGCCGCCATCGGGAACACTCACGGTCGTGTTGACTGTGGTGATGGCAAACGTCGGTTGCTGAACCGTCGTGCCTTGCGTGACGCTTTCTTCTTCTTGTTCGTCTTCTTCATCGATCACGCCGTCACCGTTGGTGTCAACGTTGCGATTACTGGTGTTGCGAGTCGTCGAGTTGCCTTGGAAGGTGAACTCGTTGACTTCGCCAATTTGGCTGAAGGTTGGAATCAGCGTCAGGCGAACGAATCGTTTGTCTTCACTAACAACACCTTGCACGTTCAGTCGTGTGCCTTCGTCGAGAACGACGATGACCGGCTGCTGTGCGACGGCAAAGTCACCGACGACTGGAACGATACTGGTCACAAACGGTCGCGATGTCTGGTCTTGGATCGACGCGATCTGACCATCGAACAGCGTCACCTTAGGTGCCTGCATCACATTCGTACGACTGTCACCCTGAGCGGCTTGCAAGAAGAAGTAAGCTTCGATGTCGCTCAAGATCGCAAACCCGAGGGTCGAGATCGCACCAGGGTCAGCACCAAAGGGTGGTGTCACACCGCTGCTGTTGTTGTCGAATCGAATGTCGAGGTCAGCCGTTGGCGTTCCATCGGCGTCCAAACCGATCGTGATTTCAGGTCCGCTGTCATCGCCTGGCAAACCAGGTGCGTTGTCATCGAACTGCAAGTCAAAGTCGATGCCGATTTGCTCGAAGAACGTGTCAGACAATGTGATGAAGCGAACTTCGATCGTGATCTGCAAGTTCTGCAGACGACGAAGCGATTCCAACAAGTCAACAATCTGATCGTGCACATCACTGGTCGTGCTGACAACCAGCGACAAGTTTTGTGGGTACGGTGCCATCGTGCCGACGCCACCGAGGGCTTCCCACGATTCAGGTTCAATCGTCGTTTGAATCAACTGCATCAGTTGGCTGAAGTCAGCCATCGACTGACCACCCAAACCACCCATTCCGCTGGGCGAACCCAAGCCTCCGGCCGAACCGTAGCTGCCACCAGTGTTGTACTGGCCCAGCATGTTGGGGCTCATCGACCCGGTGGAATTGTTGCCGGCAAAAGCACCCAATCCCGACGCCGAGACAGGCACAACTTGAACGTCCGTGTGCGGGTTGATCATTTGGTAGGCGTTTCGCAACGCACCACGCAAACCATCGTCGTAACCCGCGACGAAGTTTGGAATCGGTGTGACGAGGTCAGCGACTCGATAGGTGTGAGGAATGACCATCGATCGACGAGCGTCTTTGCTGGTCACGTTCAACACTTCATTGTCGATGACGTGAGTCAGGTCGAGATCGCCCAAGATAATGTTCAGAGCACTCTCAAGCGAGATTCGCGTGGAGATATTCTGCGAAACCGGGGTCTCGCGGTTCAAACGAATCGCGGCCAAGGCTCGGTTGTCGATCACGATCGGCACGCCGGTCATGTTTGACAAGTCATCCAGGACTTCGCCGAGTGGGCGGTCACGGTATTTGACTTCGACTTCCGTCGCGAGTTTGCGTTTGATCTCTTGTTCGCGAGGGGTGAGGCTGGTTTCAGCGTTGCCTTGCAAACGTCTCCGCGAGAGTTCTTCCCAGGAACGAATTTCGGGGAAGGCAAACGGGCGGTCAGGATCGCCAGGCACAGCTGCTTGACCGATGGCCAGCATTTCACGAACAAAGCCGTCTTCAGAACCCGCTTTGATTTCCTCATCCATTTGGATGCGGACGCCCATGCGGCTGCTGTGGAACATGCTTTGAGCGATGGGCGAACCAGGTTTCAGCTCACCCACTTGCTTGGCAATCACTTCGGCTTCGTTGAAGCGACGATCGTCCATCAAGTCGTTGAAGGTCTCGACCAGCGATGAAATTTCATCGTCGATGCGAACTTCTTTCGCTGCGTCGGTTGCCATTTCGGAACGAACCGCTTCGTTGGCGAGGTCCAGTTGGATCTCGGCGCGATGCTGTTCGACATAAGTTCGTTGATCCGACAACGCACGGTCGACCATGGCCGCCAGCGATGCCTTGGATGCTTCATCAATGCTGGCACCATCCACGCGACGACGAAGACGTTCGAGGTCGTCGACGGCATCCATTGGTGCGGTGGTGCGTTTCTCGTTGGCCTTCGACAATTCCGTCGTGATCTCGCGATACAGTCGACGGGTTTGCTGTTGGGCTTCGAGTTCCGCTTTGTCCATCGCGGACAAAGGTTGGCCAGCGGTTGGCGAAGGCAAGCGAGACGGTTGCAACAACGTCAACTTGTCTTGCAGTGCACGACGAGTTTGCGTGTCGAGCTCGGACTCAAACGTCCATGCTTTGACGAACGCTTGGCGTGCTTCTGTTTTCTTGCCTTGCGACAGCAGGTCCATTCCTTCACGGAACAGACGGTCGCCATCGGAATTCCCAAGCGGCATTGCTGCTTGAACTTGCGAGATGCCACCGGGAGCCGAGCTAGCACCACCGGCTTGTTGCACCATGAAAGGTGCTCCGGCAGTGGCTTGACCACTGGTTTGCATGATCGGGTTGGCGGCTTCCTTGGCCAAAGCGTTCAGATCCAAACCGGTCCGGCGAGCGGCGGCTTGAGTATCAAGAAGCAATTGCCACGGACGAGCGTCGCCGGGTTGGAATTCATGCTCTTTCAATCCGAAGGATTGGGCCTGGTTGGCCGACAAATAAGCATTCTTTACATCGCCTTTGTCCAGCGCGGCTCGACCGGCGGCAACCAATCGCAACGTTTCCGTGCGACGGATAGCCAACGGCAACGAAGCAGGCGTTTCTTTCGAAGTCGCAGCAGCTTTCGCGGACGAGTCGGCGGGAGGCAATGAGAACTGGGCCGATGCGTTCGGGACTGCGACCGCGGTCGACAGCAACGAAGCAATGGACAATGACACGAGCGGCCGGGTGACCTTGTGTCGCCATTGAGATTCCAGCGTCGACAACAATGTCTCCTTGGCGGAAACTTTGGTCGGCGCGGTCATCGAATGACCCATTTCGTCCTTGGTCTGTCCCTCGGGACACGACCGGTTCCGCCTTGGCGGATGATACGAGCGGTTCAACGCGACTCTCCTTCTTCGCGTGAGACATGAAATCCATAAAGTGCAGGAAAGCTCTCGCCCAGGCTCACCTCAGGTGGACTGGTTGTCGGCCGTGAACATCGAAATGTTCCGCGTTTCGAACTGGTCTCCCCGGTCGAATTCCATCCTCGTGACGGAAAACACCCAATGAGTCAGCACGAAAACCTTCCTAGCGAGGTTGGCAATACGAATTGCGGACAACCAGTGTCAACACGGCTTTGACCGATCAAATCGAATTTTTGTCAACCGGAAAATGCGATTCACGCATGAAACTGTCGGCCGAAATCTGAGAGCGGCAGGATCCGGCAGCGAAGACCCCCGAAAAGGCCGTGACGATCGCTAGATTCGCGATCGGGCAGAGTCGCATTCATCGTTCTTCCCCGCAGGAAACTCGATGAATGCGGATTCACGCAGTTTGCCGGATTGATCACGCGTCGATCGATCCGGCGGAGTCAATCTGCGAACGTTCAGATGGTGGTGATCAGGCCAACCTGGGACGCTCTCGCCCCAGCATTCGATCCAGCGAATCGGAGGTTTGGTAGATCAACGCTTCCGGGAAGTGCGCGTACGGGTGAAAGTACTCGAACGTCAAATACCCGTCGTAGCCGATCGTGTCGAAGGCTTTCAAAACGGCCGGCCAGTTCGTCGTGCCATCCAGCAGCGGACGAAACGCTTCGAGCGAGTGATCGGATCCCTTCTTGGTGTACTCCTTCAAGTGCACGTTCTGAATTCGATCGCCCAGGATCGGAATCCAATGCTCCGGGAACTGATACTCCATGATGTTGCCGGTATCGAAGTGCACTCGCACGTGATCACTTTGGAAACTGTCGACGAACTCAGCCATCTCCATCGGCGACATCAAGAAACCGTTGAAGAAGATGTTTTCCATGTTCAGTTTGACGTTCAACTTCTCCGCCTGAGGAAGCAGTTTGCCAATGGCTTCGCGAGCCCGCCGGTCGCAGACGTCGTTGGGCGTTGGGTCGTGGTCTTCACGCCAAGGCATGTGAACCGCACCGGGGACGACCAACAAGTTTTCCGTGCCCAGATCGTGTGCCGCCTGAGTCATCTTGCTCGCCAGTTCCATCCCACGGGCCCGTTCGGCCGGATCGTTGCTGGTCAGCGGATACGGCCAAAACAGAAACGAGCACAGACCGCTGATCGCGATGCCGATCTCGTCGGCCATCTTGCGGATCTCGGTGAATTCTTTGGTTCCTGATTTAGGTGACAGGTCACTGTCGAGATCGTAGTTCAGCTCGATGCCATCAAACCCGGCGTCCTTGGCCAGCTGCAAGCATTCCTTCAGCGACATCTTATCGGGGTAGGGAAACGCCCAAAGGTTGATCGACTTTTTGAACTGATACTTCGGTTGTGATTGTTTGAAAGGCGCAGCGGTCGCGATTGTGGTGGCTTGCGACGATCCCGCGGCGATGGCGGCGCTGCCAAATGCGGCGTAGCTCAGCCACTCACGACGATCGACGGCAGGTTTCGAGTTGGACTTGGGGTGGGATTTCACGAGGCGGGTTCCTTTTCAACATCAGGGTCAATGGAGGGTGGAACCAGCGTAACCGAACCGAATGTCAGCGTTGTGGATTGGCCGCAAATCCTACCCTTTCAACGTTTTGGCAATCGCGTCACAATGCGATCTCCCTTGATCCTTTGAACCGGCGAATTGACGTGAACGCACCCGAACCATCCGACTCGGCCACCCCAGATAAAACGCCGTCGAAGCACTTCATTCGCCAAGCGATTGATGCTGACTTGGAAGCCGGACGCTTTGACGGAGTTGCCACGCGATTCCCGCCGGAACCCAATGGTTACCTCCACATTGGACACGCGAAAAGTATTTGCCTGAACTTTGGTTTGGCCAAAGACATGGGCGGCACATGCAACCTGCGATTTGATGACACTAACCCCGTCAAAGAAGACACCGAGTACGTTGAGTCCATCCAAGACGACGTGCGTTGGTTGGGGTTTGAGTGGGACAACTTGCATTTCGCCAGCGACTACTTCGACCAACTTTATGATTGGGCGGAACAACTGGTCAAAGACGGCAAGGCTTACGTTTGCGACTTGAACGCCGAAGAGACTCGTGCCTACCGCGGCACGCTCACCGAACCCGGTAAAGACTCACCGCATCGCGATCGCACTCCGGAAGAAAACCTGGAGCTCTTGCGAGCGATGAAGGCTGGCAAGTTCAAGGACGGCGAGAAGACGTTGCGAGCCAAGATCGACATGGCGGCGCCGAACATCAATCTTCGTGATCCGGTGATGTACCGGATCACGCACGTGCCTCACCATCGCACCGGCGACAAGTGGTGCATCTATCCGATGTACGACTGGGCACACGGTCAATCGGACTCGTTGGAAAAGATCACATTCTCGATTTGCACACTCGAGTTCGAGCACCATCGGCCGCTTTACAATTGGTACTGCGAGAACCTTGGCATCCATCATCCTCGCCAAATCGAGTTCGCTCGTCTGAACATGACTTTCACCGTCATGAGCAAACGGAAACTCTTGCAACTGGTGAAGGAAAACCACGTGACCGGTTGGGACGATCCTCGAATGCCGACCTTGGTCGGTTTGCGTCGTCGCGGTTACACGCCCGAGTCCATTCGTGCGTTCTGCGCCGATATCGGTGTGGCCAAGTTCAACAGCACGATCGATGTCATTCGTTTGGAAAACTCAGTTCGCGAACACCTCAATTCGGTCGCGTCGCGGCGGATGGCGGTTTTGAATCCGATCAAGCTCACCATCACGAACTGGCCCGAGGGCAAAGTCGAGAAGATGAACGCGATCAACAATCCCGAAGACGAATCCGCCGGCAGCCGCGAAATTCCATTCAGTGGTGAGCTGTACATCGAGACCGAAGATTTTCGCGAAGAGGCTCCTCGCAAGTTCTTCCGATTGAAGAAGGGCGGTTCGGTTCGTTTGCGTTCCGGCTACATCGTGGATTGTCACGACGTGGTGAAGGACGACGATGGGAATGTCACCGAAGTCTTGTGCACCTACGATCCGGAAACCAAGAGCGGCGAAGACACCTCCGGTCGCAAAGTCAAAGGCACGATCCACTGGGTCAGTCGTGAGCATGCCCGAAAGGTGACCGTTCGCAATTACGACCGTCTGTTCAAAGTCGAAAACCCGGATGCGTCCTCGGACACGGGATCGTTCCTGGATCACTTGAACCCAGACTCACTGACGACATTAACCGCCCATGTGGAACCATCACTGGCGGAGGCCGCCGTGGGCGATCGCGTGCAGTTCGAACGACTGGGGTATTACGTCGTCGATCCCGATTCGACCGATGGCGAGCTCGTTTTCAATCGCATCGTTCCGTTGCGTGATACTTGGGGAAAGATCGAGGCGAAGGGGAAGAAGTAGCTCGCCAGGAATTCTCCGTGGCCGGATCCGCCAGAATTTGGAAGCAAGTTTGCCGTAGCCGAATTCGCCAGAATTCGGACTCGTTCGCATGGCGGACAGGCGCCGAGATTGCTCGGTGCCTGTTGAGTGATCGTTCAGTGCGGATCACAGGCTGGAAGCCTATGCCACTCTTTAGGTGAGGTCGTAGACTTGGCTGTAGCGGGTTCGCAGGCTTTGGATCAGCGGTTCGGCGGAGAGCGGTTTGCCGCTGGCTTGTTCGACCAGTTCGTCCGCGGTTCGCGTTCGTCCGAGCTGATGAACGTTCTTGACCAACCATTCTTGTAGCGGTGCAAAGTTCCCTTCCCGAACCATTGCATCAATGTCGCCGAGTGATTCTTTGGCAGCATCGTACAACTGTGCCGCGGCCAAATTCCCCAGCGTGTAAGTCGGGAAGTACCCGATCAAGCCCGCGCTCCAGTGGACGTCTTGCAGCACGCCATCGGCGGCCGACGGTGGGCGAACCCCGATGACTTGTTCGTAAGCATCCGCCCATGCGACCGGCAAATCATCCGTCGATAGCTCGCCGCTGATGAGGGCTTGTTCCAGTTCAAATCGTACGATGATGTGCAGGTTGTACGTCGCCTCGTCGGCTTCGACGCGAATCAGCGATGGCGAGACGGAATTGAAGCAGCGATGCAATTCCGCAGCGGTGGCATTGCCCAATTGCGCCGGGAAGCGTTGTTGGATCTGCGGGGTGAAGTGTTCCCAGAACGGCAGCGTTCGGCCGACGAGGTTTTCCCACATTCGTGATTGTGATTCGTGGATTCCCAACGACGCGTAGCTTCCCGGTGGCAATCCGAACCAGTCGTCTCGCATGCCTTGTTCGTACAGTCCGTGGCCCGCCTCGTGCAGCGTTCCGAAGATGCTGGTCGGAAGAAAGTTGGGTTCGTAGCGAGTTAGGATGCGGCAGTCAGAGGGGCCGATCGTTGTGCAAAATGGATGCGAAGTCTCATCCAGCCGACCTCGGTTGAAGTCAAAACCGATCGCTTTGGCGAGCACGTGCGAGAACGCTCGCTGTGCTTCGACAGGAAATTCCTGGGTGATCAGCGACGTGTCGACTTGTCGCGGTGAGTCTTTGATCTCGCCAATCAATGCCACCAGTTCGGTTCGCAAGTCGGCAAATGTTTTTGTGAGAGCGGCCGCTTTTGCACCTGGTTCGAATTCGTCCAGCAAGGCTTCGTAGACCGTTTGGTCATCGGTCTTCAGGAGTTCGCCAGTTTCCCGTTTGAGCGAAAGCATTTCATCCAGCACGGGCTGGAACATCGAATAGTCGTCGGCTTTGCGAGCGGCGTCCCATTGCCCTTGGCCGCGAACGCAACATGATGCGGTGCGTTGGACCAGGTCGCTGGGCAGTTTGCATTGCCGGCGGTAATCATCGGCGAGACATTTCAACGTCGCTCCGATGTCACTGTGCGGATCGGATGCTGCGTCCCAGTCCGCAAGCGAAGCGAGTTGCTCTTCGATGACCGGGGCCGTTTGCAGGGTGTGCACCAACCCGCGCAGGTGAGCGACTTGTTCGGCGCGGTAGTCCGCTCCTCCGCGTGGCATTCCGGTGCGTTCATCCCATTCCAGCAAATCCGCGGTGGTGGACAGTTTGGCCGCATCGCGAAAAGTTTGGCAAAGCGATTCGAAGGTGGCAGCGTGATCGTCGGTCGTTCGGCTCATCGAGATGACTCCATAAAAAATCCCCGGCACAAATGAATGTGCCGGGGACGTTGCCATGTTCGCTGGCGTTTGGCAAGCCGAGGTCAGCGAGTTGGTATTCTACGTCAACCTAGAAAATGTCGCCCGTATCGACGACTTCTTTGGACGCTCGAGTACCAAGTGCACCCCAGATGCCGTAGACGCTTTGGCTACCATCAATCAGCGGAGTTGATTGCTGATTTCCCGCATCGATGCTGTCGGTGATGAACTTGACGGCACCGTCGCCTAGCAAGACGTGAGCACCACCTTGGTGCCGGCTACTGCACGACGAGATGCCTTGGCTGGCGTCATCAGCCGAAAAGCAGTTCAGCGAGTTTGGTGGCTTGATGGTTTGGAACGAGGTGTACTGGATTCGACCGTCGGCCCAGCGTCCACCACGAATTTGGTTCCCGCCGCCCAAGTTGCCGGGCAGATCAGCATCGGGGAGCCAGAACTGAGGACGGGCTGGATCAACTCCGGGATCGCAAAATGCTGGATTGGTGATGACGTCTATCCCCGCGTTGAGTTGAAACTCAGCGATCAATTCGCGAGCACCGATTGTCGTCGCCACTTCACCCATGGCGATTGTGTTGGACAATCCGTCAAGGCAGTCTCGGAATTTCAATTGATGCCGTGCCCAGAACATCCCTCGGTTTCGAGCTCGAGCCAGGGCTGCCCAGTTGGTGTTGTTTCCGGTCGCGCGGCCTTTGATGCCAGCTTGCCCGGTGGCGATACCGCCATCTTCGTAGTTGCCGCGTTCGTTGCGACCACCTGAGTGAACCAGTTCAATCGCGTCGCCAAGGCAAAAAGCAAAGTTGGATCGGCCGAGTGCTGGCAGTCCCACGCCTGGGTCGCTGGGGCAGCGAAGGGTGGGGATGTTCGTCATCCAAGGTGGAAAGTCTGTCCGCCAAGGTCCTGGGTTAATCAGCATGCCTCCGCCAGGAGTTTGGTAAGGGTTGCTGACAACGTCCCAGATCGCTTGTTGTTCCATGAACGGCGTCAAACCGACCAGGCCGCTCAGATACAAGCGTTGCGTCAATGCGGAGTCGGCCGTGGTCGTGTAGTTCGCTCCCGTCATCTGCTGCGGCAATGTATTGAATGCCGAGTGATAGTTGTGGACCGCAAGTCCCATCTGTTTGAAGTTGTTGCTGCAACTCATTCGGCGTGCCGCCTCGCGAGCGGCCTGGACCGCGGGCAACAGCAGCCCCACCAAAACGCCAATGATGGCGATCACCACCAGGAGCTCCACCAGCGTGAAGGCTCCTCTTTTCTTGCTGCTCATGGGGAAAATTCTCTAAAGACATCGAGAAAGCTGATGAAATTGCCAAGTACGCCTCAAGCAATCAGCAGCCGGGAAAAAAAGGGAGGGATGGATCGGTTGCGATCGCTACTGGTCCATCTGTTCGAGGTAGGCCTGTTGTTCGGCCTCTTGTTCGGGAGTCATTTGGTTGGGGTCAGCCACCGTCTGCGAAGTGCTGGATGGACAGCCTGTAATCGCTAATGAAACCGCTACCAGAATCAGAGCTGAAAGTCGCGGAAGAGTACTCATGTAGAAAAACCACCATTCGGAAGAGTGAGGAGCGATTGCGAACGCAAGAAGGTGGTCCTTCCCGCTATTTAGAGATAAGGGAAGGTGCTCTCGCGTTGCATTTGGCTCAAAGTTACAGCCTTTCGGCGCATTGGCAAGAGAATTTTTGACCCGGATGGTCGTCTTGTTTTACCTAGCGAGCTCGGCGAAGACGCCTCGGTCTGGGTTTGAAAAGATCCGCCGGCGAACTTGGGGGCCGCCATCCGATTGAGAAGAAATCTAAGAATCGGGTTTGTTTGGTGTTTGCGAGACTTGAACTAGGCCTCGAGTGACATTTTCTGGCGAGTGATGAGGCCTTGAAGTCTATCGAGAAGACGCCGTTTTTCAGTCCCGGCCGTTTGTCGTTGAAAATAGATAAAGGTGTCCAAGACGCCCTTGATGTTGGGTGCCGGGGAGCCATCGCTGGAGTTCCTCTCGCTGCGTTGATGACAGGGAACGCGTGAGAAACCAATGCCTTGAATGGGCATTGTTGGTGGATTTTGAAAGGACCGCATTTTTCCATCCTTCCGCCGGCGTTTGAGATCCCAAGGCATGAAGGTTTGCTTCGGAACCCAACGAGTACGGTCCGTTGGCAGGAAACGTCAGATAGTTCGCGAGATCGGCGTTTTTGACCTCTCCCACAATGGGCGGTTGCTCGATCAAATAGCCGTCAATCCAGACGTGATGCTCGGTCTGAAGCGTGTTTTCCTTGTCTTTGGGTGTGGTTTCTGCGGCAATCAACCGAAGAGCTTTTCGCCAGTCTTCGCCGCGATGCACCCAGTAGGAGGTCACTCGCGGTAACCAGGGTCGATTTGGTCCAGGCTGACTCCATTCTGGGGTCCAGTAAATCGATCCTTGCGCGAAAAAGACCGTAAATAACGATGTGAAAGCAATTGACGCCGCTAAGATTTCGTAGTGTCTTCGAAGGTTCAGAGCGGCGATCCAGGCACCGAGACTGATGCAGCCGAGCGGCAAACCTGCGATCAGATAGCGCCGATGCCAGATTGGAACCCCAAGAAATTTTGCCAAAAAAAATCCGGAAATCACAGAGATCATCAGGGCACTTAGTGTCAAAGCTGCAAAAGAAGCGGGACGAACGCGGAAAGCGGGGGGGGCAGTCGCAGGCGAAACATCGTTCGACTGCGACTTGGAGCCGGTTCGAAATGGCAGAGTCGCCGAACCGAGCAGATAGAAGGCAAAGGGAATGAGGGTCCACCCTACCCATGGCCACATGCTCCAAAGAGCGAAGAGTGATCGAGGGCGGCCAAAAGCTTCCCAGGCATCCCGGTGGTTCCAGATTTCTCGTTGATGATTGGCGATCAGCAGTCCAACAATCATCCACCCCGCCAGCCACAGCACGTGCCGAATAGTGCGTCGTTTGAATTCAGTGGGGTTTCCGTGGGCGTGAACCAAGTCGCTCACTGACAGTGCGATCACGAGCGGGGCGAGCGTCACCAGGGAAGTGACGTGCATCAAAATCGCAAACAGGACGCTTGCGTGCAGCCCCACCCAGTCTCGTGCTCTAGTCCGAGACGCCGACGTCCAGATTCGAGCGGCAAAAAGGATTGCGGCGGTGCTGCCCAAGATGACGGCGGCATACGGCCGAAGTTCAGTCCCAAAGAATGCAGCATTGCGATCCAACGCGAAAAAGAGGCCGGCGATCGTCGCTGCCAGCAGGCTGCCGTGGTAACGCAGGGATCCCCAGGTGATCAGAGCTGCGGAAAGGCTGACGCACCAGAGGCTGGTTAGCCGAGCCAGGACTTCCACGGGGTAGCTGGCGAAAGGCTCGGGCCAGGGAATCTGTTGCCAGATCCAAAGGGCCCAGAAGTACAGCGGTTGCTGGTTTCCCATTTTTGCTCGTGGAGCCACTTCGTCCCAGCCGTCGGCGACGCACCATGCCGTGTGAAGTTCGTCGATCCAAAAGCTTTCGGCCAAAAACGGCCATCGAAACGCGAAAGTCAGGGCGAAGACCGCGATCACGCACACCCACTCGATTGCGGTGGTGCGACGTTTTTCGGGAAGCGATCGTGCTTCGGCTGTCTTCGGAGCAGGCGTGGAAAAGCGTTTCATGGGCCAAGCCTAGCCCAAGGTTGTTGGCTCGGTAAACTGACCGACCGGCTTTCGCAGCCGAGTCCACTTCGTCGATCCCTTCCTCGTTCTTTTCCGCATCGTTGCCGTGCCTGAATTTTCAATCCAAACCGTTGACGCTCGCGATCCTTCTTCGTGTGAAGCTGCGGAAACGCTGGCCGCGTTGCGAGAAAAGTTGAGTCCTCGTGGGGACTTGGTGAGTCCGCGTGGTCGTGAGTTGACGTTGAAAGTGTTCGGCAAGGCTCTGACGCCGATCGAGGTCGTGGAAACGATCTGCAACGACGTTCAGTCCCAAGGCACCGAGGCTTTGTTGCGGTACACCCAGACGCTCGATGGTGCTGAGTTGACCGCCGAGACGTTACGAGTGCCGGAAGCAGACTTGAAGGCCGCCCATGCCGCGGCGGACCCGAAGCTGATCGAAACCATCGGCCGAATCCGCGACAACATCGCCACGTTCCAGTCCGCGATTTTGCACCGAGATGTCACCATCACGCCGCGTCCGGGAGTCTCGCTGACCCAACGTTACGTGCCGATTCCTCGCGTGGGAATTTGCGTTCCCGGTGGTGCGGCGGCTTATCCATCAACGGTGATGATGACGGCGATTCCGGCTCAGGTTGCTGGCGTCGATGAGATTGCGGTGGTCGCGCCTCCGACCCCGTTTGGTGCTTACAACACGGACATGCTGGCGACTTGTTACGAGCTGGGTATCAAGGAAGTCTATCGGTGCGGAGGAGCACAGGCTGTCGCCGCGATGGCGTACGGATGCGATGCCTTGCCCGCGGTCGACAAAATCGTCGGACCCGGCAACCTGTTCGTGGCATTGGCGAAGAAGCACGTGTTCGGCACCGTCGACATCGATTCGTTTGCCGGGCCGAGCGAAGTGATTGTGATCGCGGACGATTCTGCGGACGCCGCTTTTGTTGCGTCGGATTTGTTGGCTCAAGCCGAACATTCGCCCGGATCGGCAATCTTGATCACATGGGATGAGTCGTTGCTTGCAAAGGTCGAATCGGAATTGGCTCGGCAGCTTGCGGAGCTCGAGCGTGGCGATTTGGCTCGCGATGCTTTGTCCGATTTCGGCGCTTTGGTTTTGGCTCGCGACGCCGATCACGCCTGCGAATTGACCGACTCGTTCGCGCCGGAGCACTTGCAAATTGAGACTCGCCAGCCGGAATCGTTGATTGCGAAAATTCGGCACAGTGGCGCGGCATTTTTGGGGCACCACACTCCGGTGGCCTTGGGCGATTACGCGGCTGGGCCCAGTCACGTGTTGCCGACGGGAGGCACGTGCCGTTGGGCGGCGGGGTTGTCGGCCAACAGCTTTTTGCGGTCCGGGAGTGTGACTCAGTTCGATCAATCGGCTCTGGCGGCAATCGCTCAAGATGTGATCACGGTTGCGGAGAAAGAGGGCCTGACGGCTCACGCACGCAGTATTTCGATTCGAACGGAATGATTGCCCGTTGAGGAAACGCGGTCCGATTGCTACGTTTTTGAGTCGCTTTCCACGCACCAATCGCCCATTTTGGCCGCAACATCAGTGATCGCCCCCAACCTCGCCTCGCAGCTTCCTGACGACCAACGCATTGTCATCACCGGCGTCGGTTTGACATCGCCCAACGGCAACGACTGGGCAACGTTTCGTCAGGCGTTGCTGGAAAAACGCAGCGGTGTGCAGCCGTATGAGATCCGCTACTTCGGTGAGACTTTGGCGGGCGTTTGCGATTTCGACGCGAAGAAGTATCAATCCAAAAAAGACATCCGCCGGGGAACTCGCGCTGGCAGCGTCGGCGTTTACACGGCTCAAGAAGCTGTCGCTCATTCCGGGTTGGATTGGGAAAACGTCGATAAGGATCGAGTCGGAATTTACGTCGGCGTGACTGAACACGGCAACGTTGAGACCGAAAATGAAATCCACGTGATCAAAGGGTTCGACTACGACACGAGTTGTTGGTCGCACCACCACAATCCGCGCACGGTCGCGAACAATCCCGCGGGTGAAATTGCATTGAACATGCAGATTACCGGGCCGCACTACACGATCGGTGCCGCTTGTGCCGCCGGAAACGCTGGCATCATTCAGGGTGCTCAGATGCTGCGGTTGAACGAGTGCGATGTGGCGATCGCGGGCGGAACCAGCGAGAGCATTCACACGTTTGGGATCTTTGCCAGTTTCAACAGTCAGAACGCTTTGGCGACTCACGCGGATCCGACGCTCGCTTCTCGTCCGTTTGACCAAAAGCGAAACGGCATCGTCGTCGCGGAAGGCGGTTGCTTGTACACGCTGGAACGACTCAGTGACGCCAAGGCTCGCGGGGCGGAGATCCACGGCGAGTTGGTTGGTTACGCGATGAACACGGACGCGACTGATTTTGTGTTGCCCAACCCGGAACGCCAAGCTCAATGCGTTCAGAAGGCTCTCAAGCGAGCCGGATTGGAAGCGGACCAGATCGACATCGTCAGCACGCATGCGACGGGAACGAACAGCGGCGACATTCAAGAGTGTGCTGCTTTGCGAAGCGTGTTTGGAAAATGCGAGAATGTTCGCATCAACAACACAAAGAGTTACATCGGGCACGCGATGGGAGCCGCCGGCTCGCTGGAGTTGGCTGGCAATTTGATGGCGTTTCGCGATCAAGTCGTGCACCCCACGATCAACGTCGATGAGCTGGATCCCGAGTGTGACTTGCCGGGCTTGGTTCTCAACGAGCCCCAGGAGAAACCTCGCGTGGATTACATCCTGAACAACTCCTTCGGGATGCTCGGCATCAATTCAGTCGTCATCGTCGGCCGAGTTTGATCAAGAAGTCGCGCGCCGCTAGCCAACCGCGAGCAACCTCCAATTCCAAATTTGCACTTTGCAATTGTCAATTTGCAATTTCAGTGCTCGGCCCTCCCCTCGCTTCGCTCGACCCTCCCAGAGGGAGGGTGAATCGGAACGAGGCCTTTTGTTCCTTGATCCACTGATCCCCGTGGTCCTGTGGTCCTGAGCCACTTTCCCCCTCTCTGCGTCGATCTGTCTCGTTTCAATTGAGCGGAGTCCACCTGTGGTGCCCCTTGTGTCGAATCCCGATGCCGTCGAAACTACTCCATCCCGCGTGGCATCCGATCCACGGTGGGGCACGGACGTTTCTCCATCCCGTTTCTCTCGCATTCCTGCTTCCTTTCATGACTCCTGCCGAAATTCGCCAAGAAATCATCGATATCCTCGACGACATTTCTCCCGATGAGGACCTCGACAACCTGGACGACCAGAAGGCGTTTCGCGAGCAATTGGAACTGGATTCGATGGACTTTTTGGACATCGTGATGGAGCTTCGCAAGCGTCACCGCGTGCAAATTCCAGAAGAAGACTACGGTCACCTCGCCAGCATGCATTCCACGGTCACGTACCTGGAACCCAAGATGAAGGATCTTTAGGACAAGCGGAAAGAACCACAGGGGCACAGAACCACAGGGTGTGCCTTCGGGAAACTGCTCTCGGTCGTGCCTGTGGTCCTGTGACACTGAGCCCCTTTCCACTTTCGCTGTATGTACGACACCATCATCATCGGCGCGGGGATGAGCGGGCTGGCAGCCGGCATTCGCTTGGCCCACTTTGACCAACGCGTTTGCATTCTCGAGAAGCACTACACGATCGGTGGTCTGAACTCGTTCTATCGAATGGGCGGTCGCGACTACGACGTTGGGCTGCACGCGATGACCAACTTCGCTCGCAAGGGTGACAAGAAAGGTCCGCTGGCCAAGCTCATTCGGCAACTGCGATTCAGCTGGGAAGATTTCAAGCTTGCCGAGCAGAACGGATCCTCGATCCGATTCCCCGGTGTCGAGTTGGATTTCAACAATGACATCGCGATGCTCGAGAGCGAAATCAAATCTCGCTTTCCCGATCAGATCGATGGTTTCCGCAGCCTGTGTGGATCGCTGCTCGACTACAGCGACATGGACGGGGACGCTCCCGAGTTCATGCGTTCGGCTCGCAAAGTCATGGCGGAACATCTGTCTGATCCGCTGTTGATCGAGATGCTGTTGTGCCCGCTGATGTGGTACGGCAACGCTCGCGAAAACGACATGGATTTTGGCCAGTTCTGCATCATGTTCCGAGCTTGTTACTTGGAAGGTTTTGGGCGTCCGTACAAAGGGGTTCGAGTCATCCTGAAGAACTTGGTTCGGAAATTTCGCGGGCTCGGCGGCGAGCTCAAATTGCGAAGCGGCGTTTCCAACATCCACGTCGAAGACGGCAAGGCTGTCGGCGTTGTGCTGGACGATGGCACCGAACTGCGGGCCAAGCGAATTCTGTCGTCCGCGGGCACGGTCGAGACCATGCGGATGTGCGACGACATCACCGAGCCAGACGTGGCAAAGGCTGGCAAGTTGTCGTTCATCGAATCGATCAGCGTGCTGGATTGCAAGCCGAAAGAACTGGGGTTCGATCGCACCATCGTGTTCTACAACGATTCGCCGAACTTCCACTGGGAACGCCCCGACGATTCGTTGTGTGATGCTCGAACGGGAGTCATCTGCAGCCCGAATAATTACATCTACGACGCAGAAGAAGGCGAGTTGCCCGACGGTGTGGTTCGGATCACGACGCTCGCCAACCACGATCTGTGGTCGGAGTTGCCGGAGGAAAAGTATCGGGCGGCGAAGGTGACGCAGTACGACGATGCCGTCGCATCGGCCGTTCGGTTCATGCCCGATTTTCGTTCTCGCGTCGTCGACACGGACGTGTTCACGCCCAAAACAATTCGCCGTTTCACCTGGCACGACAACGGAGCCGTCTATGGTGCTCCTGACAAGCAGTTGGATGGAACGACGCACCTGCCCAATGTTTTCTTGTGCGGTACCGACCAAGGATTCGTTGGCATCGTGGGTGCGATCGTCAGCGGCATCAGCATGGCGAACCGGCACTGCCTTCAAGTTTGATCGTTTCGGACGATCATACGCCCTCGTCTGCGGTTTTTGGTTGCAGGTTTGCCGTTGAGGTCGCGCCGGCATTGACAATTGAGCGTGGGGGCCGCAGGCTTTCGGACGCAAATTCTTCTTGATCCCCGTGATTTCGGGGTCTTTGTCCAGACGAGGTTGGAATGCCCAGCGAAACTGCCGCGATTGTTTACACGCACACCGACGAAGCTCCCGCACTGGCGACTCGTTCGTTGCTGCCGATCTTGAGGGCCTTCACCAGCGGCAGTGGTTTGTCGTTTGAGACCAAGGACATCTCTTTGGCCGGCCGCATTCTGGCCGGATTCGCGGATCGATTGCCGGCGGACAAGCAAGTCCCCGACGCGTTGGCCGAGCTGGGTGAGTTGGTCACAAAGCCCCACGCCAACGTGATCAAGTTGCCAAACATCAGCGCCTCGATCCCGCAATTGGTCGAAGCGATCACGGAACTGCAGGCTCAAGGGTACGACCTGCCCGACTTCCCTCAGGACCCCAAGACGGACGAAGAAAAATCGGTCCGAGCGATCTACGCCAAGGTGCTCGGCAGCGCTGTCAATCCAGTGCTTCGAGAAGGCAACTCGGATCGTCGGGTTGCCGCTCCGGTCAAAGCTTACGCGCAAGCGAACCCGCACTCGATGGGCGACTGGTCAGCTGATTCGAAGTCGCACGTGGCTCACATGAGCGAAGGCGACTTCTATGGCAGCGAAAAATCGGTGATCATGGACTCCGATGAGACCCTGCGCATCGAACATGTTGGTTCCACTGGTGACGTCACCGTTCTGCGAGACGGACTCAACGTCAAAGCAGGCGAGATCGTCGATTCGGCTCGCATGAGTGCTCGTCAATTGCGAGCGTTCTACGCCGAACAAATCGCGGATGCGAAGTCCAGCGGCGTTCTGTTCTCGTTGCACCTGAAGGCGACGATGATGAAGGTCAGTGACCCCATCTTGTTTGGGCACTGCGTCAGCGTGATGTACGACCAATTGTTCGAAGAACATGGCGATGTGCTGGCCGCCGCGGGTGTCGATCCCGATCAAGGCCTCGCGTCCGTGTTCGCCAAGGTGCAAGACTTACCGTCCGATCAACGTGCTTTGGTCGAAGGAACGCTTGTTGAGATTCAGTCGAGCCTGCCCGGGATCGCGATGGTCGACTCGGACAAAGGCATCACGAACTTGCACGTGCCCAGCGACGTGATCATCGACGCCTCAATGCCCGCTGCGATCCGCGCTGGTGGCAAAATGTGGGGAACCGATGGCAAGTTGCACGACATGAAAGCCGTCATTCCCGATCGTTGCTACGCCGGCGTCTATCAAGCCACGATCGACGACTGCATCGCCAACGGCACCTTCGACGTCACCAAGATGGGCAGCGTTGCCAATGTTGGTTTGATGGCTAAGAAAGCCGAAGAGTACGGCTCGCACGACAAAACCTTCCGCGTGCCCGCCGACGGTCAGGTTCGCGTCGTTGACTCGGCTGGCAAAGAGTTGATGAGCCACGAGGTCGAAAAAGGCGACATTTGGCGTGCTTGCCAAACCAAAGATGTGGCGGTCAAAGATTGGGTACGGTTGGCGGTTTCGCGTTCGCGTGCCACCGGAGCACCCGCGATCTTTTGGCTGGATGAAAACCGTGCTCACGATCGCAACTTGATCGGCAAAGTCAATGAGTACCTGAAAGATCACGACACCGCCGGGTTGGATATCCAAGTTTTGGAACCCGCCGCTGCGACTCGCCATGCTTGCGGTCGAGCTCGTGAGGGCAAAGACACGATCAGCGTGACCGGCAACGTGCTGCGAGATTACTTGACGGACTTGTTCCCGATTTTGGAACTCGGCACCAGCGCAAAAATGCTGTCGATCGTCCCGTTGCTGGAAGGCGGTGGTTTGTTCGAAACCGGGGCCGGCGGATCGGCACCAAAACACGTCGAGCAGATCGTCAGCGAAAATCACTTGCGTTGGGATTCGCTCGGCGAGTTCCTTGCCTTGGCGGTATCGCTGGAAGACTTGGCTGAAAAAACCAGCAACGAAGAATTCGCGGTACTGGCCAAGACGCTCGACGATGCCACGGGATTGTTCCTCAAAAACGACAAGTCACCATCCCGAAAAGTTGGTGAACTCGACAATCGCGGCAGCCATTTCTACTTAGCGTTGTACTGGGCAGAAGCCTTGGCGAAATGCGATCACGATGGTTTGAAATCGCGTTTCGAACCGATCGCGAAAGCCTTGTCAGACAACGAAGCAAAGATTGTCGGCGAGCTGAATGATGCTCAAGGCGTCGAGGTTGATTTGGGTGGCTACTACCATCCCGACGAAGTCAAGGCTTGTGCGGCGATGCGACCCAGCACAACTCTCAACGCAATCATCGATGGTGTTTAGAGTCGTTCGCTTCCATCGCGAATTTTTTCACAACAACCTATAGCTCGGTGGTCCTCCACCGAGAGCAACCCCCGCGATCTCCCTCCCAGTTCATGCCAGTCGACCCCACCCCAGTCCTTCAGTACATCAACGGCTTTCGATTCTCGAAGGTCATGTTTGCCGCGGTTGAATTGGGCGTCTTTGACCGGCTGGACGATCAACCTCGTTCGGCGGAAGAGTTGGCAGCGGACCTGAAGTGCGATCCCGCGGCGATGAATCGCTTGCTCGATGGGCTGGTCGGGATGCAGTTGCTTTCGCGCGAATCGCAGTCGTATCGCAACACCAAACTGGCTTCGGAATTGCTGACGACGACCAGTCCGAACCGAATGACCGGCTACATCAAATTCAGCAACGATGTGAGCTGGAAGCTGTGGTCCCACTTCGAAAACGCTATTCGCGAAGGATCACATCGTTGGAAAGATGCCTACGGTTGGGACCAGCCCATTTTCAGCAGTTTCTTCGCCGATGATGCTGCCATGCGAGAGTTTTTGATGGGCATGCATGGCTACGGCGTGATCAGTTCGCCGAAGGTGGTCCGCGCCGTTGATTTGTCACCGTTCAAGCACTTGGTCGATCTTGGCGGAGCCACCGGTCACCTGCCGATCGCAGCTTGCGAAGCCTACGAGTCACTGACCGCGACCGTGTTTGATCTGCCCGATGTGATTCCGCTGACCAAAGAGATCGTTGCTCAGTCATCCGTTTCCGATCGGATCGATGTGACGGCGGGGGATTTCTTCGCCGATGAACTTCCCGAAGCCGATTTGATGTCGCTGGGTCGGATCCTGCACGATTGGTCCGACGAAAAGATTGATCGTTTGCTTGCGAAAATCTATGACCGGTTGCCGGAAGGCGGTGGTTTGCTGCTCGCGGAGATTCTGATCCAAGAAAATCGTGGCGGGCCGGATTGGGGGCAGATGCAAGATCTCAACATGTTGGTTTGCACCGAAGGCCGTGAACGAACGCTCGGGGAATACGAAGCAATCTTACGCCGTGCAGGCTTCAGCAACGTGACCGGCCAAGTCACCGGCGCACCCGTCGATGCGGTGCTGGCCATCAAGTGAGCCAACTGGCCAGGTTGGTACGCAGACGCGGGTTCGCTCCCGTTGGCTGCGTTGTCTTGCCCGCCTGCGACAGAACAGCGTCTCGCCATTCAGCGAAGTTCTAACAGTTTGGTTCGGGTGTCCATCAGGATCCGGCCCAGCATGTTCTTTCCTTTGCCGTCTCCCCCATCGCCCCAGTAGTCATCGTTTGCTGTGTGCTCGATGATTTTCGCGTCGCCTGTCGCCAGTAGTAAGTCACGTAGTTCGTGGTGTTGCGTGAATTTCGCCATGACAGCTTCCCGCATGACGTTCACCTTCACGGATTCCCAGTCGCGTCGGAGCGTCCGTTTTCGGTCTCGTCCCATCCTTGCCGCCAGCATGGGCGAATTCGCTTTCCGGATTTCTTCTTGATCAGACTTTTCCAGGAACTTCATTGCTTGGAAGTAGTGCTCCGTCGTTGGCCAAATCTTCTTTCCGATTTGAATCGGATACCCCGCGAAGTTGGAGAATTCACCGTATTCGTCCGCGGTGCTGTAAAACTTGATCGGCTCTGACATGACGATTGACTTGTTCGGGGACTGCGATTGCTAGGCAGACACAATGCTGGTTCGAAGGTTCGCATAACATGCTGTTCTAGCAAGAGAGCAACATTGGATCTCTTGTCGTTGTTCAGGGAGCGACGACCAAGTCACGTGCAGCGAGGTTCCAGTCGAGTTGGGCTGCTTCGGTGAGTTCGCCATTGCGGGCGATGCGATAAGCGGACAAGCGACGATCACCGGTTTCGCTGACGAAGAGCAGTTTTTGGTCTGGAGACAGGTCGAGTTTCCATGGGATGTCGCCCACATGGCAACGAGCGACCAGGCTGAGTTTGCCTTCCACGTTGACGTCGAAGGTGAAGACGCTGTCTTGGTCGCTCACGAAATCGCGGACGGCGACGAACAAGCGTTTTCCATCGCGAGTGAGCACTAAATCGGACGCATGCAAGCCACGTTTTCCATGAACGAACGGTGTGCGACGCGGCAGCGTGATCGCATGTTGAATATCGGTGAGTTGTCCGTCTTCTTGAATCTGATAGACGCTGACACCGAGTTGTTGTTCATTGCTGAAGTAGACGATTGGAAGCGATGGGTGAAAGGCCGCGTGGCGTGGGCCAAACATTGCGGGGGGATCAGCATTGAATGGTTGCAGAGGGACCAGTCCGCCCGTGGTTGCATCGAATCGAAATTGGAACAACGCGTTGTTGTTTTTGACACACGGGACATAGGCAAATTGATTGTCTGGCGTTGTCAGGATGCAATGAGCTTCTGTGTTCGGCGTTACAACAGATGAAGTGAGTTCTCCGACTTGGCCGCTGTCCTGGATCCGATAGGCTGCGATGATCCCGTTGCGATAGTTGGCGGCCAGGAAGAATTTCCCACTGCGATCGATGCTGGTGTAGCCGGTTGGATGATCCAGTGACGACGTTGCGATCAACTGCATCTCGCCCGATGCGGTCGCTTGAATGGTCGCGGATGTCGGGACACCTTTGGCACCCGAACTGACGATCAATCGCTGGTGGTCTTGCTGCCACGCGAGGATGGAGGGTGTGAAGGGAAGTTCAAGCGAACTCTGGCGTTGGAATGAGACGTTGCTGTCTTGGCTTGTGACCATCCACTGAATGATTTCATTAGTAGGCGGTGAAGGTGCGAAAACGTGAAATGGTTCCGCACCTCGCGCGAGCATCGCTGAAAGGACGATCAGGTAGCAGCAGAGACAACAGCGAAGCATTGGGATGCGTCCTTCGGGACGGGCAAGGTTGGTGGGCGATTTCATATTTTAGCTGCGAGACGTTGCCCAGGTTGGCCCTGTCGCAGTTCGAAGATGATTAGGATGAAGGCAAACTCACCCTTCAATCTGGAGACGTCGGATGGCGAAAAGTTTCGCATCGGTTGCTTTGTTCATCGGCGTGTTGCTCGGCCGGTGTGCGGTTGCGCAGTCGGGTTTGGAGTTCAAGCTTCAGTCCCAATCGAAAACGGATGCCGGAGATTTTGTCATTCAGCACGACGAAGTGACTTGGGATCCGACTCAGACCGCAATCATCGTTTGTGACGTGTGGGACTATCACCACTGCTTCAACGCGGTCGGTCGCCTGAATGAAATGGCACCGACGATGAATGAGGTCATTGCTGAATCGAGGCGTCGCGGTGTGACCATCATTCACGCTCCGAGTGGCTGCGTCGATTTCTACAAAAACACAGCAGGTCGCAAACGTGCGATGGAAGCACCTCTCGCGAGCAATCTGCCCGACGAGATTGGTGCGTGGTGTTACACCATTCCTGCGGAAGAAGATGCCAAGTATCCGGTGGATCAATCCGATGGTGGCGAGGACGACGATCCCGAAGAACACGCGGCTTGGGCGGCGAAGTTGGAGTCGATCGGTCGAGATCCAAAGCAGCCGTGGAAGCGTCAACTGAAAACAATCGAAATCGATGACTCAGCTGATTTCATTGGCGATCAAGGTGACGAGGTTTGGAACATTCTGGAGTCCAAGAAGATCGACAACGTCATCCTATTGGGCGTTCACACGAACATGTGCGTGCTTGGTCGACCGTTTGGGCTTCGTCAGATGGCAAAGAATGGAAAGAATGTGGTGCTGATGAGAGACATGACGGACTCGATGTACAACCCAAAGATGTGGCCCTACGTCAGTCACTTCGAAGGGACGCGGCGAGTGATTTCGCACATCGAGCGATACGTTTGCCCGACGATCACCAGCGACCAAGTCATCGGCGGTACGCCATTTCGTTTTGCGGGTGATGAGTGATTGTTCAGGCTTTCGTTGGAGCCGAGCCCGACTGTCACGCAACAAGTAGCCGACGGAGGCTCTCCGTCGGCAATCAAGCGTTCTTGCTGGGGGAGATTGGACGGTTGCTTTGATTGTTTACGCTCATGCCGACCGAGGTCCTCGGTCGGCTACATGGGATGCTGGCCGGGGGCTTTTTATGGCTTCGCAGGCCGTGAGGTTTCAACCGTTCAACGTCTGGGCACGGTCGGTGTTGGGAATCAACTGTTCGTTGTGTCGTTTGTTTCTCACATCATGCTTCGCTGTTGGCGAACAAATCAAATGGAAGCGTGCCGTATGGTTTGCCGTTGATCTGCAAAGTGACCGCGTGCCGGCCGGGATAGAGTGTGTACGTGGTTGCGTTGGCGTGCAGTCGGTGACGTTTGGTCAGTGAGACCGACTCGCCTTTTCCGAGTGGCAGGCTCTTGAGCTTGTGGACTTTGGGAGCTGTCGTTCCGTTGGCTTTGACGAAGTCGATGACGTAATCAATCATCAGTGATTCCGCTCGTTCAGCCGAGACGGTGAATGAGAATTCAATTGTGTCGCCCGGCCGAAGTTCGCCTGTCTTGAGTTCAAAATCAGAGACTTCAATCTTGGGGTTGTCGCGATAACCGAGGAACTTTAACGCGGGGGAGTGACCTTGTTTGATCAAGGTTCTCAACGCGTGGCGACTGATCCAGTCCAGCTCTTTGGGTGTTTGACACTGAGACGATTTCCATCCGCGAAGGGTTTGGAGGACGAGTTCGGGATGCGATTTGGAAATGTCGTTGAGATGGTTGGCGACCGATCGGGTGACGTACCGCGTCGGGTCGGCGTGTAGTGTTTCGAGGAATGGCAGCGGAGTGGTGACGTCGATGGTTAGCCGACGCGACCAGGGCAATTTCGGTCGTGTGCCTTCGCTGACTAAACGGCGGACGTGATAGTTGGAATCCGACGACCACTTCGAGAGTTCGGCGAGCGTCGCGTCCGGGTGAGCGTCGATGAAGGCGCGGATGGCGTCCTCCATTGAAAATCGCATCGTGATGGCTTTGAGAGTTTTTAGCGAGTGTCGCAGCTGTTTCCGCTCGAGCCCGTTGCGAACGACGAATTCCCCAAGCGGAGCGAAGATGAAGTCGCCGAAGTCGTCGTCGGTTCGTTTGGGATCCAGCGGCGGCGGCAGGGCCTCTCGAATTTGAGTGGCTGCGGTGGCAAAGTCATCGGAAAGATGAGTTTCAAGGACGCCGGCGATGTGGACGATCCGCTGTTTCAACTCGAGGTCCAAAAGGCCTCGCATGCACTGGCGCGTGAAAGCTTTGCCATCGAAGTTGCTGTCCGCGTTTTGGAATAAACTGCTGAGGTAGTTCACGCGGTCGCGATTGAAGAGTTGATCCTTCAGACTGAATCCGCTGCCTGTTGTCGATGGGCTCATGGCTGTGTTCGCGTCGTCCTGGCTACGGAAAGTGATTCAGCTGGTGTGGTTTCGAATCCGGCGAGGTGGAGCTGGTTGTTCGCTGGTTCGACACTTCCACCGCTCACTTTCTTCTCTCGACGCAGGAGTTCTCGTTTGCGGTCCAAGCCCCAACGAAAGCCTGAGTCCTTGCCGTCCGAACGCACGGCACGATGACAGGGGATTGCCAGAGCGATTTGGTTTTGGCCGCAAGCGGCGCCAACGGCGCGGCTGGATCCAGGTGAGCCAATTCGGTCGGCAAGTTCTCGGTAGGTGACCGTTTCGCCAGGCTCGGTTTGCGCCAACTCGGTCCAGACCTGTTTCTGAAAGTCAGTGCCAAACAGATTGACTGGCAGACGGAGTGGTTCGGCCGGTTGTTCGATGAATTCGATGGCAGCGGCAAGCTCGGCTTGGAAAACGGACTTTGTTTCGACCCGTTTTCGGTTTGAGTGTGCAGTGGCCAAGTCAATGAGCAAGCTTTCCCGGTCATCACCGAGAGCCAAGTAGCTCACGCGCGTTTTGGAATTTCCGTCGCTAGTCCCAGCGATCAAGACTTGCCCTAGAGAGCATTCGCCGGTCGCGAAAATCAGCTGCGAATCATCAACGTTGGGAGCGATTGGTGGATTCATTGTTCGATTTCGATTGAACCTGATGCGGGTGATTCGCTGAAGGACGAAAGTTGCTGGGCGGCCCAGTCGGCGGCGATGGTTCCGATTTCGCCCGCGAGCGAATTGACGGAGCCTTTGCCGTTCGGGTGAACACGATTGCTGAGGAAGATGACGTACAACTTCAGTTCCGGGTCGATCCAAATAGCAGTGCCGGTGAAGCCGCCGTGTCCAAATGCGGCGTCGGTCATCGACTTGCCCCGGTTGGAAGAGTAACCGGATTGCTTGTCCCAGCCCAGGCTCCGCAGTTGAACTCGATCGGGCGAAGAACCGGGCACTTCGACGCCCGTTGTCATGGCATCGAAAGTGGCTGGTGAAAACAAATCCATGTCGTCGGACTGGCCCGCATTGACCAAGACGTTTGCAAGGATGGAGAGGTCGTCCGCGGTGCTGAACAATCCCGCGTGACCGGCAGTTCCGCCCAGAGCGTAGGCACGAGGATCATGAACTTCGCCTCGCATCCAGTGGCCGTCGCGTTGTTGGGTCGTCGCACACTGATCGTCATTCTCTCCTACCGGGCGGAAGCCGGTGTGCTTCATCTGGAGTGGTTCAAAGATGTTTTTTTGTGCGAATTCATTCAGAGGCTTCCCCGAGACTCGCTCGACCAATTCGCCGAGCACCATGAAGCCAACATCCGAGTATCGAAATCGCGTTCCCGGAGGACTGCGAAGTTTCTGGTTCATCAGGTTGTCGATCGATTCGGCGTGAGTGCCCCGGTAGTCCGACATGCCGTTGTCGGGGATCAAACCTGAGGTGTGCAGAAGCAAGTGTTTGATCGTGACGGATTCTTTGTCTTGGCCAGCGAATTCGGGAAGGTATTTGCTGACGGGATCGTCGACGGAAAGTTTGCCTTGATCGACCAGCATCATCACGCTGTTGGCCGTCGCGATCGGCTTCGTGAGCGACGCAAGGTCGAAGACGGTGTCGACTGTCATTGGAACTTGACTTGGTTGAACCTGGCGATTTCCAAACGCGGATTGATAGACCGTTTGTCCGTCGAATCCGACTGTCACGACTGCTCCGGGACATTTGTTGGCGTCGATGCCCTGCTTCACGATCTGCTCCACACGTTCCGACGGGAAGTCTTCCGCGTGGCAGGTGTAAGTGGTTGTGATGGCCAGGAACAGGACGGCCGCGAAGCGTGCAAGGAGTTGGTTCATGGTGCTGAAATTGAAATTCAGAGGTCGGAGAGCATAAATGGCGGTGTGACAAAGAATCTGAGTCGTCGCTAGTTTACAATGGCTGGCCGGCGAGGAGTGACGGGGGCGTTTCGGTTGATGCCGGATCGTACCCGAAACTGCCCGAACGATTGACTAAGGGAGGATTCTCCCTTCCCGCCCATTTTCTTCCCCACCGATTGATTGAGTCAGCATGAAACGTGTTGCCATGGGAATTTGCCGTTCCCTTTTCGCTTGTTTGTTTGTCGTCGTCGCGTCTTCGCAAGCGTTTTCCAAAGAGACATCACCGCCCAACATTGTATTGGTGTTGGTGGACGACATGGGGTATTCCGACTTGGGGTGCTACGGCAGCGAGATCGAAACACCGAACATCGATGCGTTAGCAGAGAATGGGCTGAGATTTACCCAGTTCTACAACTCTGGTCGATGTTGTCCGACGCGAGCGAGTTTGTTGACCGGGTTGCATCCGCACCAAGTCGGGATCGGGCACATGACCGCTCCTCCGGGAAAAGTGCTGAACGCTCCGCCGGCTTATCAAGGTCATCTGAACGAAACCTGCGTGACGATTCCCCAGGTGTTGAAGTCTCAGGATTATCACACGTTCATGACGGGGAAGTGGCACCTCGGGCATGTCAATCAAAATGATTGGCCGATGCAACGTGGGTTCGATCGTTTCTATGGCGGGATCAGCGGCGCATTCAATTACTTCAAGCCCGGCGGTGATCGCGGGATGACTGACGGGAATGAGGATGTAGAGACGGAAGATGGTTTCTACGCGACCGATGCATTCACCGACATTGCTTGTGACTACATCAGCGACGCGAGGAGGGCGGACGACAAGCCATTCTTCTTGTACCTCGCTTACAACTCTCCTCACTGGCCGTTGAACGCGAAGGTGAAGGACTTCGAGAAGTACCGAGGGCGTTATACGGATGGCTGGGAAGCGGTGATGAAAGCCCGGCAGGCCAAGCAACGTGAGATCGGGCTGTTCGGTGAATCATTGCAACCGGCGCCCCACGTTGGGCCGGCTTGGGATTCATTGAAAGCGAAGAAACGAGATGATTTGGATGCGATCATGGCAGCGTACGCCGGGTGCGTGGACAACATCGATCAAAACATCGGGAAGTTGGTCTCTCATCTGAAATCGATCGACCAGTACGAGAACACGCTGATTCTGTTCTTGTCAGACAACGGTGCTTGTCAGGAAGGCGGGCGTTTGGGTTTTGGGGACGAGAACATGGTCCGCAATCCGCCTTTGGAAACGACGAACGGTGTGCGTCAAGGATTGGCTTGGGCGAACGCCAGCAACACGCCTTTCCGTTTGTACAAACACTTTTTGCACGAGGGCGGTGCGAACACACCTTTGATCGCTCATTGGCCCGGCGGAATCCCTGAGTCACGCCGCAACTCGTTCGTGAGACAACCGGCTTACTTGCCGGACATCATGGCGACATGCGTGGAATTGGCCGAGGCGGAGATGCCAGGCGATGTTCCACCGTGCCAAGGCAGTTCGCTCGCGAATGCTTTGACCGGTGATTTAGAAGCTGCCAAGCAACCGATCCATGACACGCCGATCTTCTTCGAGCATGAAGGCAACGCGGCGATGCGCGATGGGGATTGGAAACTGGTTCGTGAGTACAAGAAGCCTTGGGAGTTGTACAACATCGCGGACGACCGGACGGAGCTGAGCGATTTGTCGACCGCGGAATCGGAGCGGCGTGATCGGATGGTTGCGGCCTGGGAGGCTTGGGCGACGAAGACAGAAGTCGCGTTTCCCGAGCGATACAACATGTATCAAGAGATGAAGAATCACGAGTGAGAGCTTGTGTTCATCGCTTTCTCATTCGCAACGACAGGCAGCTGTCTTGGCTTCACAAACGGTTGTTTCACTGACGGACGAGGCGATCCGGCAATCAAGTAGCCGACGGAGGCCCTCCGTCGGCAAAAACGGATGTGTGGTGCTGCAGACAGCCGGGTAGGTTCGTTGCCTCGGGTTGCTGGTGAGGCTAGTCGCTTGTTGTGGTTGGGTGCGCTCGGGCCGACAGAGAAGCCTCCGTCGGCTACATATTCGCTTCCGTTCTCAAGCGGGACGCTGGAGAAGGGCGTACTACTCGGATTGGTGCGAGATGGGACGCATGGCGGGGAGCGGGTTGGCGTCGGTTTCCCAGGCTCGAACTTGGATCTCGTCGATGATCGCTTCGCCGCCGCCGAGGACTTCAAACATCACGTGGATGGGTTCGTCGTTGACCGTTTGACGGTACAGGGTCACGGGCGTCCAATCCGGCCGGTCGCTGATGAGCACGCCGAGTTCTTGCGAGCCGAGCGAGTCGTACATCAGCAATCCTTGATGCGGGCCGCCAAAACCAAGCGTGCGGACGACGGCGTCGATCCGAACGGCTCGGTTGGGTTCGACAAAGATCGGTGGACTACGGACAAGTAGGGCAGTGCCTTCGTAGCCGCCGGGCAACGGGTCATCGCGTTTGGGAATCACCCGAACGGTCAACGCTCCGGTGCCGTGGAAGACGCCACGGTCAACGCATTCGGCCGTGGTTTCCGCCCACTCTGAATGACGGCGACCAAAGGTCCAGCCCTCGGTTTGCAGACTGTCGGGGCGATCCATTCCGCCACCACTGAGCAGGTTCACTCCCCAACGTGATCGACCGCGTGTGTCACCGATCGGTGGCATCTTCAAAACGGAAGTGGTCGCCAAGCCGGAGTTCAACAACGGCGACCAAGCGATTTGTGTTTCGTAGTTGCCTGCGTCGATCGGCGGACTGCTGACGATGCCGTACGGGTCTTCGCGAAAAGCATCGCAAAGCATCCAGTTGGCCTTCATGCACCAAGCGTCCGCACGGGCGGCCAATCGCAAAGCGGATTGCGCATCATTACTGCGAACCATGCGTTCGGAATTGTTGATCGTGCTGCGTGCGACTTCGAGCAAATCGTTGGGCGCATCACGAGAAACGGCCCGAGCGGCGACGGCCCGTGCCCAAGCTGTATTGGACTGTTCGATCGAATCGCGAGCCAACTGCCAACGATCCAAGGAGGCTTGTTGTGAAAACTTGGACAGCGACGATGCGAGTTGACCGCCTTCTGAAACTTGGTCGCTAATCGCGATGACCTCAACCACATCGGGCGACACGATTTCGATCGAGGTGCCTTGCGGGGTTGTTTCGGGTTCGATGCGCTCGGCTGCGAAGTGCGTCAACCGCCACATCAGTTTGCCCTGTTCAAAGGCGGGCAAATCAATGCGAAGGGTCTTCCCGTCGCCGCCCATGATTCGAGTTCCACGGACCATTGCTGAGGTGCAAATCAGGAAGGTCGTGGAACCGCTGGCGAGACGATGAGCGGTGTAGTACGGACCGACCGGAACGGGAGTGGTGTCCGGCGTGCCGGTGGAGACCCATTTTTCAAGCGAGGCGACGAAGCGGTTGATGAAGCTGATCGCCATGCCGCGGTTTTGGTCGAGCGTTTCGCCGGAAGCCAATGATCGCGTCGATCGAACAAGGATCGCCGACGGTGCATCGGCCATCGCATCAGCGACTTCACGCCACATCGGTTGCCAAGCAAATGTTTCGGTGGGAGGAGTGCCGATCTGGTTTGCAATTGCGTTGGATTGGGCGATCGAGGCGGCGTTGGGCATCCCGAGGACACTGATCGCGATGGGTTTGCCGCCCAAGCGAAATTGTTGTTGTGCGCGTTCGGTACGAATCGCTTGACTGGAAAGAGCACGGATCCGCGGCGGTGCCGTCAACACGGCCGCATCCAGCATCGCTCCGTAGTGCCGGAAGTCCTCGACCGGCGAGCCAACGATCGGTCGTTGCCAACGCCGCGGCAAGGCGCGCAACCGAGCGATCTTCTCAGCGATTTCTTCGCGGTGGTGGCTGTCCATGGCTGTGCCCGGAGCCGCGACCCAACCCGCAACGGGTTCGAGCAACGGTTCTAGTTTGGGATCTGGAATGGTCGGGCACGGAGCGTAGATGCGGACGCGATGCGCGATCGCGTCGGATAAGATCGCTGCGGTGGGAGGTTCGGCCAACCAAATGGCATCGAACCCCAGCGAACGAATCCAGCTGAGTGGCTCGTTGTTGTACTGAATGATTCGAGTGACGCGTCCGATTGGAAACGCCGGTTGGTCGGCTGGCGATATGAGCGACCGACCATTGGTGGGTGAGTCGGATAGCTTCGGTCGACGTTGACCCTGCATCAGACTCAGATCGATGTTCATCCGAGACGAGGATTGCAACGGGGTTCGGTTGGCGTTGGTGGTTGAATGAGGTGAACTGTCGAGTTCAGTCATGGGGACCATCGCATTGACGCGAAGATCGTCCAAACGCAGCGTGGAATTCCCGGGCTTGCCATACGCGTTGACGACGACCGCGTCGACATAAGGAGCTGACACGTCCGCTTGGATGCCGTACTCGTTGCGTAGGGCGATGATCTTCAGACGCAGAGGAGCCGTGATGGCGCTGACGCCCAAACGTTGAAACTCACCAACTCGTCGATATTGGGATCCGAAGATGGTGACGGAAGCGGGGCGACGCGTTTCCGGATCGATGAGGTAGGGGAACCGAACTCGGAATCCGACTTGGATCCCTGTGTTGAGACCTTTGACCGAGACCATCGCAGAGAGCTCGTCGATCGGTCGGACTGGTTCGATCGGGTAAACGAGGATGGCTTGTGTGCCGTGTCCCATTACCAGCGAGATCGCTTCGCAAACGCCACCTTCGGCGGATGGATCGTTTTCGTGACCTTGGTCAGCGACTTTCGCATCGCAATCACTTTCATGAAGTGACCAGCGCGGTGGGTACGCATCAAGTGAATCGATCAGCTGCGCCGTTGCGACATCCATCATCGTCAGCGAGCACGCGATGGCGACCAAGACCGAGGCAACGTTCGCCCAAGTGGCCGTTCCGAGGTATCGCAATTTGGTAGCGATCTTGCTGAAAGATGTGTGCGCGCCGTCGAGACGCGCCCGATTCACTCGGGGCTGCATCGGAATACTTTTCCTAGCCGTTTCAGCCATCGCGGGAAGTTCTGCAAACGTGTCGGCAAGTCGAATTGAACGTTGACCACCTTCGGAGCCAAGGGAACAATCCCTTGCAAGTGACCGGGAGGCGAAAACGCAACATCAAGTTGCGAAACCTCCCCAACTACGGGTTGATCCCCCGAAACGCACCTAAGTGCTTGGGATACCAAGTCTTGGGCAGGAAAGCCAGATCGAAAGTGTGTTGCTAGAACGCCACGTTGCGAAAACGCAACACACATCACCAAAAACCGTAAGTGCTTTTCCCGTAAAGAGTTCGGGATCACAACGTCGTGTCGGCAGGCAGCCGGCACCGCAAGTGCAATGGATGGCTATCACCAAACAAGCAACCACTCGCTGGTTTGGTCCCACACCCTGACGCCCTCGAAGGAAAGTCACTTTTATGACCAAGATCGCTGCCAACAACGCCGCCAAAATCAACGACGAAACTCCTGTTGAATTGCAAGAAATGGCTGCCGCCATCGACGCCTTGCCAGCACGCTACCGGGACGCGGTTGCACCCGCTTTGGCTCGTGTGGTCGAGTGCAGCACTCGCCGTCGTCGAATTTTGAACTTGGTTCAAGAAGCCCTGTCGCAACTGCGTTTGGACATGAAGTATCTGATCTTTGACTTGGAAGCGACTCGTCGCGAACGAGATCAATACAAAGAAATGTTGGAACAAGACGGCTCGCTCTAAGCCGCAACGATCATTGGGTGTGTCGCTAGCAAATGCAGGCTCGGAGGTTTTCCGAGCCGAGTTGCTAAGCCGCTCGCTCGCCCGCGTTGCCAAAATCTGGTCGGCGGTTTGATTGCCCATCCTTGGGTTCGACATGGTCCGAACCGAGAGGGTGTGACTGCGAAGTGTTTGCTGATGACATGTTGGACGTCATCGCTTCGTATTGCTCCGTTGCACTCATTTGCGACGCATGAATCGGTGAAGCATGCATGGGGAACGAAGGTGTCCCCGTTGATGAACCCGCGTTGCTTTGTGGAATGAGCTGCGGAACAGCGTCGGACGAGTCACTGGTTTCGGCGCGAGATCGTCGACCATGTTCGGGAACCATCTTGTCAAACAGGTTTCCTAACAATCTTGGATGAAAACAGACGTAGGACCAAAACAGTCCGAACGCCACGCCGCCGCAAACATCGCTGGCGAAGTGAGAGCTTGTGTTGACGCGATTGATCAGCACGCCCATCCAAACCATTGCGAAAAGAAAACGACCGCGCGGGACGACGACCCACAAACCAATCAGCATGGCGGTTGCTGTGACGACATGTCCGCTTGGGAAGGCTCGCATTGCGGCGTCGAACGAGGCGACTTCGCTGAGGTCCCAATCAAATGCCCAAAGCCAAGCGGAATCGTGACCCGCATGATTCAGATTGAGGTTGCTGGGGCGAGGCCGGATCACAAACATCTTCGCGATCGTGGCAATGGCTCCGCCACCCATGGCAAGCGTGGCCAAACGAGGCAAATGCCAACGGCGTTTGGGGGCCATTAGCAGGATTGCCAACAAGATCACAAAGACGCCGTAGCCGTGCGATAGAACCAGCGAAAGTTCCAGGGCAGAATCCAATTCCGCTGGCAGTGGCGCGGTGCGGAAGTAAGACGCGATGTTCACGTCGACCAACGTCATCATCGGCACCAACATCATCGTCATCGCTGCCATGTAAAGCAGCGTCACGGGACGATACAGCGTGATCGCATCGTTGGTCGTGCTGGATTTGATGAGCGTTTTTTTGTCGCGAGGTGTGACTTCGCGGTTTTGGTCTTCGCGTGACGATTCAAGTCGGTTCACGATGGCGTCCTGTATCGCGACTGGTTCAGATCGGCGGTCTGGAGGGCGGATTCGAGATCGGGTAAACGGGGCGAGATCGATTCAGTTCGGTCCTGCCGTCCGCGTCGATGGCTGTGAATCCTGGACGATCCGGACGCTACGAAATGCTGGATGGCGGTGGGAACCCCAGTCGGGGTGAAGAACCTGCGGGCATGTCGAATTGCAAATGAATTCGACGATTTGCCCAAGCGTCCGCGCCTTTGCAAAGGCCGCAATCGGCCCAGAGTCGGAGGCCGCCTCGCGTGATACCATCCGCGTGTTGAGCTCGCAGTCCGCGTGATACCATGCGATCTTTCGATTCGTTCCGTGAAACATTGCCGCCATGAAACAGCACGTTCAACGACACTTTTCGTTTCTTCGCACGACCGCGATTGGTGGAATCTTTTTCTTACTGCCGTTGCTGGTCGTGTTGGTGTTGCTTGGGCAATTGGCTCAGGTCATCTATGCGGTCGCGGTCGCGTTGTTGCCGTTCCTGAAAGACTACACGCCGTTTCATGATACGACCGGGTATCTGCTGGTCTTCGGCATCGCGACGTTGTTGCTGATCCTGGCGTGTTTCGTTTCTGGGATCATGGCACGTCGATCGATCGCGAGGCAGTTCACTCGCTTCATCGAGAAGTATCTGTTGATGCTGTTTCCACGTTACGCGATTTTCAAGGAACAGCTCAGCGGCAACATCGGGGGCGAGGTTGCGAAAAATCGGTTGCGTCCCGTCGTGGCTCGGTTGGACGGTTATTCGCAATTGGCGTTTGAGGTCGAGCGCTACCGTGGATCCGACATCGCCGACGATCCGTTGGGCGTGACGTTGTATTTGCCCGGGTCACCGGATCCTTGGAACGGGAAAGTGGTGATGGTCGAAGCGTCACGAGTTCAACGCATCGATGCACCGTTTGGTGACGTGGTCGGTACGTTCGAGCAATTGGGCACCGACACGCAGAGGTGGGCTCGGGCGGATGTTCTGGCCGTTCCGGAAGACGAGTCCTGAGCGGGAAGTCCGGCGGAGGCTGGTTTCTATAGAGGTTTGGAGTGTTTTGGGCCGGTGAAGCAGGACAAATGTCGTTTTCGAACTGGAGCGACTATGCGATGGCCGTTGGGGTTGTTTGCGTCGTGGAAACCGGTGCTAACGCATTGCGGCTGATATTCCCGGACTCAGCAAGTGGTTTGCCAGGCGTTGGTGAATCGAGTCGTTGTGTTGGTTGACGCCACATCGAGAGTGACTTAGCGGGGGCGTCGTTTCCGTTGCAAAACCCTGTCCAGCGGCGATGCCAAAATTGCGTGATCCGTTATACTTCCGCCCAGCTTCTAAGACTCATTCCCAAACTTTCTCAAGCGTTTGCATGACAACCGATTCACGGCACTACTGGGGCATCGACATTGGCGGCACCAGCATCAAATGCGGGCTGGTCAATTCGGCCGGAGAGACCGTTGCGTTCGAGCAGGTTCCCACGCTGGAATCCGACGGCCCCCAGGCGGCGGTGGATCGTTTGGCCTCGACAATTCGCGAAGTGGAAACGCGGACGAACACGACGGGCAACGTGCCTCGCATCGGAATGGGAGCCCCCGGGCCGATGGATTTGCCTCGCGGGATGTTGGTCGCTCCGCCTCAGTTGCCGTCGTGGTGGGAATTTCCGCTGTGTGCGAAATTGACCGAAGCGACCCATCGGCCGATTTCGTTTTTAAACGATGCGAATGCCGCGGCTTACGGCGAGTTTTGGCTCGGCAGCGGTGCAAAAGGTTCGTCGATGATTTTGTTGACGCTGGGCACCGGCGTCGGCGGCGGCATCATCGTCGAGGATCAATTGGTCAACGGCGTGAACAGCTTTGGCAGCGAATGCGGCCATATCATCGTCGATCCTTCACCGGACGCTCAGCTTTGTGCATGGGGAGGTGGCCGCGGTCAGTTGGAAGCCTATGCCTCGGCCAGCGGCGTGGTCATGCGGACTCGGCACCGACTGGCGGAATACCCGCAGTCGAAGTTGCGACCTTTCCACGGCGAAGCGGGCTCTGAATTGACCGCGAAAAAGATCTGGGAAGCTGCCTCGGAAGGCGACGATTTCGCGAATCTGATCATTGATGAGACTGCACACTGGTTGGGAATTGGCGTCACCAATTTGGTTCACACTTTGGACCCTGGGCACGTGGCGCTGGGTGGAGCGATGAACTTTGGTGGCTCGGAGTGTGAGATTGGGCGTCGCTTTTTGGCCGGCGTGACGGAAGAATTTCGACAACGGACCTTCCCCAATGTCTTCGAGGGAACGACCATTTCATTTGCGACGCTCGGACACGAAGCCGGCTATTTGGGTGCGGCCGGGTATGCTCGCAAGCAAGATTCCTGAAAACGGGTTTGCCGTTTGAACAATCACCATCACTGAAACTGAAACCGGATGGCATCGAAATCCTCTCGTTCGCAAGAACACATTCGCAACTTCTGCATCATCGCTCACATCGACCACGGCAAAAGCACGTTGGCCGATCGTTTGCTGGAAAACACCGGCACGGTGGACAACCGCGGCAAGAAGACGCAAATGCTGGATGACCTCGCGCTGGAACAGCAACGCGGAATCACGATCAAGGCTCGCGCCGTCGCCATGCAATACCAGCGAGACGGCGTGGAATACGAACTGAACCTGATCGACACGCCCGGCCACGTTGACTTTCAATACGAAGTTTCACGTTCGTTGGCATGTTGCGAAGGTGCGTTGTTGCTGGTCGATGCCTTCCAAGGTGTCGAGGCTCAAACCGTTGCCAACGCATTTGCGGCGATGGAGCATGATCTGACGATCGTTCCGGTGATCAACAAGATCGATTTGATTCACGCTCGTCCGGATGAAGTCGCCGAAGAGATGATGAATTCTCTGGGCACGGACCCCGAAGAATGCATGCGAGTCAGCGCGAAGACCGGCGAAGGCGTTGCCGCGTTGCTCGACTCGATCGTGGATTCGGTTCCGCCGCCAACCGGCGATCCCGAAGCCGTCTTGCAGGCGATGGTCTTCGATTCGAACTACGACGATTTTCGCGGTGCGATCACGTACATCCGAGTCATGGAAGGAACGGTTCGCAAAGGTCAAAAGATCAAGTTTTTGCGTGCAGGATCGACTCACGACGTCGTGGAACTGGGCCAGTTTGCTCCCGCCCGAGTTCCCTGCGATGAATTGGTCGCCGGGCAAGTTGGCTATTTGATCTGCAACATCAAGAGTCTCGGCGACGTGCACATCGGTGACACGATCAGCATCGCGGGCAACGATCCGGCTCCGGCATTGCCGGGCTATGACCGTCCCAAACGGATGGTTTATTGTGGGTTGTTCCCCAGCGATGGGCAGGACTTCAGCGAACTGCGAGATGCACTGGAGCGATTGGCCGTCAACGATCCGAGTTTCGAGTTCGAGCCCGAAACCAGCGACGCACTCGGGTTTGGTTTCCGCTGCGGTTTCCTGGGGCTGCTGCACATGGAGATTGTCCAGCAACGCCTCGAGCAGGAATCGGACATCGACCTGGTCCAAACCGCTCCCAACGTGACCTACGAGATCACCGACAAACGCGGCGAGACGAAGAACATTCACAAGCCGCAGGATGTCCCCGACCCCGGCGACATCGAGAAGTTCTGCCAGCCGATTGTGCGTTGCAACGTGATCGTTCCGGAGGAATACATCGGCCCGGTCATGAAACTGTGCCAGGAACGCCGCGGCATCCAAAAGGGCCACGAAGTCCTGGGGGCTTCGCGAGCGATGCTGACGTATGACATTCCTTTGGCGGAAGTGATCTACGACCTGCACGACCGCATCAAGAGCTGCACGCGCGGTTATGGGACGCTGGATTACGAGATGGTCGGGTATGAAGAAGCCGACCTGTGTCGCTTGGACATTCTCGTCAACGGCAACCGAGTCGACGCTTTGTCGGTGGTTTGCCACCGTGCCGATGCGGATCGTCGCGGGCGTGCGGTTGCGAAAAAGCTGAAGGCGGAGATCGAACGGCACATGTTCGAGGTTGCTGTGCAAGCGGCGATCGGAAGCCGCGTGATCGCTCGTGAGACCGTGCCCGCAATGCGGAAGAACGTGACCGCGAAATGCTACGGCGGTGACATCACGCGAAAACGCAAGTTGCTGCAGAAGCAGAAGGAAGGCAAGAAGCGAATGAAGGCGGTCGGCAACGTCGAGATCAGCCAGAAAGCTTTCATGGCGGTGCTGACCGACGGCGAGTGACGGTCCGAAGCTGGTTTGAGTTCCACGCGTGAAACTGTTGTCGGCAAACTTTCCGAACGAATTTCCGGAATGACCCGCAAGATCGGAACAGTTTGACACGATACAGGTACTACGCAAATGAATGATCCTCTGCGGATTGGTTCAAGTGCGGATTTGCCAAGTCGGAAACCAAGGAAGGTTGCTCGGATGACCAGCAAGATGACCTCAACACTCACTCGTTTCGGGACGTTGTGCCTGCTCACCACTGTGGTGATTTCAAGCACAGGTTGCTACGGCCTGGGCGGCAGCAACTACAACTTGGGAATCCTCGGATTTCCAATTCCTGTGAGCCCGTACTACCAACACAAACAAGAAGAGAAGTTCCACAACAAGGAACGCTACGACCGGGTGCCGATTCTCGGCCCCACCACGTCGGGCGGTCCGCCAATCGCTTTGGATCCACCAAGCGATGACGAAGTGATGCAAGCACTCGAGCAGGCTCGTCCTGTTCAAGGCGGCATCCCTTTGATCTGGGAAAAGCAACGCAACGATGTGCGGATCATCAAAGAGAAGATCTCGGACTACATCGATCCGCCGCGTTTCTATCCTTTGATCGGACCGGCTCAGTTGCACCACGCACACTACAAGTGCACGGTCTACTTCGACGAGTCGACCATCATCGGCTACCCCGTCCCGCACACGCTGCGTGACCGCGAAGCGATTGAGGTCGTCTACATTGACCACAACCACTTCCACATGGTTGGCGACGTCGAGCCTTACACGACGCCGAACCTGTAGGGCCGAGCCTACAGCCCGAACAGATCGGGATCGGAACTCCGGATGAAACACTCCGGCTGGCAATTGCAGTGAACAAAACGACGGTCCGATGAGCATTTGAGCTCACCGGGCCGTTTGTTCGTTCAAGCCCGACATCTTTCCCACACCGCACGGTTTCCCCACGCGATGCGTCTGACTCGCGATGGCGTTGAAAAACCAGAAAAGGTGGCCAGGATTCTTCCCGGAAACGGGGTCGGCGGGTTAGCGTATGCGGACTGAAATCACGTCCCGCTCCTCGCGAATCTCTGCACATGAATTCTGACGAAAACCCTTCTTTGACCAGCGACTCGCCACGTTTTGACGCCGACGATTTGGGCACGCCCGAATCCGTGGAGTCAAACCCCACCGCGAATTCGGACGTCTATGACGACGTGCCCGATGACGAGGCCTCCGGCGAAGCTTCCGCCGCAACCGAGTCGACGTCGGAGACGATGACGGCCGAAATGTTGAACGAAGACGTTTCGGATTTGGCTGACGACGTCGAAGAGCTTTCGGACGAAGTCAACCAATTCGCGGTCTCAGCAGTCGCCGCAACGGATGAATCCGCCGATTCGGACGACGCGGATTTGTCGCCTGAATTGTTGGCGTTGCAACAACCCTTCGTCGGTCGATGGAACGGGTTGGTCAGCACGACGAACTGGGAAAAGGGACGCATCATCAGCCAATGGCGTGCGGCTTTGATCGAAGCTGGTGCTCCTTCGACGGAATACTCCGACGAAGCTTGGGCCTCTCGCGTTGGAGGTGTCACAGCACCCCACGTGGGGCGTTTGCGTCGCGTCTTCGATCGTTTCGCTGACGATCAGCCGAAGTACGAAGGTTTGTACTGGTCGCACTTCTTGGCGGCATTGGACTGGGATGACGCGGCACTTTGGTTGCAAGGAGCCGTGGAAGAGAAGTGGTCGGTTTCGAACATGCGAGACAAACGTTGGAAGGCCAACGGCGAAGTCGAGTCGCAACGCCCAACCGCCAGCCAGGTGATGGACGTCGATTTGGACGAAGACCAACCGATGAGCGATGCCGAATTGGGCACCGCGCCTGCTCAGGGCGACGACACGACGCGGGACTACGATGGCGACACCGATGGTGTCCAAGGTCCGACGTACGAAGGTCCTGATTTTGGCGAAGAGGAAGAGCTGAACAAGCTCGGTGAGTCCGGGCGTGAAGAGGGCGAAGCCGGATTGGCGACGGAAACACCGCCGTCACCCTTGCAACCTTTCGCAGGTTTGCCAGAATTACCCGATGATCTCAGCGACGTCGTGGAACAACTGAAGTTGTCGATCCTGCGGCACAAGTCCGCTGGGTTCAACGACGTCTCGCCCGACGTGATCCGCCGCTATCTCGAAGCGGTTGCACTCCTGATTGAATCGTAGCCATCGACACGACTTCTGAAATCGCCAACGAAACCGAATCGCATTCCGTTGCCTCTGACCTCGCGTCGGGGCAACGGATTTTAGTTGGAATCTGCACCTACAACGAAGCCGCCAACGTCAAAACGATGTTGACGAAGATTCGCGAGGCTCTTCCAGATGCGGATTGTTTGGTCGTCGATGATGACTCGCCCGACGGGACCGCGGAAATCGCGCGACGGTACGCGGAGGAGTCCGGTGCCGGTGAATCGATCCTTGTGAAAGTTCGCAAGGACGAGCGAGGATTGGGGGGCGCCATTCGCGCGGCGATGCAGACCGCAATCGATGGGCAGTACGATTTGTTTTGCAATATGGACGCGGATCTCAGTCACGACCCAGCCGATTTGCCGCGGTTGGTGTCGACATGTTTGAAGGAGAACGCCGACGTTGTCGTTGGGTCGCGTTACATCGAAGGCGGCGCGATCGTCGGTTGGCCGTGGCGTCGCAAGGTGATGAGCGGCCTGATCAACGGGTTCACCCGAAAGTTGTTGCGGTTGCCGGTGCGTGACGCGAGCGGTTCGTACCGTTGCTATCGTGTGCGCTGTTTGGCTGGGTTGGATCCACCTCGCAATCCAAGTGATGGGTACGCGTTCATCCAAGAGGTTTTGCTGCGGCTTCATCGCGATGGAGCGAAGTGCGTCGAGGTTCCGATCACGTTCACCGAACGAGTTCACGGCACCAGCAAGCTGAATCTGAGAGAGGCGGTCCGAAGCAGCTTGACCGTGTTCCGATTGTTGGCCGCTCGGTAGGCCATGTCTCACATGGCGACCGCTACCTAACCGTAGCCGGATTCGCCAAGAATTCGGTCTGTAGGCCATGTCTCACATGGCGACCGCGCCGATGCTTTGGAACAAAGCGAGATGTGTTCTCAGATCGGTATGGCCTTGAGGTCGTGTCTGATTTGGAACGCGAAGATTGTCAGGTGGGACCTGACCTACGCGACGGCGGTCTGGATTTCGGGGATCAAATTTGCGCAACCGCTTGCGCGGCCCGGCGTCCGTGGTCGAAGGCTTCTTCGAACAAGGCAACGCCGCTGAGGTCCGACGCGGCAAAGTGGATGTTGCCGATCGATTGGCTGGCTCGCGTTCGAAGCGGATTGGAACGGCTGCCAACGGTGGGCTGGATCATCGCGTGGCCCCAGACCATGACATCCATCGCTTCGATGTGTTCGCGAATGTTGGGATGCATGATTTCAAGATCGCTGCAAACGACTTCCGCGGCTTCTTCCCAGCTGAGAGTCATCAACTCCGTGCGAGTCAGTGCGGTGTCGTGGGTCGTCAACGCTTGGTACCACGTCAACACGGTTCCGCCGTGATCGCTTCCAGTTTGATGGCCCGCGTTGACGTATCCCAACGAAGCGGACTGGTAGCGAACGTTGTCCCAGCACATTGCGGGTTCGTTTTCCTTCGGTCGATCTCTGAGCACGATATTCGCAACCAACCAACTTCCGTACTGAAACGACTGAGCCATCTCGATGCGGTTTTGTTTGACTTCGCCAAGTGAATCAGGCAGCAAACGGCACGCGATGAATTGCGGGACCGCGAGGATCACCGAGTCGGCGGTGACGTTGGATCGTTTTTGCGTTTGAGTGTTCAATGCGCTTAGCGAGAGCGTGCCAGAATCAAGTTCGCTCATTGAAAGGACTGCTTGATCCGTTTCGATTCGGTCGCCGATTTTCCGCACCAATTGATCGACCAGAAAGCAGTTGCCTTCGGGCCACGTCAGCACGGGAGCGGACTCGGTCGATTGCGAAGGATCGAGCATGCGCGAAGCGAAGTAAAAAATTCCGGCCCAGGCACTCGTCTGGTCGGCTCGCAAACCGTAGTCATCGCGGCAAGAGTGATCGACCAACCAAAGCAATCGCGGCGAATCAAATTCGCGAGACTGCATCCACTGGGACATCGACAATTGATCCAGTGCTAGGCTCTCGGGATCGTCACTCGCCCGCGAAGTCGGCAGAACGAACCAAGGTTTGTCGTTTGCGTCTCGCGTCTGCGCAAAGTCGGACATCTCCTTTTGGAATCGTTCGACTTGCGAGATGTCTTCGGTGGTCGCGTCACCCATCGGCAACAAACCATATTGCCAACGTCCGTTCGCCCATACGCGTTCTTCGGGATCACGGCAAAGCATCTGCTCGGCCGCTGCTCCGCTTTCATCGAGGACGCCGCACTCGCGAAGGAAGTTTCGCAGCGGTTCGTTGTGAGTGCCCGGGAGCGGCAAGTAGTGGGCTCCCCAGGGAGCACGCAGAGAACCGAACGAGTCCGATTGGTACTGGGTGCTTCGCGAAGTTCCGCCGGGTGTCGATTCCAATTCGAGAATGAGAAAATCGTCGATGCCCGATTTCAGCAGTTCGTAACCAGCCGCCAGTCCCGCGACTCCGCCGCCGATAATCACGCAGCGAGCGTGCCGGATGTCTGCGTTTGGATTTTCTGCGTCGGAAGCCGAGGCAAATCGCTCGGCGGTTGGGACTCGTAAACGATGCCCAACGTCGCGGTTGGGCGTGAGCACGGAACCGGTGAAAGGCAGTGCACCAGACCATCGCGATGAAAGTGAATTGCAACCCAGGCAGGCGAGCGTTCCTGCGCCGAGCACCGAAGACAGCAGATCACGACGTGTGTAGCGAAGTCTTCGGGGTTGGAAATTCATCCGAAGGCTCCGTTTGTCTTCAATAAGTAGCCGACGTAGCCGCAGTAGATCAGGATCATCAGCACGCCTTCCCACCGCGCGATCGTTCGGCCCGTGCGATAGAGCACCCAACTCAAAATCGCGGCGATCACCATCAACGGCATGTCGAGCCCCATGATTTCGGGAGCAACGTTCAGACCACTGGGGGCGATCACGGAGGTGATGCCGAGCACGGCGACGATGTTGAGCGTCGTGCTGCCGACGGCATTGCCAATCGCGATTCCGCGTTCTCCTTTGATGGTCGCAGCCACGGAAGTGACCAGCTCAGGCAGCGATGTTCCCGCCGACACAATGGTCAATCCAATGACCAGTTCCGACACACCCAGGATACGAGCCATGGAAACCGCACCATCGACGAACAGGTCGCATCCGAAGACCAGGGCAGCAACACCGGCACTCAGCAGGATGAGTTGCCAGATGATGACAGCGACTCGTCGACCCAACGTTTGAGCGGCTTCTTCCACGATCTCCGGAGACAATAGGTCGTCGCCGATGGGTTGTTCGCCCGACTTCTTTCCCAGTCGGTATGAAATTGCGAAGTAGCCAACCATGATCAGGATCAACCCGATTCCGTCCAACCGACCGATGATTCCGTTCAAGGATGCGACCAACATCGCGAGGCATGCGGAGATCATCACAGGAACGTCGAATCGCGTGATCTGGCGATCGACCGGAAGAGGCGCAAACAGGGCGCTGAAGCCGACGATCATCAACATGTTGAACAGGTTGCTGCCGACGACGTTGCCGATCGTGATGTCGGCTTGTCCGCGAAGGGCGGTCGTGAAAGAGACGGCCATTTCAGGAGCGCTAGTGCCGAGCGACACGACCGTCAGTCCCACGAACAGTGGACTGAGCTTCGCCGCGATCGCCAAACGGGACGCGCCGCGAACGACCCACTCGCCTCCGACTAAGAGGAGGAGGACGCCGCCGAGAATCTGTAGTGCAATGATGCCATTCATGCGCCCGAAAATAGACAAGCGTGCCGTCTCGCAACAGGAGACGACACGCTTGAAAGTTGTTTCGGTGATCCAGAACGAGAATCACACGTCAGAATGGATTGGCTCGTGCGTCAGGCGATGACACCTCAAGCCAAATGCGAATCAATGGTGACCGCGGTGACCACGACCATGTCGACCGTAGTGCAGGTCGTAGTGACCTGGTTGATAGTGGTAGTGGTTTCCGTGAGGAACCAAGGTTGGCGCGTGGTAATCGTAGTGGGGGCGAGCGTAGCCGCGGTAGCCGGATGAATAGCGGCCTGAGTAGACAGCCGGTCCGAAGGCTCGGTGCCCGTTGTTGTAGTAGCTGCCATAGCGGCTTCCGTAGCGACTGCTGTATCGGCTTGGCCCATAGTTGCCATAGCTGAAACCGCCGGTTCCGATGCTGAGCGAAAAGCCTTGCGCGTTTGCTTCAGGGGCGTCGCCCATGAAGGTAGCTGCGACGGCGAGAACCGGGACGGCGATCCATTTGGTCAATCGAGACATTGTTTTTTTCTCCTTAGAAAACTTGTTCCGCCGCGTGATGCCGCCTTGGCATCGGTTCACAAGTCGCGTGAAACTCATTTCGAAGGAGATCTATCGCAAGCCAGGGGCCAAACGATGCCAAAATGTCACGGAATGCGGTTTTGAGCAGAAAACGCCGGTTTTCCAACACAAAATTCAAGTGCCGAGCGAATTCAGAAGAGAGTCAATCGCTCGATGTGTCGTCTTTTTGATGTCGTGTCAGGTTGCAAGTTGAGACGGCTCGGCACCCGAGTGGGGATGCCGGTGGGCTCGTTCTAGCGACCCAGCCATGGCATTGCGTCAGCGCTCAAGCGATCGCGGACCGGCCCGGGCAGTGGTTGTTGGTAGCTGGGCGGACGACTGCCCTGGTCATTCGGTCCGATATCGGTCAGCGGGTAAGGATCGTGAACCACCGCGTTGGCTTGTTGTTGGTTCATCGTTCCCGGTGCAGGCAAGAACCCACGACCACGGCAACCAGTGGACAAGCTAGCGAGAAGGACCAGCGAGGACACGCCGGCGAGCGAGCATACGCGCAGGGAGGAGTTGCGCATGGGATCGGTCCTGACAAATACGAGATACACGGATTGGGAGGGCGGCGTTGCCGGGGAGGGTTGGGAAGAGCAAGCTGCCGGCGAGTCACGTCACTGAATGAGTGACACTACAGCAATTCATCGAACGATCGCGATGCCGCCTGGAAGGGTTCCCGTCCGGCGACGCGAAAAGGGCGGACGGCGGGTTGGATTGATCCGGTCGATTCCGGTTGAAACGTTTATTCGAATGCGACGTCAACGGGCGGACGGATGCGTGCCTCGTCGATCACTCAGAACGAGAAGTATCGCAACCAGTTTCGGAAGCCTTGGCCGGGAACATAGGCAACGGGTTGGCCCCAAAGCCCAGGTCCGACTTGAACGGCATTGGTGCCTTGGCCGAAGTCAATCAACGCACCGGCCGGACCTGCGGGAAGCGTGGTGGATCCGACGGGCGGAACCGTGGCAAGGCCTGGGTAGACGCTGGCGGGTATCGCAGCAGGGGCAGCAATCTGCGCTGGTGGTGCGGTGTAGTTGACCGGGGCGACTCCGCCGGGTGATGCACAACCTTGGCCGTACCCATAACCCGAATACGGGCTCATCGCGGAGTACTCACTGGGTTGAGTGATTAATGCGCAATTGCTCATCGTAGCGAAACCACCGTTGCTCAATTGTGGTGGCGGAACGGGAGCGTAGTCGGATGGCGGTGGTCCGATTTGGTTCGGCACGAAAGTTGGGTTCCCGCCCAGGACATCGTTTGGAACCGTATTGGGTTGAGGCAACGATCGACCTTGCGAAAAGCTATCACCGCGAAGTGAGTTGCTGGGATCGACGGTGCCGGGAACTGCGACGCTTCCGTTGGGTTGCAGTGTTCCGTGCGGAGGCCCAGCGATCGGCGGCGCCGTGTTGTTCATCGGAGGAACGCCAAACGATGGCTGCGTCGGAACCGGTTGGGATTCCGTTGGTGGCGTGAAGGTTTGTGGGCCGCCAATGTCGCCGGGCAACGCGAATCCGCCCGACTGCATCGCTACTTGCCGAACGTTCGGATCGTAGTTTCGCGATCCATTGGCCTGTGCTTGCGGCGATCGGTAAGAGGTCGGTGTGATGGTTGTGCTTTGGGCGGCACGCTGACGCCGAGCGGTTTCGGTCTGGTCGACGGCACTCGGGGAACCAATCGGACGAAACGGCAATGCTTGCTGGGCCCAAGACGTTTCAGGCGAGACGAGCGTCGATCCACCGGCAAGCACGAAGATGGCGACGAGGAGCCGCCGAGCGTGCTTGGGTCGCGAAACGTTGGTCAGATTGCGGTTCATGGTATCCCGTTCGTAAAAGCGTGATCTTGTTGGGGGTATCAATCTGTGGCGGACTGCATCAAGATCAATTCCATGACTCGCAGGGAATCGAATTTGTTTGCCAAACCCTCACCACAAGAAGTGCTGGCATCGCGAACAGACGCGGTGGTTGCCGACGAGGAAGATCGCAACCGCGATGCCAAACGGCCCAATTCGGTGTTCGTGGAACTGGAACCCGCCAGTCGCCACCCGAATCGCTCGCCAGGGCAGTCGCCGGAGATGACCGAGGTGCTGACGTTGTTGCTGGCGTCTTCAGAGTGTTCGCTGCGGTGCACAATGTGCGATTTGTGGCGAAACACGCTGGATGAACCAACGCCCGCGGGGGCACTGCCCGAGCAAATACGATTTGGTTTGCAACACTGGCGGGAGCAGACTGGTCGCGAATCGGGCGGAACGATCAAGCTCTACAACAGCGGCAATTTCTTTGACCCGCGAACGACGCCGTCAGCGGATGACGACGAGATTCTCAAATTGTGTGAGCCGTTTGATCGCGTGGTAGTGGAGAACCATCCTCTGATCGGAACACGGCGCTTGTTCGAGTTCGGGAAACGCTTGCGCGGGAAACTGGAAATCGCGGTCGGCTTGGAATGCATTGCGCCGCGAATGTTGGATCGATTGAACAAACGACTTCGTCCGGGGCAATTTTTTCAATTTGCACAAAGCTTGAAAGAAGCTTCCATTGATCTGCGAGTGTTCCTGATTCATGGGTTGCCGTGGCTGGCGACGCAGGAGTCGGATGCGTGGACGATCCTGTCGGCACGATTCGCGGCAGCGGCGGGCGCTCGTCACATCAGTTTGCTTCCGTGTCGAACGGGCAATGGTTTCATGGACCGTTTGGCGAACGAGGGAGTTTTTCATCCGCCGTCGCGAAAACAGATGCGAGCGGTCATGGATGCACTCGAAAACGATTCGCGATTTGATCACGGGCCCGTGCTGACACTGGACACGTGGGGATTGGAGCCGGAGGTGCCTGAACTGACCGAGCTCGCCGCCGATGCCCAACCATGTGACTCACAAAGTGACTCGCCAAATCATGTCTGATTCATCGACGGACTATGATGTCGCGATTTTGGGTGGTGGGTTTTCCGGTGGCCTGTTGGCTTGGGTTTTGTCCGCCCGCGGTATGCGAGTGTTGCTGGTGGAGCGGGATCGGTTCGGCCGATTCGCGATTGGTGAATCCAGCACGCCGATGGCGGACTTGGTGATGCGTCAACTCGCCGAGCGGCATGGGCTACCGAAGCTACACGCGTTGTCGACTTACCCGACTTGGCAGCGGAACTTTCCCGAGTTGCGGCGCGGAATGAAACGTGGCTTCAGCTACTACCATCACGGTGGAGTGGACTCGGGCGAAGGCGTCGGACGAGAATTTCACGACGAGTGTGAGGCGTCGCCCAGCGCGAGTCGGAACAGCTTGTTGGTGACGGCCAGTCCCAATGAGACTTGGGCGGACACGCACTGGTTGCGCAGTGATGTCGATGCGTTCTTCATTGAGCAAGCCATGGACGCTGGTGCCAATTGCCGTGAACACACGGAGGTCGTGGAGGCGGAGATGGGTCGATCCGTGCGGATGACGCTACGTGAGCGTTCGGCGGGAGACGATGATGGAACGACTCGCAGGGTTTCGGCTCGTTGGATCGTCAACGCTTCGGGACGTTTCGGTGTGTTGCCAGACTCGTTGATGAAATCAATCGGGTTGCGACGAGTCGATGATCGTTTGCGGACGAACACCCGCAGTGTCTTTGCACACTTTCGCGGCGTGAAATCTTGGACGGATGAACTTCGGCGAACCAATCAGTTGGGCGCGGACGAGCCATTTGATCCCGACGATGCGGCGCAGCATCATTTGACCGACGAGGGTTGGATGTGGATGTTGCGATTGGATCACGGCGTCACGAGTGTCGGATGGACTCAGCCAAGCGGACGGGATCCAGTGGACTGGCAACGGTACCCAAGTCTGCAACGCATGATGCGGGAAGCGGTCTTCGACGACGCGACTCCCAATTGGATTTCCGTTGATCGAGTTCAACGAATGCAGTTGCCGGTGAGATCAGGGAACTACATCGCGATGCCGACCGCGGTCGCCACCATCGATCCATTGCATAGCACGGGGATCGCACATGGATTGATCGGTGTCGCTCGATTGGCGGACGCTTTGCTGAGCGAGTCCTCTCGTCAGTCCGAATTGCTCCAGCGCTATGCCGCTACCGTCGAGCAAGAGTTGATGCGGATCGATTCGTTGGTGGCGATGTGTTATCGATGTTTGCGGAGCATGCCGCGTTTCGAAGCCGTTTCGATGTTGTATTTCGCCGCTGCAATCGGCTCGGAAGAGTTCCTGGTGTCGGGCGGTGATGTGCACTCGCCACTTTGGTTCTGCGGCGTTCCCGAGTTTGAACGTTTGATCGAACAGACGAACGAGCAGTTGGATCAGAACGTCACGGATGCCGGATTGTGGGAATGGCTACGCCCGCGATTGCAGAGTTTCCAATCCGCTGGGTTGCTCGACCCGGGGGTTCGAGGAAGGTACCGCTACACGGGCGAAGCGAAGTCGTCGGTTCGAGATTGAATTGCGATTTGGCTGACGGGAAAGCAGTTATGATCGCCAAGCTCAGCGTGCCCACTCAGCTTTGAAACAGTTCTTCTTCGACTTCGTCGTCTTCCAGTTCCACTTCGATGAGGTGGGCGTTTTGCGTGGCCCGGCAAAGGTCGAGCAGTCTCTGCGTTTGTCGAAGGAGTGTGATCCACTCGACGTTTTCGCCGTTGGACGCTGCTTCTTCGATTTGGCGTGCGGAATCGACGATGGGTGTAAGGTAGCTGGCGTCAGCGATGTCGCACAAGTCTCGAGCGAGGTCACGCAGTTCTGTGATGTTTTGCTTGTCCATGGCTTCAGCGATGCGTTCGATTTGCTGTCCGATCTTCAGAGCGGTTGGCTTTGGAACGGCGAACGAGATTCCCGTGGTGGTCGGCACGCCCATGGCGCTTTCTTTGACATCGGCCTCGATCTTCGTGAGGAAGTGATTCACCAGTTTTGCATCGAATTGTTTGCCTGCGCAGCGTTGCAATTCCAACGCCGCGGTGGAGTGCGGTCGGCCTTGACGATACGCATGATCCGACACGATGGAGTCATACGTGTCGGCGATGGTGAGGATGCGAGCTTCCATCGGAAGCTCATCCAGTTTCAGGTGCCGTTCGGTGGTACCGCGTTCGGAGATCGCATGGTGGGCTCGAATGATGCGTTCTAGTTCGGGGCAATGGAACGTGCCCGCGACCATGTCCAATCCGATGGTGTTGTGTCGCCGCATGACTTTCCATTCTTCGTCGGTCAGCGGTCCAGGTTTATGCAAGACATCGTCGGGGACGCCGATCTTGCCAATGTCGTGCAAGAGTGCTGCGATCTCCAGCACATAGATATCACGTTGGCAAACCAAACCGTCCGCGGCTTGCACGCAAAGGTTGGCGACGCGACGGCTGTGTTCCGCGGTCGCAGGATCTCGGTAGGCCAATGCGGAAACCAACGCCGTGACGGCGTGGAACGGCAGGCTGACCAAATCCGGATCAGCGACTTCTTCGGGTTGCGATTCTTCTTCGCCGAGGACGTCCACGCGATCGGGATCGAATGGGACCGACTGGTTTCGTCCGCCGCGTTTGGCGACATACAGGCAACTGTCGGCTTGGTTGATCAGCGATTGAACATCGGCGGCGCCGAATTTCAGCTCGCTGACACCGAGTGACGCGGTCAATCGCAACGACTCGGGGTCTTCGAGGCGAATGTTCATGATCGCCAATCGAGTTCGTTCGGATTGCTCCATTGCTTCGTCCAGGTCGTGACCCGGCAGCATCACGCAGAACTCTTCTCCACCGTAGCGGCAGACGACTTGGTTCTCTTCGTGAAGGTCACGCAACACCTTGCTGACTTTGCGAAGCACTTCGTCGCCCGCGTGGTGACCGTATGTGTCATTGACGCTCTTGAAGTGATCGATGTCGACCATGAAACATGACAGCGGACGTCCCGCGCTGCGGTAATCCGTGAGCATCTCTTCCATGCGTTCGAAGAACGCACGACGGTTCAAGCAACCGGTCAACGCATCTCGTGTCGCGAGAATTTCGAGCTCTTGGTTCTTCTTTTGAATTTCGTCTTTGCTCAATCGCAACATCGACAACATGTTCTCGAGTTCGAGACGATGCTTCTCAACGTGCGTGACGTCCTGGAAAGTGACCAGGGCACCTTTTTGTTTTTCATCTTCGCCGATCGGTCCAGCGTTGACGCTGAAGACTCGGTGAATGCCATCGCGGCCGGTCAGACGAAGGATTTCTCCGACGACTGATTTACGCTGGCTGATGGCTTGTGTCCAAGGCAGTTCGGCTTCCTTGGTCGTCTTTTCACCGTTGCCGAACACCCATGGCAAATCGCCCGCCAAACGGTCTTGCAGTTCTTCGGGCTCGAAACCGTTGGTATCCAGGAAATTGTCATTGGCGAGAACGATCTTGCCGTCTTTGTCGAGCACCAACAGGCCTTCGGCGAGGGTGTCGAGTGCTTGACGGACTCGTTCCGGCACGACCTGCGTTCGTGAGAAGACGCCGAGGATCCGCATCATCAGGAACGAATACGAACCCATGCCGATCACGGTGAAGAAGATCAGTAGGCGAAGAATGCCATGGTCGAGCAAGTTGCCGAGCGGTCCCGAAAGGTTGCTCTTGAACGTGAATTCCAGATTTCCCCAAGTGCGGTCTTGAACGGTGATGGGGATGTCCAGCCGGATGATGTCGCCGTCGAGTTCAGCCGTCGCTTCTTGCGATGCCGAGACGGTGGGCTCAACCCAATTCGGGACCAATTCGGTGGGTGCGGGATCGTCGGATAGGAACAGGACGTCATCGTGTGACGCTGTGCTTGACGGCTTGGGATCAGAAACGTTGGCTGTTCTTGATTCGTCGGACGAACCGGATTTTTTCCAGCAGATTCGGTGATGTTTTGTCGCGGCTTGAAGCGTGCCGGTTTCGGTTCTCAAGCCGGATGAGAGCAGTGTGTCGTTTTGGCGTACCAAGGATTCCAGCGTGGAATTCAGCTTGGACCATCGGTGTTGACGAATGTCGTCAATGGATGCGATCGCAACGGTTTCGCAGAATTTACGCCGCGCAGCTTCTTCGGCCAGCCGTGAATCGGGGATAAACCCGAGCCACTGAGCTCCGAGGATGAGACCCAATCCGACGCACACAAGTGCGAAGGCGAGTCGAAGCGATGCGAATACGGCTTGGAACAAGAAAGTCGATCGATGAGTTCGGGATGGTTGACGTCAAATTCACCTCTGATTTGTCACAAGCGTTCGGTGACACGCGGCCCGTCGGCCACGCGAAATCAGCTGGAGAATTCCCTTTGGATAAGTCTTCGCCATGAAACGCGGCACACCGTCATTAGGAGGTGTACATCTGAGTTGACGCTGAAAAGTTGTGTCGCTACGAACGGTTTCGCTGCCTGATGCGGCTGTTCGGTTTGTAGCGAGTTGTCCGGTGGTGCTAGTCGAGCATTTCTTCCACTTTGTCCTGGGCCATTCCGTCCGCTCCTCTATAGGCAGAGAGCAGCGATGCGGGGTCCAACATTCGCCAACTGGGGATGCCCGCATACATCGTCGCGATGAACATCCCGCCTCTGAGTGCCCAAAGCACATATCCAATCGAGGCCAGCCCCAATGTGGTGCCAACAGCGCCGACGTCGATTTCTTCGTTGTCGAATGACTCGTTGATTTGGACCGTGCCGCTGTCGGACAAGTGCCAAGTGAGCAGTGTGTTGAGCGCGGATTCGCCAGCGAGGTCGTTGAGCAATCCGTCGCCGCTGTCGAGAATCTCGTACAAGAAGGATGTGTCGCCAAAACCAATGCGTTGAGCGCCGCGACTGGTTTGACTGACGCTTGCACGAATGCCTTGCCCACGAGCGTCGGTGCCTCCACCGGAGCTGTCCTCACCCGATTCCGATCCGCTTCCATCGCCTTGGTTTGCGTTTTGGTTGCCTCGGCCGGATTGCGTTGATTCGTTACCTGCTGTGCCTGATGAACCGCCAGGACCAACGGTGGTGGCGGGGCCATCCGCATCGCCGTCGCCGGTCGAGTCGGTGGGTGCATCGCTACTGTCGGATCCTTCGTCGCCACCGTCCCCGCTGCCGGTCGATCCGCCTGAATCGCCGCCGGAGTCTCCTCCACCGTCGCCGCCTGAGCTTCCGCCAGAGCCGCCTGTGGAGCCACCCAGGACATCGATTGTGACCGTTGCGATGTTGCTGGTCAGCAAACCATCGTCAGCTTGATAGCTGAACGAATCATCGCCGAAGTAGCCTGAGTTTGGCGTGTAAGTCACGTTGCCGTCCAAGTCGACTTGCAGCGTGCCATTGGCTGGGTGAGCCACAATGACAATGCGAAGTGGATCGGAGTCCACGTCGACGTCGTTCGCAAGCAAGTGAGGTGAATTCAACAATGTGTCTTGGCCGACCACCACGGTGTACACACCGTCGTCCAGTGCGACGGGGGCTTCGTTGATGTCGGCCACTTGGATCGTGAAGGTTTGATCGACGAAGGTCCCGTCATCGGATGTTCCCCGCACAATGACGTCATGAGAGGAATTTGCTTCGAAGTCCAGCGACGCTCCCGCCGCAACGGTGACGACTCCGGAGTTCAGGTCGACATCGAAGCGTCCGCCCGCGTCGTCGAACATGGCGTACTGGACGTCGCTGTTGGTTGCGTCAAAGTCGGTTGCCAAAACGGTGACGCCCACGGAAACGCCCGCGGCAGAGTTCTCGTTGACCTGGTTGGCGTTTGCATCCACATCACCATTGGCGACCACCACGAACTCGTTGACATCGTTGATGTTGATCGTGAAGGACTGAGATGCGGTGGAAGTATCGTCGGATGTGGCGGTGACGGTGATGTCGTAGCTGGCGGATGATTCCCGATCGACGGAGCCCGCCACGGTGACTTCGCCGGTGCTGGAATCAATTTGAAACAAGTTGCCGGGATTGGCGGTCAGGCTATACGTGATTGTGTTATTGGTCGCATCCAGATCGAACGCAGTGGCTGTGACACCGACGCTGGTTCCAACCGCTACGTTCTCATCGACTTCGTTCACATTCGCGTCGCTGTCGGTGGGAACCGTGACATTGAACTCATCCAAGTCATTGATCGCGATGTCGAACGTTTGCGTCGCGACGGACCCATCGGAACTGGAGGCCTGAATCTCGATGGTTCGGCTGTCACCGTGAGTCTCGCGATCGATTGCCGCCGCAGTGGTGACTTCGCCCGTGTTGAGATCGATCTGGAACAAGTTGTCTGGATTGCTGGTCAGGCTGTACGTGATCGTGTTGTTGGTCGAGTCCAAGTCAAACGCATCGGCGGTGAGTCCAACGGAAGTTCCAGTCCCGACGTTCTCATCGACCTCGTTGGCCGCTGCGTCGCTATCGGTTGGGGTGCTGACGGCATGCTCGTTGGCATCCGTGATTGTCACGGCAAAGTTTTCGTCGTAGGTGGCACCTGCGGTGTCCGTCACTCGGACGGTGATGTTGTGGGTGGTGTCGGTTTCATTATCCAGTTGGGATGTGTCCGCAACGGTGACTTCACCGGAGCTGGAATCGATCACGAATCGTCCGTTCGCGTCGTCAGTCAAGGTGAACGTCGCTGTGTCGCCGGAATCTATGTCGCTGTGAGTGATCGTGCCGACGGACGTTCCGTTGTTGGCGGTTTCCACGACGGTCAGGCCAGTGGTTGCCAAATCATGAGGATTGTCATTGGCACCCTGAATGGTGATCGTGATTTCGGCGGTGCTGTTCGCTCCGTTTGAATCTTCGATCGTGTAGGTGAAGACATCCTGAAGTGTGTCGCCTGTCGTTCGAAGTGCTTGCACGGACGCGTTGTTTTCATCGACAACAAAGGTGTACGACCCGTTGCTAGCGATTTGGATGGTTCCGAACGAACCAACCACATTGCTGGCGACGGAACCCGATGCCGAACCTTGCGAACCCGCGGCGACACCGACAACCGTCAGCGAGTCAGTCACGTCCGCATCGGTGTCATTGTCCAAGACGTTGCCGGTGGCATCGCTGCCAACTGTAGCGTTGGCGATTCCACCCGACTCGGTTGCGGTGCCGCTATCAACCAAGGCAATCGGTCCGTCGTTGGTTCCTGTGATGGTGACCGTGACGGTTTCAGTGTCGGAGAGCGTTGATCCGGAATCGTCGGTGGCGCTGATGGTGTAGGTCAGGACCAGCGTTTCGCCGTTGGCGAGGAAGTCGAATGCTTCGGTGCCACTGTTGAAGTCCCATGTCAGCGTGTCGCTGTTCTCGGTTCCGTCGAGGATCGCGGTTGGTGAGACGGACAGGAAGCTTTGCAGGGTCGCGTTGTTAAGCGATCCGGGAACGCTCGATGCTCCGATTCCTGAGACGGCAACGCTGTCGACGGCGGCGGTCACCTCGTCGGCGACGTCCGCATCGCTGACGGTGAACGTGCCGGAGTCGGTTAGGCCGCTGTCGGTTTCAGTCAGTGATGACGTGGCGGGGCCGCCGCTGATGATCGGGGCGTCTTCGATCGAATTGACAGTGACGTTGAAGGTCACGTCAGTGGATTCCCCGCGAGCATCGGTGGCTCGGACGGTGATCGTCGTCGTGCCGTGTTGGTTGGCGGCGTAGTCCAGCGTCAACGTGCCGGCGCCGTTGTCGACGTTCGCCGAATCCAGGAACTCGGAGCTGCTGTAGCCGATCAGACTGTAGGTCAACTCGTTGTCGGCGTGTTCCAGATCGCTGAAGGCCGCGTCCAAGTCAATCACGGTGTCGGGGGCGTCTTCGTCAACCGTGACGTCGCTGATACCGCCAGTCGGATTGCTGTTCAGGAAAATATCGACGGCACCGGATGGTGAGTCGTATTCGTCGTAGACGGTGAAGCCGACCGAGTCGTTGACCAACGTGATGGAGTCAAACGTTCCCGCCAGCGTGGTGGCCGTGAAGATGTCTTGCAGGTAGCCGCCGGCGGTCATGCCGGTGAGGTCGAGTTCCAACTGCGCGCCGAGGCCGAGCGTGAAGGTTCCGCCGACCGCGATCGATTCGTAGACGCTGGTCGAAGATGCCGACAAACGAATGATTGCGTCATCTTCCACAGTCAGGTCGTTTGTGATGGTGCCAGCCCCGGTCAACACCGAGTCGTTGACCACGACTTCGCCAGTCGCGTTGATCGTGTGACCGTTTAGGTCCAACGTTCCCGAGATCACGTTCAGGCCTTGCGAGCTTCCGTTGAGCACCAAGTCATCGGCCAAGATCGCGGTGCCAGACGTCTTGTCGATGTTCAGTTTGCCATCGGAGAGATCCTCACCTGAGATCGTTTGGGTGCCGGTGCCGTTGAGTGTCAATACAGCGTCGCCGCCGACGCTGGTGTCGGACGACGTGATGTTGCCAGCGACACGAATTTCGCCAACGTTCAACGCGTTGACGCTGGTGATCGTCAAATCGCCACCGACGTTCAGAACGCCGGAAATGTTTTTGCTGAAGTTAGAATCAAAGATGACATCGTCGAAGTTGATCGCGGACGCGGCGATGGTTCCGGAGTTGTTGCCGAACGTGATCGTGTGGGTCAGATCCGCGACGCTGCCGGCGACATGGTTCAATGTGCCATTGATGGTCAGGTCGGTGCCGAAGGTCAGCGTGCCTGACCCTTTGTTGATCGTCAGGTGCTCGGCTTTGGCATTCGCATTGGTTGCCGTGACCGTTTGGTTGCCGGTGCCATCGGCGATGATCATCGTCGTGCCGCTGTAGCTGTCATCGCTGTAGGTGATGTCGCCTGAAACGTTGATTTGGCCGCCGTTCAGCGTGCCAGCGTTGGTGAACGTGAAGTCGCCGTCGACGTCCAGTGTTCCGACGATCACGCGAGTTCCTGCGACCGTGCTGTTCAGGATCACATTGTCGAACGTTGCCGAACCTGAATCGATCGTGGTGTTGTGACCTTGGAATTCAACGGTTTGTCCATTGGTGTCCCATCCGCCGGATGTGTAGGTGAAGTCGCCGCCGAGTTCGATGTCGTCGAGCAGTTGAACTGTGCCAGAGGCTTTATTGATTTCCAAGTTGCCAAGTTCACCGGTTCCGCCGTCGGTGGAGATTTGCTGATCGTTGGTGCCGTCCAGAATGATCAGGCTGGTTCCATCCCAATCGTCGTCGGTCGTCAGCACGTTGCCCGCCACGTTGATGGCGGCTCCGTCGATGGAGTCAACATCGGTGAGTGTCAAATCGCCATCGACGTTCAAACCACCAACTACGGTGATCGTGCCGTTGGTGTTGTTGACGCGGAAATCGTCGATCGTCAGTCCATCGGCATCAATGGTCTGGTTGGTGGTTCCGTTCAAGCCGACTCGGTTGCCGCTAAAATCGACTGTGCCGGACGTGTGGGTGAAGTCGCCGAACAAGTCTAGGTTGGAGGCGAAGGTGAGTGTTCCGCTGGACTTGTCAATGTCGATTGAGTAGATGTTGCCGGAACGCGTGTAGGTTTGATCGCCACTGCCATCGAATACAAGCGTGGATGTGCCAACTCCCATGGAAGGCGTGCTGTCAAAGTCGCCCGCCAGCTCAACACGGCTCGAGCCCCAGTTCATGGTTCCGCCGGTGCGAGTCAAATCGCCATCCATGTCCAGCAAGTGGCCTGCGGTGCGGAATGTTCCGTCTGATTGCACGAAGTTACCAGTCGTTTGGAAGTCGCGTTCTTGCGTGAGCGTGCCGGTGTAGCCCGCACTGACCTGGATCTCGCTGACGCTGCCGGCGAACGCCGAGTCAATGTCGGAATCCTTGGTGCTGGTTGCGTCGAACACGACGATGTCATCCGCTTCGGGAACCAAGTCGTGATTCCAGTTGTCTGCATCGGTCCAGTCATTGGTCGCTCCGCCGCCGTCCCAGACGAAAACGGTTTGGCCGGGATTGACTGTGATCGCGACGGTGGTCGAATCGGTCAGTGACCCGTCGTCGACCAAGACAACCAGCGATGCACTGCCGTTGTAGCCGGCTTGGGAGTCGTAGCCCAAACCGTACAACGCCGCGTCGATGTCGGCGGTGCTGCCGCTGAACTGCAGCGTTCCGTCGCTGCCATCGCCATCGATGATGGTCAGCCCGGTGGTTTGCGAGAGAGCGATCGCGGCGTGGTCGGCGGTCACCGTGACGGTCAGGTTGTCACCGTCGACGTCGTCGGTATCGAGAATGCCCGCACCCGAGATGTCGAATGACAGCGAACCGCCTTCGTTGACGGTCGCGGTGGCGGGGCTGGTAACCGTGGGGGCATCGTTGACATCCGTGACCGTGATTTGTGCCGATTCGGTGTTGCTGCTGAATGCGGAATCGCCGCCGGTCGAGCTGATGTTGTGGTACGTCCCAGCGGTTCCGGCCGTTTGATCCCAGCCACGGAATCCGAAGTTGGCGAGCGTTCCGTTTTCACCGTTGGGGTTGAAACGAACGAGGTCGGTTGATTCCAGCAACAGGGCTTGGCCATTGTTGACGGTGCCGACGTCGGCCCAGATGGTGCCGCCATCGGTGGAGTATTCCCATGTCCCGTTTCCAGGGTTGGAAACAACGATTGCGATGCCTTCGGGATCTCCATCGACGTCCGTCAAGATGTCTTGTCCCGACGAAGCGAGAATGTCGGCAACGGTTTGTCCGGCATTGTTGATGTCGTCTTCGGTGATCGTGTCGAAGGTCGTCGAATAGTTGTAGTCGAGCACCGGGGCGTCGTTGATGCCGGTGATGTTAACGATCGTGTGAGCCGTTGCGGTCTGTTCGCCACCGGTACCCTGTTGAGTTCCGACGTTGCCGTCATCGAACTCCCAGTTCAACTGGACGGTCGTCGGCGGTGCCTCGCTGGTGTTTTGGTACGTGATCGACTGCAGGACTTCGTTGAGTTTGTCTGCGTCCAGATTGGTGTTGAAACGCAACGTCAGTTGTCCGCCGGAGTTTTGGTCGACGGTGCCGATCGTTTCGCCATTGAGTACAAGGCTGCCGCTTTGGGTCAATGCGGAAAGGTTTCCGCTGGCGCCGAACACGTCGTCTCCGCTGGTGCCGCCGTCTCGCGAAAGTCGCAATTCCGTGTTGTTGTAGTCGTCCAGCCCGGCGTCGATTTCGGCATCAAACAATGACAGGTCGCCGTCGAGCACGAAAGCGGAACCGCCTTCGGTGAAAGAGGCTGTTCCGACGTGTCCGTTGATTTGTTGAACCGAAATGTTGTCGATACGACCGTCGACGTTGTTGGTGTCGTCAGATAGCCCGGCGGTGTCTGAAGTGTCGGTGAAAGTGATCGTCGATGGGGCCGAATCCGCGATGAACGTGTACTCGTACCGAACAAAGCTGGTGCCATCGATGTCGGTGACGATGTGTGAAGTCGTCAGCAGATTGCTGTCCCCGTCGACAGTGACTTGCAGAGATTGATTTTTCAGATCCGATCCGTCGCGGTAATCGAACGTCAACCGATAAGTCTGGCCGGATTCCGTTGCAATCGTTTGCGAGGCCGAGTGCGGCCCCACTGCGTTGCCGCCGCCGAAGTTCATCTCTCCACTGGAGTAGGCCGTTGAACCGACGGTCGACCAACCGCTCAGGTCGGTATCGAAGGTGCCGTTGCTGATTAATTCTGGTCCGACGAACTCGGGGGCATCGTTGACACCGGCGATCGTGATGACCGATTGCGTGCCAACAACTGTCGTGTCGTTGACTCCGTCTTGTTCAAACTCGGTGACCGATTCCAGGGTCACCGTGCGGGTCGTTCCCGTCGGGGTTTCGCTGGTGTTTTGATAGCCGCTGTTGTTGATCAAGGCCGCGGCAGTGGCTGATCCGATCCCAAAATCACGTGAAATCGTCAGGGTGGCCACGCCAGCGTTGACGCTGACGCTGTAGGTGAACCCGGACGTGTCGGTGATGCCTTCGTTCCCGTCAACAAGGGCAATGTATTCGCTGTTGATGCGGTATTGCTCGTGTGCCCCATCCGTGACTCCGTCGATCGAAATTTCGAACGATCCGATGGTGTCGCCAAGCTCAACGGCGTCGATGGTGGTTCCCGAGAAAACACTGACCGATGAGCCGCCTTCGGTGAACGTCGGATTGTTGGCGGTGGTGGAAACGACTGGGGCGTCGTCGACCTCGTGGACTTTGATAACCAAGTTCTCTGTCGCTGAATCGACGTCGCCGTCGTTAACAACAAACGTCATCGTTCGGTCGGTTGTATCGGGATCGTGGCTGTTGTTGTCGAACGTGATCTCGTTCAGTGCAGCCTGGTAGTCGGCAAACGTCACACTATCGGGCGTGTCACTGGTTAATGTCAACGTGATGGAACCGTCGACCGTCAGATTGCCGCTGGGGATTCCTGACACTGAAATTCCGAGCGCATTGATGGCACCTTCGTTGACGTTCAGGATGTCACCGATTTTGCCGTTGGTCAGGGTGACAGTGAAGGATTCCGCGTGCGTGTCGTCGACGTCGGTGATGGTAAAGTCGTCGTCGATGATTGCGATCGGACCCGCGTCCTCAGTGAACACCGTTGTCCCTTGCTGGGTAGCGACGGTGAAATCGCTGATGTTCAACTGGTTGCTGGTTCCGGTGTAGTTGGCCAAGACCAGAGGCGCAATGTAGGCGGTGCCATGACGGAACTGCGTTTGACTGGTGGAACCGGTATCGGTGGCACCGCCAATCGAAATGGAATAGTCGCCGCCGGTCTCGTCGATCGATCCGCTGGATAACAACGGGTATTGGTACGTTCCGCCAGTTGGCGAAACATTGCGTACGGCTTCACCGGCCAAAATCGTGGGGCCTGCCCATGCGGTCCGCAGTGTGATCACACCGGTTGCATGATCGATCGCGTCTGCGTCCCACAAATTTGATTCAACGTTGCGGGTGTAGGTGTAGTCGGCGTAGGTTTCGCCAAGACTGTTGGTGTAGCCGTACCAACCGAATGAGCGGTTGTTTTGGCTGCTGCCCTCGTACCAGCCGGTGGCGTCGGTTAGCACGATTTCGGTTGCACCCGCGACGAGGTCGACGGCGAGTGTGGTGTCGGCGGCTCCGGCATAGTGGCCGGTGTGTTGGGATGTGATCTGGTTGCCATCGATGTCGTAGCTGAAGAAGCCAAGGTAGTGGGTTTCGCCCGCGTCGTAGTTCCCGCTTGCGCCGTCGCCGGACCACGCTGTCACGGACAATTCGTAGCTCTGGTCGGAATCGACTGCGATCATATTGCTCGATTCGAGTGTCGCTTTACCAATCACCGAGGTGCTGGTGTTGCCGCCGAACTCGCCGACCATCGTATCGAAACCCGATGAGATCGTTGGAGCATCATTGACGGCGGTGATGTCGACCGAGACATCTCCAAAGACTTGATCCGTGCCACCACCGGTCCCGGTGTTGCCGTTGTCATTCGCAGCGACCTGGATTGAATCTGCTGCGACACCATTCAGGTTTGGCGTGGCATGTTGGTAGGTGACTGACGTGGCGTTGTCTAGAAACGAATTCAAGTCTCCCCGCGTCCCAGTCAACGTCAGCGTCGACGTTCCATCACCAACAACGGTCACACCGGCTGTCGTCGTGGCGTACAAGCTACCGCCGGTGGAGGTCGACAGTTTGATGCTTAGATCTTGCCCGCCACTGCCATCCACGTCGCGGAGATCGACGGACGACAAGTCCACGTTGGACGCAACGTCTTCGGTGACAGTGATGCTGGCTGGTAGTGATCCACTGTTGTAGGGATGATCATTGACCGACTCGACGGTGACGTCTCGCGATAGAGTATTCGAATCGCCTTGCCCATCGTTGACGATCACTTCAATCGTCCGCGTCGCTGTGTTGGGGCTGCTGTCACTGTTTTCGTAGGTGAGCGACGCCAGAACCGTTTCGTACTGTTCTACCGTGGCGGTACCGGACAACGTCAGTTCTCCGGTTCCAGAGTTCCAACTGGATATGATCCCGAATTGATCGACCGCCGCCAAAACGTCTTCGGACGAGACGTAATTGGCGTTGATGCGAACGACGGCGGACTCCAGGTGCGTGTCATCGACATCTGCCAGGTTCACATCGGGAAACACGACGGTCGCGGAATCGTTTTCGGTGTAGTCCAAATCGGCCCAGGCTGGGGCGGACGCTGCTCTCACTTCAACGTCATCGAGATAACCGCGAACACCAGAATGGTCGGCCGACGTGTCGGTGAATGTCAGCGTTGTGCTGGTCGAATCAGCGACAAAGCTGTAGGAGTACGGCTGCAACAAAGTGCTCGCCACATCACTGGTGATCGCTTCGTCCAGAAGAAGGGCACTACCATTGACGTCAAGCTGGATGGACTGCGACTGGGTTCCGCTACCGTCGCCGTACCGGAATGTAACGAAGTACTCCTTGCCGACTTCGGTCGTCAGAGTTTGCGATAGAACGCCGGGAGCACCTCCGATTTGGCCGAATCGCATTTGGCCGCTGTCATGATCCAGGTTCCCGCTGACATTCCAACCACTGGCGTCTGAGGTGAATTCGCCGTTGGTGACGAGATTACTGCCTAGGATATGTGGCGTGTCGTTGACCGCGAATTGTTGCGAAAACTCTGACGTTTCATTGGTCGTTAAGTCGGTTGCAGTGGCCGTAACGAGCGTTCCCGATGGCAGGGCAGCAACAAAGTTGGTGTCAAAGGTTGCGTTTCCAGAGCCGTCGGTCGTGACGTCGATTGATCCCAAATAGGTTTCCCCTTGCCCATGACCGCTGGCGTATTCGTCGGTCAGAAAGAACTCAAGCCGATACGTGCGAGCTGCCAAACTATTGAATGAGCCAGAAACCGCTAACTGAGTTCCGTCGGTGCTGGCCGAGTCGATGACCGGGAAGTTCTGCAGTGAGTTGCCACCTGTGTCGGAGTCTCCGGCGTCGTTGGCCGTGTAGTACGGAGCGGTTCCGAACGAGGTGTTATCGCTGGAGTTTTGTAGGTCGATTCCAATGATTCCGCTCGCCGCATCTCCCTGCCGAGAGAGCACGGTTCCGTTGCCGTAGATCGAGTTTTCAGTGATCTCAATACCATAGGCACCGTCATTGACGGCGATGCCTGCACCATAGTTGTTGGCAATGATATTGTGAGCAATCGTGACGTCGTAAGAACCGCCGCGGAGTGCGATCGCATCGTATTGAATGTGCGTCCCTGAGGTCGGACCGACTCCGTTGTTGACGACTGTATTGTTTGAGAAAGTGATGTTGTTGGTGCCAGATCCCGTGTAGAGAGCTTGCGTTGATGTGCCGCTGAGGTAGTTGCCGTCGATCGTGATACCGCTCGACGCGTTGATTCCGATCGCATCGCCGTTGCTGGCGTTGAGGCCGATGTCGATGAACTGGTTTCCGGTGATGGACCAGCCATCGGCCGCGTTGAGAGCCTGAATGCCTTTTGATTTTGAGAAGGCAAAAATGTTGCCAGCAATGTTTCCGTTGTCCGCACCATCCGCGATAACGCCGCTGGTGTTGTTAAGTGCAAGGCCAGGATCAGAAATTCCGGTGGCGCCGGATCCGAAAATGTTGCCTGTGACAGAGGTGTTGATAACCGCATCGGTGATTTCGATCGCCGCCGCACCACCTTTGCTGAATCCGTACATTGCAAAGCCGGTCACCGTGACGTTGTCAGCGCTGATCAATAGTCCGTTGTCGAGCGTTGAGTCGCCGATGATCTCGATCTCGGGCCGTTCGACTCCTGCAATCGCCGTGTCATTGACACCAACTTCGGTGACAACGCCCAGCGTGCCCGGGTTGGTATCGCCGCCGAAGGATGTTTGACTGGTCCCATCCAGGATGACGGATTCGGTGATGGTCGGCAGCGCCGCGGTCAGTGAAATTTGCCAGTGTGCGTCGACCCCGTCAGTGCCGGTGTAGCCCGCGTCGGAGTTCAAAATCGAAAAGTTGATGGTGTCTTGGCCGAGCGTTCCATTGGCCGCCGTGATTGCTTCGCGAAGCGATACCTCGCCGTCGGTGCCACCACCGACCGCGTACAGTTCTTCGATCGTGTAGGTTGCACCCAGCCCCGTGTCGTCGACATCCGAAGTCGTGGTGACGTTCAGGAGAGTGCTTTGCACATCCTGGACAGTGACGGTGATCGTCTGGCTGTCCGTGTAAACGCCGTCGCTGACTTGGACCGTGACTTCGTACACGTTGTCCAGATCGCTGTCGTCGGGACTTTCAAAGTCGGGCGAACTGACAAACGTCAGATTTCCTGAAGCGTCGATCGCGAAATCATTTTGGTCCGTTCCGCCGATGATCGAATACGTCATCGTGTCACCCGGCATGTCGGCATCACTGACGGTGACCTGGGTCACGAAAGACACGGTTTCGTTCACGTTGACGCTGGCCGTTGCGCCACCACCATTGCTGGTGATCGCAACAATGTTGTCGTTGATCGGGTTCAGCGTGATACTGAACGAACCGGTCGACGCCGAGCCAGCGCCATCATCCACGCTGAATGAAAAGCTGTCTGCCAGGTTCTCGCTGTCGTCGTGATCGTATGTGATGCGTCCGGCGTCAATTTCCGATTGCGTGAACGAGGTGGTGACCAGTCCGTCCAATTTCAATTGGCCGTAACTGGGGTTTGCCGTCACGGTGTAAGTCAATTCGCCAGCGGTGTTGTCGACATCGGTGGTCTCCAGCATCGACGAAGTGATGGTGTTTCCCGCTGAGCCTTCGTTGAACGTTGCTCCGTTGTTGGTGCTGATGACTTGTTCGTCGTTGACATCCGCGACGGTCACCGTGACGGTGTTGTCTGCTGTACTGAATGCGGTCGAACCGCCGCGCGTCGTTACATCCGCTGTTCCGCCCGCGGTACCAGACGTTTGGTCCCAGGCGTGGTAGTCCAGCGTCAGGGTGCCGCCATTCTCTGTATCCGGTGTGAAGCGAATCAGGTCGTTCTCTCTCAACAGCAACGCAGATGTCGAATCAACGGTTGGAATCGTGGTCCAGCTGGATCCACCATTGATGCTGTATTCCAAAGTTCCGCCTGAACCCGCGGATCCAAAGATCGCGGCACCTTCCACTGCACCGGCGTCGGCATCGGTAACGGTACTGCCCAAGAACGCTGCGACTGAAGCGGTGAAAGGAGCTCCATCTTCGGTGGCGGGATAGGTGGGCGATGAAGCCGTCATCACCGGCGCATCATTCACGTCGTTGACTGTGATCGCGATGGTCTCGTTGTAGGTGCTTCCCGAGGAATCCATCACTTGTACGGTCACGTCATGCGATGTGGTCGTTTCAAAGTCGAGCAGTGAACCGTCGGCGACGGTGATCTCGCCCGTGCTAAGATCGATTGCAAATCGACCTCCTGCTGTGTCGAGCAGGGTGTAGTTGAAGGTGTCGTTCGCATCGGCATCATGGGCAACTGCGAATCCGACTTGCGTGCCGTTGGATGCCATTTCATCGACTGCCAACGTGTCTCGCGCGGCACCGGCCACGTATCCGGTGCCGGTCGCTTGACCGACCGTCAATACGTAGCCGTTGGCAATGTCAACGATTTCACCGGAGACAAAACCGTCGAATTGCCAGTTGGCCAGCAATCCCGCTGAGGCGGCTTCGGCAGACGTGAAATCGAGTTTGTAATTGTCGTGCTCGGCGATGTCTGAATCGGCACGAACGTGGTCCCAAACACGAACGTCATGGAAGGTGCCCGAGAAATGCTGCGTGGAATCGAATCCAGACTCTGCGCCGCCGTCTTGGTCTTGTCCCAGCACGAACGCGCCGCCACCATTGGTGTTTGCCTGAGTCCCCGTGACAATGGATTCGGCGAACACACCATCGACGTAAAATCGCAATTCTCCACCGGGTGTGTCCCAAGAGAATGCAACCGTGTGCAAATCGCCGTCAAAAAGTTGACTGTAGGTTCCGGTCGATTCATATCCGGTCCAATCGAGCGTCCCATCCGCGTGGATTGCGAGATACGATCCTGATCCACCCGACTGTCGTGAATAGAGTGTTGCCATGTCGGCAGGAGTTTGCAGATCCGAGATCGCAAATTCCATCGTGATCCCCGTCAGTCCATCCCAGTAGGGAACGCCACTGGAATTGTCGACCAAGTAGGCGTCGTTTCCACCGTCTGAGTTCAACGCAACACCGACGGACAGATCCGTGGGTGCTTCGCTGACATCATCGACCGCAACGGTCATCGTTTCGTTGTACGAATTGCCTGCGGCATCGCTGACGGTGACATCAATGGAGTGAGAATCGCTGGCTTCGTGGTTCAATAGCGAACCATCGACCACCGTGATTTCGCCGGTGTTTGAATCGATCGCGAACCGCCCGCCCGCATCGTCGCTCAGGCTGAAGGTGAAGTTCGATAAAACTTCGCTGGCGTTCCATTCAATGATGTAGCCGCGGTTGTCTGCACCGGAGAGGTCAAGCCACTCGCCGGTCGATCCGTAGATAGCTAGGTAGTCTTCGTTCCCTCCAAAGTCATTGGGCTCAATTGAATTAAAATTGGCGTAAGCGCCGGCAGGTGCTGCACCCAATTCATCACCAACCCAGAAGTTGTCCGCCTCCACCCCGTCTTCGATCCAATTCCAGCTGCCTTCGCTCGTCGCGTCGGTGCCTCCAATGTAGAACTCCGATCCCGCTCTGGAAACGATGTCCTGAACCAGTTCGTTCTCGTAGGACGAACGGATCGTTACCAATTGACCGCCGACCCCGTTGATCAAGTCGCTGGAAGCGCTCGACATGGCAGTGGTCACGTCCACTGCGTTTGTGACAAGTTTGTAAAACTTGCCCGTTGCCGCGTCGTAGGACAACGTCGGGTCATCGTTCAAAATCGTCGTCACAGCAGCGGGGATTTCGATGACTTGAACGTCGGCGATGTATGGACCATAGGTGCTGGTCGGACCTTCGAGCGATCGGAACTGGAGCACCGAAGTCGCGTCGTCCGCTGTGAAGGTGAAGCTACGCTGCTCAAACGCCCCGGTTTCACCCCATGACCAATTGCTCTCCTGAGTCGCTTGGAAATCGGCACTCGTACCACTCGCACTCACGCGAAGGTTCTTGACGGTGTCTCCGCCGCTAAAATCGCCAGTAAGCGCAAAGACGACTTGGTACTGCCGCCCCGCAACCGTCGTCAGATTTTGCTCAATCGCTCCCGGCGCAGAGCCGTCCAAGTTGACAACGCGACCGCCCAACGGAGACTCCCAATCGCTGGTCGCAAACAGGTCGATGGAGGCTTCCGTGACCGTCCAGTCACCAAAGGTCCCGGTCACACCATACTGGGTGGTGGACGGAGTCGCTTCGTTGAATAAACCATCGCTGGCAATGTCTTCGGCAACCTCCGGGGCGCTCGGTAATACGAAGCCGACCGTCGATCCGCTAGTAGCGTTCTCAGCGACGTGAAGATCTTCAACCGGAGTGCTGGCTGTAAAACCAGCTCCAACCGCATGTCCAACGCTCAGGTTGTTTCCGCTCACCAAATCGACGACTTCGTTGGAACCGTTGAAGCCATCCATCTGCCAATTGGCCACTAGGCCCGTCGGCAAGCTACCGCTGTCGAACTTGTTTTGATAGTTCAGTTCGATTTCAGCGTCGCTACGGACTTGGTCCCAAATGCGAACGTCATACAGCGTGCCCTGAAATGCATTGGCGGCGTATATGTCACCTCCATCGTCGGAATCTTGTCCGATGATCAAACCAACCGTTGGGCTGTCGTAGAGGGTATACCCCGTTCCCTGGCTGGTGATCGTTTCGACATACTGTCCATCGACATAAAACCGCACGTTGCCGTTGTTTTGATCCCATGACACGGCAAAATGGTGCTGATCGCCATCGAGTAGTTCGGCGAACGACTGTGTGGTTGATTCTGGCGTGGAATCCGCGATCGAGATGAATAGCGTTCCGTCCGCGTTGATCCCCGCAGTGAACTCGTTGGCGATCCCGCCTTCCCAATAGTCGATCAATGCGATGTACCCGGTTGGAGCACTATCGACCTGGAAGGATGCTTCAAAAGTCACTTCGCCAAGCCCGCCCAAGACCGGACTTCCATCGGCAAGCTGCAGATAGGAATCGTTCCCACCGTCCGTGTTCAACTCGATACCGCTGGACAGATCGCTTGGCGCGTTGTTGGATTCAACCAAGTCGTTGAGCGAAACTGTGAAGACTTCGTCGTAGGTGTTGCTGTCCTCATCCGTCACGCGAACGGTCAAGGAATGAGAAGCTTGACTCTCATAATCCAGCAATGATCCATTGCCGACCGTGATCGTGCCGGTGCTGGCATCGATCTCGAAGGCACCGACGACGGTTTGTGACTGGATCGTGTAGGTCACCGCATCGGTGGCGTCGAGAACCGCATCGGCGTTCCATTCCACAATGGATCGCACCATCGCTCCACTGCCCTCGTCATCCCACGTCCCGTTGACATAAAGTTTTGCGAAGTCCTGCCCGCCATCGTCATTGGGTTCTGCCGGTGCCCAATTGGAATAGGCGTCGTCCACACGGTAGCCGGATGCGGCCCCACGCCAGACGACTTTTCCTGCAGTAGTGCCGGTGTACTCTTGAAATTCGCCTTCGACGACTTGGTCCGAGTAGCCTAGCCAAACGTCTCCTCCAAGTTGGTTGGCAAACAACGTGGCAAGCTCATTCTCAGCCGCGGAACCGATCGTCAACAGTTGTCCCGAGACGCCACCAAGCACGTTTGAATTCGCCGATGACTGAGCAGTGGTCCAAGCGGACGACACATTGGTGAGTTTATAAAATTTGCCTGTCTCTGCCGAATATCGCAAGTTTGCGTCAGCCGCCAACAACGATGCGATTCTTGCTTCACGTTCAGCGTCTTGACCAGAAACACTGCCCACAACGCTCCCGCTGATCGTGTTCTCGTCGATCGCAAGCGTGAGTGCTGCTTCGCTGGCAGTGAATCCAGATTCGCTGGTGTGTTTGATCGTTAGGTTGTTTCCGCTGACGGACTCGGTCACCACTCCATCGCCCGAGATGTCGTTGAAATTCCACTGAGCCAACATTCCAGACTCGTCAAAGGGAAGTTCAGTTCGGTAGCTGCCGGCCATCTCTGCTTCGGTGCGGGCATCATCGAAGACTCGGGCGTTGAAGAAAGTTCCGCTGAACACTTGGTCGCTCTGGAACGTGCCTTCCACGGAATCTTGCTCTTGTCCAAACAGCAGTTCACCGCCGCTGGCAGTGGTATAGCCTTGTTGTAACAACGGGTCTCCGGCAAGCACGCGGCTGTCGGCCACCTCACCATCGACATAGAAGACCCATTCGCCTGTTCCTCCGTCCCACGTAAACCCGAGGCTATGGGTTTGGCCGTCGAGAAGACTCCGATAGTCCATTGCGTCAGAGTAGGCGTTGGAGCCAGCAATGGTAAGTTGCAAGTCTCCAGTGGTCGTGATGTAGAGGAGGACTTCGTTGCTGTTCGAGCCGGTTGCATACGACAGTAAGGGGACTCCGCCGCCCGCGACCGTGCTCTCGAACTGAACCTCATAGCTCAGCGAACTGAGTCCGCCCAGGATGGAGCTCCCGTCATCGGCCAGCAGGTACAAATCGTTGCCACCATCGTCATTGATGTTTAAGCCGCCAGCATTCGTGGCAGTGGTGGACAGGTCCGTCGGCGTGTCGGATCGATAGGCATGCAGTTCCGCCATGTCCGATTCGTTGACTGCATAGTTGTAGACTCGGATATCATCCATCAGACCAGTGAATTCACCGCCTACGGAACCTATGTCGTACGCGCCGAGCTTCACGGAGGATGGACCAGTCAAGTCGTTGAAGAACGTCGTCGTTGACGCGTCACCTTGTGAATAGGTCACATCGCCGCCGGTTAGTTTGACGCCGTCTATGAACAAGCTCGTGCCGCTCGAGTCGGTGGTGACCGCGACGTGGTGCCAGGTGTCGTCGTTGATGGTCGCGGTCGAAGTCGCACGCATGAGCGAAGAACCGCCCGCATTGACCGCCCAAATCAAATTCCCGTTTTCAACCCACAACGATGCGAAGTTGCTTGTCGCACCGTCGCTGATGTCAAAGATGGTTGAGAAGTCCGACGAGGAAAGTTTGACCCATGTGGAAATAGTGCCCGCGGTCAGGTTTGCAAAACTACCGACGTTCGCGGATAGGTCCACATAGTCGCCTGTCCCATCAAGTGTCAGTTTTCCGTCACCGACCTGATTCGTTCCACTCGTTGTGTCGACCGATGCATCACCCTGTAGAACACCATTCAAGCCGTTCGCGCTGCTGTCGGTCGCACCTGAACCCGCGTCGAACTTGTAATGTGCCAACAATTCGGGCGGCGCGACATACTCGTACGCACCGATGTCGGGCGATCCGTCACGTGCGACGCCGCGTTGATCCTCCACTGTGGAGGAACCTGTTGCTGCGTTGTAGGCAATGCTGTCGATGTTGATCGCGTGAACGGATTGCCCCGAGGATGCGTCGACGCTCAACGCAGCCAATGCCGGATCACTGCCCAGAATGTCGGTTCCGACGGTGCCGCTGAATCCGCTGTTGTGTTCGACGATGTTGTAGCCGCCACTGACGATCGTGCCATGCACGTCACTCCCACCAAGATTGGACGTGTTGTCGGCGAAAATGGAGGCCTCTGCATTGAAGGTTGCTGCCGTGATGTAGACGCCGCCACCATAGCCATTTGTGTCTAACGTATTGTTATCGGCAATTGTCGAATGCAAGATGGTGACGGTGCTGCCCGCATTCTCAGCATAGATCCCACCGCCGTAGAATTCGGCTTGGTTTCCACTGATCGTCGAGTTAGTAATCGTTGTCGTGCCGTCGAAAACGTGAATTGCACCACCGCTCGCACCACTGGTGTTTCCGATAAACGCGGTGCGATCGAGCGTCGTCGTCCCTCGGGAATAGATCGCTCCGCCACCAACATTGGCCACGGTGTTGTCGGTAAAGGCCACATCGGTTGCCGTGAATTCGCCCTCGTTGTAGACGGCCGCCCCTTCCTCGGTACCGGACGAAGCCCCAGTCAACGTCATGTCGCTGATCGTTAGATCACCTGCGTTGGCGAGATAGAAAATTCGATCGCCGAGTGACGACGCATCGAGGATGGTCGTGTCCAGGCCATCGCCCTGGATCGTGATCTGACTCGTCACATCCAAATCGCCCGTGGCAGACGCGTTTTCGAACTGTCCCGCGAGGTCAAGAACGTAGGTTCCTGCACCCAAGACAATCGTGTCAGCACCGGCGGTATTGTTCGCCGCGATGATGGCTTCACGCAGCGAGATGAAACCATCGCTTCCCTTGTCGGCATACAACGCAGACAGGCTGGTGGTGTCGCCGTCCAGCGTGTCCGCAAACGTGTCGACTTGGATACCAGCACTTTTCAAAATCAAAGTATCGATGTCATCGTCGGAGAGCGCACGCGTGTAGATGCGAACGTCATCGAGTTTGCCTTCGTAGTCGGTTCCTGCAACGCTGCTGCCACCGATCGTGACCGTCGAACTGACATCAACCACACCAACGTTGGATGTGGTGGGGCCCGATGATGTCCCGTCGACGTACAGACGCAGGTCATTCCCGCTTCGCGTGGCGGTGACATGGTGCCAATTGCCGTCGGCAACGAAACCAGACGTGGCCAAGCTGGTCGCCGACGTGGTGCTTCCTTGCAGGAAGAGGTTCAAACTGCCGTCGCTGTTGGTGTAGATCGAGAACCCATCGCTGCCGTCGTGGGATCCGATCAAGCGAGTCGAATCGGCTTGTAAGGCGTCCGCGTTGTACCAAAAAGAAACCGTGAAATCGCCGCTGAAATCGAGCGACGGATCGTCTGCGATTTCGACAACCGAGTTCGCACCCGATCCGTCCTGGGAGAAGTCCATCGCATACTCACCAACGGCCGCATCGCTGGTCCACGCCGGGTCGTTGACCCACGTGCCGTCGTTGCCATTTCCCGATGCATCGGTTTCCGTCAGCGAACCCGAGGTGTCGTATTCGTGATGAACGACTAGGTCGCTGGTGATATCCAGCGTGCTGTGCCAACTGGCCTGCGCCGCATAACCAAATGCAACATCTGTCGTCACATCACCGACGGTGTATTCGAGGATCCAGTCGCCACCGAGTTCCTCGTGCCCAGTCGCATCGTCACTTGCTGCGACGTCGCAATTGCAAACGAGCGCCAACATCTCGATCAGGTCTTGACCCTCGACCGTGCTCGCCAAATCACATCCATAGATCAGCAGGTCGGCATCGGTGTCGAGAGAGTGTCCCCAGGACGCAATGTCACCGGCAAAGGACGGAGCGGTGTCGATGCTCAATCGATCGCTACCCAACTGGATCGCTTCGCCGTCACCGTGCGATACCAAGTGAATCGCATCGACTCCTTGCAACGTCGATAACGCACTGCTGATTTGATCGATGCCGCTTTGGTCACTCGCCAGACGCACGATGACCCACTGCGTGTCTTCACTTTGATCGCGAAGGTTCTGGACGAGCGCATCGCTCTCCTGCACACCGTCGTCAATGAAGATGACTTCGATCGGCCGAGCCGGATCCATTGTGATGGGACCGTCGGCTGGATCGAAGAATTCGGGATCGTCTTTCGGCCGACGTGCTTCACCGTCAGGCGTCACGTTTGTGATATCGATGTCATTCAGCGCAGCGTCGATCGAATCCAATTCGGCGTTGAGTGATTCAAGTAACTCCGCATCCGGAGCGACGACTTCAATTGCTTCCAAACCTTCACCGGAGAGAAGAACTCGATCTTCCAGTTGAAAGAAGTGAAAGTCGCGTTTGGACATCGCAGAATCTTCAGGAGCGTTATTTTGCATGGTGAATTGCCTCATCGTCCTAAACGACACAAATTGACGTATGCATGAGACGCACGGGTGTCCACGTAGGATCCGCTGACTTTGCGGGTTCGGCTGATCTGACGCGTTATTCCGATTGGTGCCGGTCGAAACGTATGTGTGGCTCAATTTGCTTGCGGTCGTTGCAATCCTCGCGACCGTCTCATCCGAAGAGTTATGTACACGTAGTGAATCAACGCACAGGATCTCACGACGTCGTGATCACCCCAGCGGTTGAGAGGGCACGCTTGCCAACCTTCGGATGAAGGTGCGGGCGACAACCGACAGTGATTGTTTGCGTTAGCAAATCTGGTCTAGGTAGGAATGAAGCCCACGTATCAGCATCACCGCAGCATCCGACGGAGGAGGCCCCTGCAGGTCTCGACGTTGAGAAGCGAAGAACGACGTTCGTTTGCGAAGGCGATGCAGCCTTGGCGACGGTCGCGGGTGGCTGCGTGGATGCTAGCAACCAGTGTTTTGATCTCGCTCGGAATGCATCCACCAATCCTCAGAGCAGAAGAAACGTCGTTTCAGCAGTTCCTCGACAACGCTGCACGCAACATGGCGGAGGCCAATCGCCGGGATTCGTTGCAACCAGAGACACCGTTGGCAACCGAATCAACGCCTCTTTCGTCTTCGAGCACCGACACGTTGGCGTTGCCGCCCGAACCAACGGAAGTCACCACGGCGGTTGACACCATTGCCCCTTGGTGGGAGTCCATTGCTTTTTCGGGTTTGTTGCAGACGCCTGAGCAAGTGTCATTTGATTTGCCAACCGTCCTGACGGACACGCTCGAGACCAGTCCTCGGATCTCATCAGTTTCACGGCGGACTTCGATTGCGTACGAAAAGATTGTGCAGCAAAACGCGGTCTTTGATCCGACGCTGTTGTTGGAAGGTGGCTACGGCCGCGTCAACGATCCGGTCGGCAGCACGCTGACGACGGGCGGCCCTGATCGATTGATTCAAAACTCGGTTATTGCCAGCGGCGGCTTCCGCAAATTGACGCGGCGCGGTGCGGTCGTCGATGTAACGCAAGAACTGGGAACGCTGGATAGCAACAGCCTGTTCTTCGAACCCAACCCGCAAGGCAATTCAAGGGTAAGCCTCAGCATCACGCAGCCGTTGTTGGCGACCAGCGGTGAAGTCTACAACACACGTCTCGTCACGCAGGCGTCGATTGACAGCCGGATTGCTTGGCAAGAGATGCGTTCGGAAGTGGAAGCCCACTTGGTCGATACCTTTCAAGCGTTTTGGCGTTTGTATGAACGCCGTTGCCACCTCGTTCAACAACGGGGCCTGATCGAACGAGGCGAACAAATCGCTCGCATCGTCGACGGACGAGCAGACTTGGATTCTGGACCATTGCAACGCATCAAAGTCCAACGACGATTGGCGAATGATCGTGATCGCCAGATCGAAATCGAAGCCGAATTGCGGCGGTTGCAAGTCCGATTGAGAACCCTCGTCGGCAGTCCTGAACTGGCGGCTCTCAATCAATCCGTTGAACTGATTCCGCTGGCCAATCCTGAGATCCCCAACGAAGCGATCGATTTGCAAGACGCGATCGTTCGAGGGTTGGAAAACCGACCCGACATCCAAGCGGCGACGCAAGAGCTCGCGGCGGCAGGGTTGGGGATCAGCGTGACTCGCAACGAATTGAAGCCACGACTCGATGCCGTCTTCGATGCGTATCTGTCGGGGCTCAGAGGAGACAACCGGTTCTTCCAAGCCTTCGGCGATCAGTTCACCGAAGGTCCCGGCCTGACGGCCACGTTGCAGTACAGCCTCCCGTATGGCCGCCGCGCCGCACGCAGCCGCGTTCGCGAAGCCAGATATCGATATCAACAACGCAGCGAAGAATTGCGTCAGAGTCTTTTGACTGCTCGACGTGAAATCGAAACGGCCTTGATTCAGGCGTTCGCGAATTTTCAGCTTCGTGAAAGCAAGGCGATCACCTTGCAAGCCGCGATCCGTGAAGAACAAATCGCAACGCGGCGTTGGGAGTTGCTTGCTGGCGATGGCGGTCCCACCGCGTTGGTGCTGGAGGATTTGCTCGAAACGCAGAAACGTCGCACCGAATCGGAGCAACTGTTTGTTAGTGCGCAGGTCGCCTCGGTGATTTCATTGATTGAACTGCAAAAAGCGATGGGAACATTGTTGAAGACGGAAGGAATTGAACCAGTGCGACCGGACAACACCAGCCAGATTGAACTGCTTCAAACCAACCCTGCTGATTCGAATGCATCGCGAATCACAGCTCATCAATCGGATTGGAATTCGCAGGTTGTCGGCGAATCCTTGATCGGTGAATTGGGCATGATCGAACTGGATGACTCATCCATCAAAGAAGTCGCGTCCGACTCGGAAGGATCGAATAGGAAAGAATGATGAAACGAACTTCATGGACGATCATCGTATTGAGCGTTTGCATTTCATCCGGAATGCAGGCGGGCATCGCAATGGGACAATCCGATGGCAGCTCGACTCGCGGAATCGCGTTGTACGGTGATTCCGCATACGAAGGCTTCTCGCAAGCGATTGAGGACATCTATCTTGGCAGCGAAGATCTGGGGCGGATCGTCGAATTGCCGGTGAAGGTGGGGCAACGAGTCAAAGCCAACGACGTCGTGGCACGCTTAGACGATGAAATTGAAAAGGCGTCGATGGAGATCGCGCAAACACAGGCATCGATGCTCGGTGAAATCAATGCGGCTCAGGCATCGTTGGACGTCCAAACGATTCGAGTCGAACACCTGCGTCGTTTGATGCGAGAAGAGATGGCAGGTTCCGACGAACTCCGTCGAGCAGAATTGGAATTGAAAGTTGCCAAGGCTCGTTTGCTGACCGCGACCGAGCAACGTGCACTGCGATTGGCGGAAGCCAACCGTCTCGAACTGCAATGGAAACGACGCAAAATCCGAGCTCCCTTTGACGGTGTGGTTGCGGAAAAGAAAGCGGGCTTGGGCGCCACCATCACACCCTCGGATCCTGACATCGTCCGCTTGGTCCGAACCGATGTCCTGCACGGTGTTTTCAATGTGATGGCCGATCGGGCTTTGCAAATGAAAATCGGCATGGAAACGCAGGTCTACTTTCGAGCCGCACGCAAAACCGTGGATGGAAAGATTGAAACGATCGGACCGTCCATCAACAGCGAAAGCGGCACGATTGAAATAAGAGTTCGGATCGAGAACCCTGCCAGTGAGCTCCGTCCGGGAGACCGCTGCACAATGCGGGTGATTGCACCATCCAGCTCAAAAGAGGGCACCGAGTCCATCTCCAAGCTTGGATCGCCAGGAGTCAATCGATGGTAGGCACGGCTCCCTCAGAAACGTTCGCGAATCAGGCACCGGCTGAACTTGCGAGTACGACCGAAAATTCGGCAACGCATCCGATGCAGTTTGCTGAATTGTCGGACGTCTCACAATCGAAGTTGTTTCAGTCGATGTGGCACACTTGGTTGACCGAGATGGCATCGACCAAGGACCGCGTGTGCGCTGCTGAGTTGTTGGTCCAGCGACTGTGTGCCGTGCTGCCAGAACACACCATTCGATTGGGCTGGGGCGCCCGATCGTTGCACCGATTGCACGACGGACGTTTGGGGTGGCTGGGGGCCGAAAATTCGATTCGCCAACGCTACGACGCGCAGTGGTTGGCGTCCACGGTGGAAGCCGACACTCCCGTGACCGAAAGTACATCGCGGTGGGACAATGGCACATTGGTGATCGACTTGGTTCCAGACGTTGTGCCTACGTCTGATTCGTCCAAGGCCAGCAACAATATTTCGGCGGCGGTGCCGCGGTGTCAACTTTGGATTCGGCCACCCGGGGCGGATGACTTCGACGCGAAGATGTTCCAACGCATGTTGACGACCGACGTGATGGGGTTGTTCGCAGCGATCTTTTTGAGTCGCCCTGCGAAAGATCATTGGGGGCGTTTGGCTAGCAAGCTGAGTAAATGGTGGTCGCGACGTGGATTGATTGGAATCGCGGTCTTGGTCACGTTGATTCTGACGTGCATCCCAATGTCGTATCGCACCCATGCGATCGCCACGGTTGCTGCGATGAACGGACGGATGATCGCTTCGCCGATCGACGCCACTCTTCTGACAACGTTGGTCCGACCTGGTGATCGGGTGAAGGCTGGCCAAACGTTGTTGCAGTTGGATGGACGCCCGCTTCGTATCGAACTGGAATCGCTGCTGGCGGAAATTGACGAGGCTCAAAAGGACGAAGACATCGCGTTGGCGAGCAGTCAAATTGCTTCGGCCCAGTTGGCGGGACTTCGTCGGAAAACATTGCTTCGAAAAGCAGAGTTGTTGCAAGACAAACTCAGCAAGCTGGATGTCGTTTCTCCGATCGATGGCGTGATCATTCAAGGCGACCTGACTCGATCGCTTGGAACACCGCTGGAGATTGGGCAAACGTTGATGGAAGTTGCTCCGGAGGGCAACGTCGAGATTGAATTGGAATTGCCGGAGTCCGAAATTGGCTTCGTGGAGATGAACGCTCCCGTTGAACTTTGGTTCCCCGCGTTGGATGGCGAGGCGTTTGAAAGCAACGTGCGATCGGTTTGGCCTGCCGCAACGATTCGCGATGACGCGAATGTGTTCGTAGCGATCGCCGAATTGCCAAACGAAGACGCATCATTGCGAGTGGGAATGCGTGGCGAAGCGGTTGTGCTGGGACCAACTTACCCGTGGATTTGGAAGTGGGTTCGAACCCCCGTGAGAAGGCTGGGGTGGATGATCGGATGGTGAATCAGAACGACGCCGCACGCGATGTACCACAAGTGGAAGTTGCTTCGGGATTTGGACAAATGAGTTCGGCCGAATCACCTCCCGCTGCGCCCAAAGTGCGTTTGGATCCAGATCTCGAATTCACTGTGTGTGAGGTGGCGGGCGTCACGATCTTTCGCGCCGCTCACTCTGGAACGGGCCAGCACTTTCAGTTTGGCGCGGCGGAACACTACATCGCTTCCTTGCTGGATGGGGAGCGATCGACCACGCAAATCGTTGAGCAGGCACAACGAGACGGATTGGATTGGTCACCCGAAGACGTCGCGGATTTCATCGCGGTTTTGGTCTCCCAGAAAATCGCGATTGCGGAACGAGGTGCTGGTGTGGCACCGGAATCACCATCACCCGATGTGGCGTTGGATGCATCGAGCGAACTGCTGGGTGAAACAACTGACGCGGACGAATCGACTCTGGACGATCGCTTGGAATCGGCCACTGCAACGCACGGGAAGAATGATCGAATCGGGATTCTTCAATCGTTGAAGCGAATGCTATCGGGGTGGGTCGCCCCGTTTGTGAAAGCGTGTTCATGGTTGATCAGCTTGCGATTTCCGCTGATCAATGCAAACGGACCAGCCAACGCATTGCTGCCCTTCACACGGCAGTTGTTTACGCCTCGCGGAGTCGTGGTTGCCGGCGCGTTCATCGCGATCTCGATGACATTTGCTTTGTTCCAACGAAGAGAATTGGCCGCCGAGCTGATGCGAATTTTTGATTCGCAGTTGTGGATCGGGATGCTGGGTATTTGGGCCGTGATGAAACTGGTCCACGAAATGGGCCACGCTGTCTCCGCACGTTGGCACGGTGTTCAGGTCGGCAAAGCTGGCATCATGTTCTTCTTGCTGGCGCCTTTGGCCTACGTCGATGTGACGAATGCTTGGCGACTGCCGAATCGTCAATCTCGCGCCTCCATCGCGATGGCGGGCGTGTACGTGGAGTTGTTGGTTTCGTCGATTGCCTACTGGATTTGGTGTTGGCATCCGTCTGAAGTGGCGGCCCACTGGGCGGCTCAGATCTTTTTCATCGCCGGTCCAGCGACATTGTTGGTCAACGCGAATCCTTTGCTTCGATTGGATGGCTATTACGTTCTGTCGGACTGGACTGACATTCCGAACTTGCGAGAACAAGGACGCAAGCTGTTTGGCGGGTGGTTGCAAACGAAGTTGTTTGCCATGCGAAGTCCCGCTTCCAAACTATCTGGTTGGCGACGCGGATTCGCAAGTTGTCACGCCGCCGCATCGGTTGTCTTTCAGTGCGTGTGGATGGGCGGCCTGATCATTGTTGTGTCGATGTGGGCGGGTCCCGTTGGCTTGCTGATGGCAATGGCCGCGATCCTTTTGTGGGTCATGCTTCCATCCATCAAATTCGCCAGCAAGGTTTGGAGCTACGAAGAATCGAGCGACTCGTTTTCCAAATGGTCTCACCGCCGACGTGCAATTTGGACCTGTGTGACCTTCTGCTTCTTGGCTCAATTCTTGGTCACGTTGCCGTCGCCTCTCAGTCGTCCGGTGCCCGTCGTCGTTCGATTTGCGGACGACCAAATTTTGCGATCTCCCGTTGATGGCTTCGTTGATCAGGTTGCCATGCAATCGGGAGATTCGGTGATGGCGGGCCAGGTCATCCTCGAATTGATCGATCATGAGTTGGTTGCGGAACGCGATGCGACCCAGTTGGAATTGGATGCAGAAGAGATCAAGTGGCAACGTCACGAAGGAATGGGCGAACTCGGTCTGGCCGAAGCCGCGAAACAAAAGTCAGAAAGTCTGAGACGTAGTTTGGAAGAGCTTAACGCGCAGGTCGATTCGCTTCGCGTGGTGGCCCAACGCGACGGCGAGATTCTGACGACCGACCTAGACGACCTCAACGAAACCTACGTTCGTGCGGGTGAAGAGTTGGTCCATGTCGGAGTCCGCCAACGAATGGAACTGTTGGTGTCAGTCGGCGATTCCGACTTGGATGCCTACCGATCGACCCTGCAAAAGAACGAGCCGATGCAGGTCCTTTTTCGCGGTGGCGAAATCATTGAGGTGCATCCAGAAAAGTTGCAACCTCGTGCCAGTCGCCAGGTTCCGCATCCCGCGCTGGCGGCCACGGTCGATGGGCCACTGCCGGTTACTCCCGCGAAGAAACAGTCACAGTCTTCGGATCCCTATGAATTGTTGACACCGAGGTTCCAGTCGATCGTCCCGCTCACACCCGCAGTCAGCGATCGCGTGCGAGCTGGTGAAACGGGGCAAATGGCTCTCCGCGATCAACGAAGCCTTGGCAGACGATTTTGGGAATGGTTGTCGGACGACGCGACGTAGCCGCCCGAACAAATCGAGCCTACTGCCTCGGTCACGTGATTCGTCTGCGGTTCATTTTGTCGAACCGCGAAATTTCGTTGCGACAACGCTAATTCAAGATGGATTCGACGCTCGGGAGCGTGTCGTCTTTCGGGAGGGTCGGTTCGAGCATCTCTTTTCGATCGGCTTCTGCGATACGGTCGACGAACTGTTGAAAACGAGCGTCTTTGGCAAATGCCTCGCGTCCCAACCGAGCGTGTCGAAGCGCGTCTTTTCGATTGCCGGTGATCAACATCTGCTCAATCAATTGAACTCGGTATCGAGGTTCATCCGGCAGCAACCGAATCGCTTCTTCGCCCGCCTTCGTCGCATTGGCCGTGTCATCGAGCGAGAAGTGTATGCGTGACAGGAGTGCTTGGCACTTGGCACGCCCGGCCAAATTGGACGCTCGACCGCAGTCGATCGAACCAGCCGCGTGCTTGAGGAATTTCTGATCCGGTTCGTCCCAGAGCATCACGTCGGCCGCCGCTAGCTCGATCGCTCGCGAATCATCGGGGATCACATCGGCAAGGGGAAGCTTGTCTTGGTTGACTCGGAAGAGAGGCATCAATTGAGATGCCAAGGTTGGACGCAACGCCAACGAATCGCGAAACGTTGCCACGGCGGAATCGTAGTCGCCGATCATGAAGGCGCGGCGTCCCAACCGCATCAAACGATTCGGTTCTGTCGAGTAGAACGTCGCGAGGTGTTTGACGGCGACGCCCGTTTCAGGTTGGGGTTCCAAAACGGATTGCAGTTGCACCAGCGATGCCCGTGATGCCTGACCGAGCGGGCAGCTTGCGACGCCAGCCAAGGCTGTGTTCCAGGCGTCTTCGTAGTGCAGAATGCTTTTCAAGCGGTCTCGAGTCATCGCGGCCAACGGCGGTGGGTATTCCAGTCCACGCTCGTTCAAGTTTGTCTTCGCATAAATCTGACCGGCCTGTTCGATGGTGGTCGGACGCCATTCCAACGTTTCTGCCAATCGTCCGCGGTCACGCTGGGTTGCCGCCAGCAACGTGCGTGTCTCGGGGAACGGGTTGGTGCTCAAGTTCTCGGCGAGCAACGACTCGACTTGTTCCAGCACTTCGGGTTGGAACTTCATTCCTTGGTATTCGCTTCGGATCCGGCGGACCAGCGACTCCGTTTCCGCGTCGTCCTTTAAACCTGGCATCACAAGGATGGACAGCAGGACGATGGCGACCGCGACCGCACCAACACTGACCGAAGAAGTGAGGCGACCCCATTTGGAGGTGGATTTCAGTTTGATCTTGTTCCCACCGGTGGCGGACTTCGTATTCGGTTCTCCCGCTTCGGCTTCCATCGCCGCCGCGGCTTCTTCTTCACGTTCGGCAGCGGCCATCGCCATCGCGTATTCCGGATCCGCCATTGCCATCGCATGATACGGATCATCTTCTTCGTCGGGCATCGGAGCTTGCAAACCACCGCCTGCGACCTGTCGCGAAACCACCGCGGTTGCCAGCACAACTGCGACGAACAAGTTGGCTGGCATGATCAACCCGAAGTCGAAGAATTGTGATGCAGCAACCGCAGCAATTGCGTACCAAGCCGCGACGCGAACGCCTTGGTCCACCGGGTCAGCCGATGTCGACAACCGTCGCAGTGATCGAAGCAAAATCACGAAAAGCAGCACCGTGATCACAACGCCGGGCAATCCGGTCTCGACCAACATTTCCAACCACAAGTTGTCGGCGTGTTCAAACCATGGCCCCGGACTTTGCGATTGGTACGGCAAGTAGGAATATCCGTATGTGCTGATGCCCGATCCCATCGGGAGGTAAGCCATCGCGGCATTCCAGCCGTCTTGCCAGTGCAGCAACCGGCCATCTTTTTGCAGTGTGTCAGCGTTTGCGGAGATCATCTCGAGCCGTGTGATGGATTCGAGATTGAGCTGCATCGGGACGGTCAGAATGGCGACCGAGATTGCGATCACCACCGCCAAAATTGGCAAACCGATCAAGCCACGCCGCGGGCGGACATATCCAAAAGCAAAAACCAGTCCGAACAGAGCCGCGACGACGCCGCCCCGCGAACCGTTGAGCAGCAAACCCGCGACGCATGTGATTGATGACAGCAATCCGATCAAGGATTCTCGGTCCGAGATCAGTGCGAGCAAGTCATTGAATTCGAAATCGGGATCGTCCAATTCGATGTTGTGCAAAGCCATCATCCGCCAAGACAACAATCCGAGGCTGGCGGCCAAACCGAAGTTCAACATCAACGCAGCGTTGTTGCGATTGACGAATCCGGCGAACCCACTGGACTTGGATTGGAAGAACCAGATGTCCGCGGTGGGATCGAGTTTGCGATAGAAGCCGATGATTGCAACGGAGGCCCCCGTGATCGCGATCGCGCTGAGCAGCATCGTCAGTCGATTGCGAGCGTGAAAAACGATCGATGCCGCAAATGACAGTGGCAACAACAACGTCAGCAACATCGCGACGTGCTGAGTATCAAACGGCGACACAGACATGGAATGGATCGATGGCTGTTCCGCGGCGGGAACCAAGCCCTCCAGCCACGTCGAGTAGGCATCCTGAGAACCCGGACTGAGCAGTCCGACAAGGCTGGATGGCAACGGCATGGTTTGGATCCACGCGAGCAACACCAGCAGCCCAAGCGGAACCAATAGTTTGTGCTGGCGCAGACCGCTGGACGCCGTCGTGTCGGTCAACCCAATCAGCGAGAGAACCATCGCGACCAAGATTCCGGCCGCGGCAATGTATTGGCTCCAGTGCAAAATGCCGCCGAAATCCGCGGCCAGACACAACGGAATCAGGACCAAGATCGAGGCGGAGATCCACAGCAACGTGGTACGCAGAACTGACACGCGGGCAACCGAACCAAAGGAACCAAGAAGGAAATCTCTGGTTAGGTTTTACCCGATTGCTACGAAGGACAAGACCGCATTCACGAATTGTTAAAACGTTCGGAGTGTTCGGCTGGTGTTCAGCGGGAGTGTTGCAGCGATTGAACCCGTTGCAACGACGTCAAACCGAATACAACTGACGTTGGATGGAATAGGTGGCATGGCGACGCTCATTCGCCGGATGGGGCGTCCGGATTCGGACGTTTCCGAGCGTGTCGGCTGGTCCGCTCGATCCGATGCGTGTCTTCCTCAACGGTGAGGTGACCCCAGTGCAACGCTTGGTCCTGCTCGTATTGTTTGCTCAATGTCAGCGCGATGTTGGCTTTGGCCAATTCGTAGCCCAGGTAAAACGCGTGCGAAGCGTCGACGTTGTCCGATTGTGGTTGCTGCATCAATTCAGCGAACAAGGCAAACGGATCTTTGCCAGTGAGATGCAAACCGGCACTTATCAAATGGATGGTGTCGTCTTGCGCGATCAACCGGTAATTGTTGTCTTTGACGCCACTCGCGAGTGCGTCCAACGCGGCATCCGAATGTGGTCGCAACTTCGGATCGCGAAGGGATACCAGTTGGTCCGACAAACGCTTGGGCGGAACCCCTCGCGAAACGGCGTGGTGAACCAATCGTCGAGCGATGTCGCACTCCGCGACCGAGGATATTGCCCAATTGATGACCTGGGTGGTCAAGACACTTCGGATCGAAAGCTCTTGGCAGATCCCGAGCAACAAGAAGTTGACGCCAGCCGAATCGACGTCGGTGAGTTCTGTCAGGTTGCCGATCCCCATCATCATTTCAATGTCGGGATACCGCCGCCGAACTTCCGCGTAACGCAGAAGACTTTCGGTGAAAGCGGATCCAATCGGTTCCAAGATCGGATCGACGCGAAAATCAATGTTGTTGCGTTGAAGGAACTCAATCGTTTCGTCGAGGCTATCCAGGTCGTCGGGAACATCCGGAATGGCCACAACTTCACAACCCCAGTCACGTGCGGCGTCGCGGTTGGATGAGTTGACCGACAATACTAATGTGGCTCCCGAACAAATCGCATCGTCAGCTTCGTCAGGATCAAACGTGTCGATGCTGATCGTATGACCAGCATCCACCAGAGCCGAAACGTAGTCACCAATTGTTCGGCATCGACGCGACGGGTCGCATCCCAAATCGATTCGGTCCGCACCGTCCGCACGCAATCGATTCGCGATCGTGACAACTTCTTCGACCGACATTCGCGGTGCGTGATTGATCTCAGCGATGATCTCAATCGAGTGCGCCGACAGATCGACGGATTGCTGGCGGCCGGTCATCCAGGCGTGCAAATCGCGACAGTCTTTGGGACCGCACAACACCGCGGCCGAGGTTTGCTGGATCAAACCCAACAGTGGAGTCGCCAAGTCGCCAGCCGCTTCCAAGTTGTCTTCCAGAAATCCTGGCAAGATCACGTGCGTCGCGGAAGTTGGTATCTCCCAATGCCGCGAAAGCCATTTTGGTGTGATCAGGGCGGCGACGGTGATCGGAACCACACCCACGCTTTGCTCGCAACCAAACTCTTTCGCGATGCGAGCCGCTTCTTCGGTCACCGCAGTTTCCGCCAATCGCCCGGTCAAGAAATGAACGTGCGAGTCGGAAGTCAGCGTGGGAGGCGGAGAAGGCATGCGGTGGTGACGATGGGCGAAGGGCGTTCGCCCGGGATCGGCGAGTCGGCTACTTTACAGTACCCGTCGCAACGCACTCAGCCGTCTTGTCGCCGGGCAGATCCGTCACGATCTGGATTCGCTGGGCAACGCGATCCGGTTTGTCTCCGCCGGTGAATTTCATTTCAACGAAGTGCAATTTCTTTTTGCCTTCGGGAATTTCAAACTGGAAGCGATCGTCCGAGCAGCGAACTTCTTTGATTTCGAAGGCTTCTTCGCCACGGATCAACAAACGTTTGCTGACCGTTTTGCCCGACTCGGTTGTCCCCAAGCTGACCGCGGCCGGAGAAATGCTGATCGTGGGACGAATCATTCCGGCGATCGACATTTCGATGGTCGGGAATTTGGAGTCATTGCTGACCAGAGTCAGCCGTTCGCGAATTTCACCTTCGGACATGGTTTCTTTCATGCGAACTCGCATTTTGTATTGAACCATATTTGGCTGGACGATTGGTTGTTCCAGTTTGACGGCAAAGTCGTCGCAGTGGCTGCGGACATCGGTCAGACGCCAGCTTGAATTGCCGCGGTGGGTGATCGTGATGTCTTGTTCTTTGACTTCACCGTTTTTGCATTGGCCGAAGTCGACTTCCGGTGGATCGAACGTCACGTCCGTGCGAATGAAACCACTGACCTGCAGTTGGACTTCCGCGTAATACGGTTGATCAAAGATGACCGTCACGGTCGCGGCTTTTTGGCCAATGAATGTGCTGGTGTTCAGCTTCGCGACGATCGAACTGGTTTCGTGCGTTTCCAGTGTGTCATCTGAAACGGTCGGCGTGGTGCAACCGCAACTGCTTCGAACCCCTTGGACGTGGACTGTCTCTTCGTACAGGTTCCGGAATTCAAATTTGAATTCGGCTTTGGTTCCGCGGCCGACAACTCGAAAATCATGCTTTGTTTCGGTGAACATTTTTTCGGCCCAGTTCTGTGCGTTGGCTGAAGAAGCCAGCGTCACCAGAGAGAACAGGGCAATGCAACCGGTCAGGCTGGAACGGACGAGTGATCCAATCATCAAACAAATCCATCGGCTAAGGCGAATTTTGTCACAGCAGCAAGGCTGGCACGATCGCACGAGGGTATTGGGTGGGCAATTTGAAAATCGATTCGAGACATTCGATTCGTCGACGCCGTCCTTCGCCGCCTCTGCTCGCCGCCGTAGTTGGAACTAAGAGCAGCTTGAATCGGATGATTCAATCGAATCAATCGTCGGGGTGGTTATCTTTTCGGCTTTTCGCTCAAAGTTTTCCAGCAATTCCGCCAGTCGTTCCATCGGCAATCCGACAACGTTGCTTTCACTATCGTTTCCAATGATCGTCAACCAATCGTTTCCGTCTTGGAAACCGAAAGCTCCTGCCTTGCCTTCCCATCGCAAACTATCCAGGTGTTCGGACAATTGCTCTTCGGTCAGTTCCGACATCCGCAGTCGAGTGCGAACGACATCAACCTGGAACGTCTCGTTTCTTCGAGACCACAAGCAGACGCCGGTGTAGACATCGTGTTCGCGTCCGCTGAGTAAACGCAGCATTTCTTCGGCGTGATCGCGATTGTGGGGTTTGCCCAAAATGCTTCCCACACAGGAGGCGACCGTGTCGGCGGCCAGCACCAATCCTTGATCGATGCGGGCGACCACGTCGGCGGCTTTTCGGTATGCCAGCCTTGCCACCATTTCGGGGGCGGTCTCTCGGCTACAGATCCCACACTCGGCGGAATCGGAAGCCGGTTGAATTGAAAATTCGTAGCCTGCCGCTGAGAGCAATTGCGCTCGTCGCGGGGACCCGCTGGCCAGGATCAATGATTCCGGATTGGGTGATCGCGAGCCCGGCAATTCGGCCCGTGGAAGATCGTTCATCAGAGGAAGTTTGCTCATCATGAGTCCTAGTTTATCGGATGCTCCCGGGGCGTCGTCCCGGGAGGTGCCGAAACGCCGATTTCGGTGCCGAAATTCTTATCAACAGGGTTGGCGGTTCGTAAGTGCTTGCATCCGAGTCGTTTACACGCATGACATTTTGAAGAAGGTTTTGTGTGGAAAAGGTTACCGACAGATTTTCCACGAGTCACCAAACTCGCCTTGCCGACACTGAAGGGACTCCGTCATGATCTCGGATCGCAATCGGCTCGGGATTTTCCGACCCCGCCGGATGACCTCACGCCGTGTCGGCACCCACGCTCCAAAACTTCACTCAATCTATTTGACTTGTTTGCTAGCAAACCTAGAATCTGCCCCAACGTCGTGAGGGAGCACATCACTCGGCGACACTCATCGCTTCGAAGAATCGCAGCCACGCTGGCCGCCCGATTCGTCGCCCGTGTAAACAAAATCCATGAGGGAGGTCTGCGCAACCGGTATGTCGTCGACGCAAGGTAGCATCGAGACGCAGGAAGCCATTGAGCGATTCGCCGAGGCTTTGCATCAACGCATCGGCGCGGACCGATACCGGTTGTGGTTCACCCATGGGGTCAGCTTCGATCTGGAGGTCGGCGAGTCGCCTGATGATGGCAAGCCAACCGTGGTCGTGGTGATCCGAACCAGCGGACCCTTTGCCGCCCAACGCATGGGCAACAGTTTCGCAACCGAGTTGCGCGCCGCGGCCATGATCGCTTGTGGTGAACGCGCTCGTTATCGCATCGACGTGGAAGAAGCGGAGCAACCCGCGCCGAAGAAACGAACTCGCGCGGCCAAGGTTGCTGCTGAAAAGAAAGCGACTGCAAAGACCGGCGGTCGTCGATCAACAGCGCGTGCGACCAGTGGACGTGCATCTGCCAGTCGACAATCCGGTGGACGCCAATCCAGCGGTCGTCGCGGATCAGCAAACAGTTTGGCTAGCCTGCTCGCTCAATCCACCGCAACCGGCGAAGACAAATCCGCAAGCTCGCGTGGTGGACGCGGTCGATCACGCGGTCGTGTGGAACACGATCCCATCGCGGCGTCTGAGTTGCCCGAGGAAGAACACTTGGACGACGAAGAGATGGATGACGAGGAAGTCGCTGTCTCCACACCACGTTCATCAAAGTCCAAGCTTCCGCCGCTTCCGGAATCACAGCCTACCGGCGGCCGAACGCTCGACAGTTTCATCACCGGACCCTGCAACGAGTTCGCGTTCTCCGCCGCGATGATGGCGGTCGCGACTCCATCGGTTGCCACACCTTTGTTCTTGCACGGTCCAACTGGGACTGGCAAGTCACACCTGTTGGCGGCTTTGGCGAATGAGTTCCGAACTCGTCGCCGGATGCGTCGAGTCGTGTTGCTGACCGCGGAACAATTCACCAATGACTTCGTCGTTTCGGTGGGCTCGACCGGATTGCCCGCTTTCCGTCGCCGCTACCGCGACGTCGACGCTTTGTTGATCGATGACGTTCACTTCTTAGCGGCCAAAACGGCGACGCTCCGAGAAGCTTTGTACACGGTGGAAACCTTGGCATCGGCGGGGAAACCGCTCGTGTTCTCCGCCAACCTTCCTCCCAGCGACATTCGCGGATTGACCGGCGAAGTGGCCGGCCGGATGGCGTCTGGGCTAGTTTGTCCGCTTGCTGCGCTCGATCAACAAACTCGTTTCCAGCTTTTGCAGCGGATGGTCGCGACGCGATGCGTGCTGGGGTGTGACAACACATTGTTGGAAGAAGTCAGCGAACTGATCGGCGGCGACGCTCGTGCCGCTGGCGGAATCGCGAACCTGATCGGAATGTTGCAGCGAATGTTCCGCCGCGAACCCACGATCGACGAAATTCGTCGTTATGGCGGCGATTTGTTGCGAAGCACCCAAGTGGCACCGACTCTCCGCAGCATTGAAAAAGCGGTTTGTGAGACTTTCGGGCTTGAAGGTGACGGGCTGCGCGGCAAAGCTCAAACGAGACGGGTTAGTGAACCTCGCACCCTCGCGATGTACCTGGCTCGCCAACACACGGGCAGTGCGTTCACTGAAATCGCCAAGCACTTTGGTCGACGAAGTCACTCCAACGCGATCTCAGCGATCAGTAAAGTGGAGACTTGGTTATCCAGCGGCAAACCCATCGGTGCGGGCGACGGCGCCATGTCGGCGCAAGACGCCATCGCTCGTGTCGAATCACGTTTGCGAGTCGGCTGAGTCGTCGGACCACGCCTCGCCTTGCATTCTCATCGCCATCCATTCTGATTGAATGGATTCGTTTCTTTGAACCATCCATCCGACCCCAACGGCAGCTTCACGGATGATCGCAGACAACAAATTCGACGGACCTCATCGCGGTAAGAAGAAGAAAGAAGCTTCGACCAGCGAAATCCTTGCTCGGCAGCAACCGTTCGATCGCGAAGCTGAGATGGGCGTGATCGGTTCCGTTTTGCTGATGCCCGATATCTGCGACGAGATCGCGTCGCTGAAGGCGGATGACTTCTACGACGAAGCCAACCAGATCATCTATCGCCACCTTCGAGACATGTTTGACTCGGGCGAAAAGATTGACATCACGTTGTTGGTGTCGCGGATGCGAACCGCGGGCGACTTTGAAAAAGTCGGTGGCGCCGCGTACCTGGCTCAACTAGGCGGCAGCGTCGCAAACGCGGCACACGCGGCTTTCTATGGCGAGATTGTTCGTGAAAAGGCGATGTTCCGTCGTTTGATCGAATCCGGCACTGAGATCCTGCGAGATGCTTACGAGCAAAACAGCACCGCAAAGGAATTGTGCGCGCAAGCGGAGCAAAAAGTTTTCGCGATCATGGAAGGCCGAACGGGCAACTCGGTTTGGGCGATCAGCGATGTGTTGCACCAAGCGATGGATCGCATGGAAGCTCGGATGCGAGACGACTATGTCGAGGGCGGTGCCGAAACGGGGCTGACGGACTTTGACCAAATGACCGGCGGTTTGCACCACGGCGAGCTGATCATTCTGGCGGCTCGTCCTTCGATGGGTAAAACGGCGCTCGCCATGAACATCGCCGAACACTGTGCGATCGTTCAGCGTGAACCGGTCTTGTTCGTCAGTTTGGAAATGTCGGCGATTGAATTGGCTGACCGGATGCTTTGTAGTTTGGCTCGCGTGAACGGTCACCGTCTGCGAAACGGGACGATCAGTTCCGACGACCGCGACCGCTTGGTTTCCAAAGCCAACGACATCAGCCAAGCTCCGCTGTTCGTGGATGACTCGCCGAGTCGAACGGTCAGCGAAATCGCCGCGGCGGCACGTCGGATCAAGCGAAAAGAAGACGGTCTCGGACTGATCGTGATCGACTATTTGCAGCTCATCGAACCGGACAACTCGCGTGACCCTCGGCAGGAGCAGGTCGCGAAGATCGCTCGTCGTTTGAAAGGGATGGCTCGTGAGTTGGAAGTCCCGTTGTTGTGTTTGTCTCAGTTGAATCGGCAAGCGGAAGACGGCAAGGATCACCGTCCAAAACTTTCGCACCTTCGTGAGTCGGGTGCTATCGAGCAGGATGCCGACGTTGTGATGTTTGTGCACCGCGAGGAGTATTATCACCGCGGTGAAGACAAGGCTCAGTTCGCCGGGCAAGCCGAGATCATCATTGCGAAACAGCGGAACGGGCCGGTTGGCGACGTTGAACTGACCTGGGAAGGCGACTTCACTCGATTCAGCAACCGCGCCGCGGAACATCACAGCGAATTCGATGATTATCGTGAATTCACCAGCCCTGGCGGTTTTTGACGCGTTTGGGCACGCGCCGAACGGATTCGAAATTGCTATCTTGATTTCGACGTCAGTTCGTTTTCACGGCCCACGGAGTCGACCGATGAAGAAGTTTGTTACAGTCGCTGTCTTGGTTTTGGTATCGCTGACCTTCGCGGCTCAGGTTCCTTCTCAACAAGTTTCTCCGGACGCCCCCGGCGACAAACTATCGGAGCCAAAGGCGAGTGATGCCAACCTTGGACGAGAGGTTGTGGAGACGCTCGAAGCGGCCTACGCAAGCTATTGGACTGCCTTCATTTCGGGCGAGGCGACGTTCGCCGATGTCTTGCGAATTGACCGTAAGCTTTTCGAGGCTCAGAAGAAGTTCGGAGATCCAGACTCGATCAAAGAATTTGCTCAGTCACACTTTGACCGCGCAGAACGTCTCGAAACAACAGCCGCCCAATTTCTCAGGAATGGGATTGGTACCAAGCAAATCTTGTTGGAAGCGAGGGCGGCCCGGCTGAACGCAGCTCTCGAATTGGCTCAGCACTGAGGAACCGTTCGGAATCAAGTTCGGCTGTAGCGGAGCGGCGCGAGCCGCCCGGTGTGTCACCGGAGGGCTCGCGTCCTTCCGCTACCTTTGATCCCGAAGTTGTTGCCGAATGGTTCCTGAATCGATTCAGGCTTTAGGCTGAATGACCGCTGACTCTCCGCGTCTTCAACTCGCATGAGTTCACTCAGGTCGATCACGACGCCGAGCTGGTTGCAAAAAAACTTGGTTGCAATAGAACTCCGCGCACACGTCAGGGCAGACGGCCTCGAAATTCGCGAATGCATTCCCGTCCGGGTCGCTCGCTCAGGAAAGTCAGGCCAAACTCATTGGGCGTCTTCTTTTGCAGCGATGAACTCCTTCAACGCTTCGTGGCCACGGCCCGTTTGATGAACAATGAGGCTGAAGTTCTGTGGGTAAACAGAGAGGCTCGCGGGGCCGCCGTTGCGTTCCCACGAATTCGGTTCGACGAGGGTTTGAACTTCTTCAAGGAAGTCGTCCAAGGCCGCGTGCACATCGGAATGCTCCTGCGATTTGCTGAGCATGTCGTAAACACGATATTCGGCCTTGGTGACTTTGGCGGACATCGAATCGTTCCAACCCTCTTCGTAGCCGGTTAGATAGCCATCGTCGATTCCGTTTCTTCGGCCCCACTTATACGCTCCCAATCCGATCGCAACCAACAGCACCAGCAGAAGAGCGGTCTTGATGCCAAACTTCGCACGCGGGCTGAATGGAATGCGAAGATGGAATTCAAAGTTACTCATAGTTAGGTCTCGCTTCTTGCGAGGAGTTGAATCGGCTTCCGTTTGAGACCGGAAATTAGAATGGCTCCGATAGCAGATCAGTACCACTGCATCGCGTAATCCTTGAATCGTTGCAGGGTGGATTGGCGATCGACCGGGCTATCGAACTGGGTTGATAAGTTCGGGTGTTCCGCCAATCGCGTTGCGAGCAATCGTGTCGAACCTTGGAGTTCACTCCAGTGAGTCTTACCAGCAGCAGTGAGTTCGGCTTGGCGGATGGCCAGACGAGCTTGCACGCCTTCTCGAATGATCGGATCGGGGTGTTCGATCAGGTGGAACGTCGACAGCAGCCCTTCGTCGCTGATCGGTTTGACCGCCAACATCACCGATGGAGCGGAATAGCCCGAGTTGACTCGCGAAACGTTGTAGCGATGCGAGACGTAGTCGACCGGTGTGATGCTGTACGCGATGACAACAATTGTCAGTGCCAACATTTGTGAACGAAGCAGCCACCAAAAATTTTTGGTGGTGGCGATCTTGTACACGACCAGAGCGAATCCAATCACGACGGCGGTGATCCCAAACAAACCGACCATGCGAAGCTGTGTCATTCCGTTGTAGCCGATGTAGATCAGCAAACGATTGTAAACAGCCAATGCGAGCAGCAAGTTTTCTGCGGACCAGATCCATGCCCACCAACGAACTTTGGGCATCCGAGGATCGGCAAGCAGACTGCGTCCGAAGATGACGGACAAGGAAACCGTCGCCAGTCCCAATGCAATGGTCAGCCACGCGGCACCTTGATGGGCGTAGCCGGCATAGTAGAAGCCTTCCGGAAAATCACGACGCCAGAGCGTCCAGAATTCAAAGCAGAGGTAAGCGGCGAAAAGAGTCGTGACGGCAATCAATGTGTTTCGATAGGCTGAGTAGAGTCCAGACTCAGACGACGCGATCTCGCCATCGACTTCCGATTGATCTCCAAATCGCAGGTACGGGCTCAGTGGACGAATCAATCCCATGCCAATCGTCAACGCCAGCACGCAGAACGGGATTTCCCAAACGGAAAAACTGCTGAACCAATCCAACGTGATGTTCCACGCGGATGTCACATGTCCGCCGACCCAAGAAACCAAGTCGGGGTTGGCCATCACGAAGATTCCGCCGAACGCCAACACGGCTGCGACGGGAAGCAAAACCGAAGCGAGTCGATGATGGTTGCGAACCTGGTCGATGGCTTGGCAGGTGAAACGGTAGCGAGAAATGCGATTGGTGCCATCGACAAAGCTGCGGCCGAGCCACAAGAAACCCTCCAGCACAAAAGGCACCACGCCGCTGGCGGCCATCGACATCGCGACGACCAGAAGCGTTGCCGAGAAGATTGCCAGTGGTGAGCCCTGCCACAGCAGTCTCAAGGCGACCAGCCCGGACAACGCTCCGCAAATGGCGAGCGAGCGTCGATGCGGAAGGTTCTTTGCCGCGTATCGAAAAAGGATCGGCGTCAGCACCAAGAAGATCGCGATCGACAGGTAAGTTGCGAGCCGAAAGATCAAAACGTCCGCGGCGAACGTCCAAACGAGAGCGGCGGTTATCTCCCGTGTCGCCAATCGAATTGGAATTCCAAGATCCTTCGATGACAGGTTGGAGGAAGGATTGGACGGTGGGTCGGCCGGAGTACTCAGGTTGCTGGACATCGCGAATCACCTTCGTGTGAGAGAAAAGACCCAGAGGCTTTTGAGGCACATCGCCCCACGTTCTTGGTCGAACGGTCCCGCCTAGGGCAATCTCAGTATAGACCCGCGTGATGCCGACGTGCCAACCATCGCGTTCTTGATCGATTGAACGCTTCGTGATCGGCCCGGTCGATCACCTTCGACACATGGTTTCGCGTTCAGCATCCGCATCGAGGAAGGTCGCGTTTGATTCACGCCCAACATGCACCCTCAGCGATCATTCGATCACTCATTTCGAGGAGTAGACAACGCGTCGACCAGGCGATGCACCGAACGTGGCGGTTTCTTGAATTCTTCATCGCAGAAAGGTCGTGGCTGGCATAGGCCTTGCTCAACTTCGGCGTCGTTGCCAACCGGCGACGATCGTCAATTTCCCATCGATTTCCAAACTACCAAGAGGTATGTCATGACTTCATTCGGAAGAAGTCTCTTCTTCGCAGCAGCGGCCGTCTGTTCCGCGTCGCTGATTCCATCCGCCCAAGCGCAAACGTCGCTCTCGACCGGCGATGGACTATTGAAAGTGTCCAGCCAAATGCCCGAGGAGGTTCGCCTCGGCGAGAGTTTTAACTACACCGTTGACGTCGTGAATATCTCTGACGCGGTCACTCTTCATCAGGTGAAGTTGGCCCAGAAGAACACGGAGGGATTGACCATTGAATCGGTCTCTCGGCAAGGCAAACAGCAGAACGAAAAGCAATCTCAGTCCGGTAAGAAACAGAAGAAACAAAGCAGCAAGAATCAAATGGTGATTCAAATGCTGAAGCCGGGCGAATCGCGAAAGTTTGACGTTCAAGCGGTCGCCGATAAAGAAGGCGAGATTCGTAGTTGCTTGGAAGTGGTCAGCTACAAACCTGCAATCTGCCTGACCAGCGAGGCAGTCAAGCCTCAGTTGGAATTGACTAAGTTTGCACCCAAAGAAGCCAATCGATGCAACGTCATCGAAGTGGAATACACACTGAAAAACGGCGGCAGCGGCGATGTTGGCCCAATTACGATCACGGATTCGTTGGGCGAAGGTCTGTCCACGATCGATGGTGAGAACGAGTTGAAGTTTGACATCGATGGGTTGGAAGCTGGCGACACTCGCAAGTTCCTGGCTCGCGTTTACGCTGCGAAGAGTGGCGAGTTCGGAAGCCGTGCTGAAGCAAAAGCCAACGAAAGCGATCTGAGCTCACGCAGCAAGAAGACTCAAACGAAGATCGTTTCGGCGGACTTGGTTGCAACCTTGGACGGACCCAATCGTTTGTACGGGAACGACTTGGCTCACTTTACCGCGACGATCACCAACCAGGGCAACGCTCCCGCGGAAGATGTTCGCATCAACTTGATGTGGCCCGAAGCAGCCAACCTGGCTGATATGAGCGAGCCAGAGTTGAAATCAGGCGATCAGTCGCAGCAGAACAAGTCGAAGGAACAGCCCGAAGGCCAGCCAACCGTTGCAAAATCTGACAACCAGTCGGATTCGAAGAAGTCGAGCAACGGAAAAAACGACAAGCAATCGCAGCAAGAAGATTCGCCCAAGATGGCGGAAGAAATGGTGACGATTGAGAAGCTGAGCCCGGGGCAAAGTGCCACGATCGACTATGCGATTCGCACTGGGGAACTGAATGAAATTCCCACCAAAGTGAAGGCGACCAGTGTCTGCACGGTCGATCCGGCCAAATCGGAAGAGAATGCGACAACGCGAGCAACAGCCACGGCAATGGCACGTGCGAAGGTCGTTCGTCTTCCAGCTTTGCAACTGACAGTCGTCGATGACGAAGATCCTGTCAGCAACGGAAGCGAAGTGACCTACACCATCAAAGTGTGGAACGAGGGCGACGCCATCGACAACAACGTTCGTCTGACCGCTGAACTACCAGATGGGCTGAAGTTTGTGTCGGCTGATGGTCCGACGGAATTGAAAGAAGAAGGAAGTTCGATTCAGTTCGCTCCAATCAAAAAGCTTCAACCCGGCGATGAGGTGACTTACACCGTGAAGGCCGAAGGCGATGGAGAAGGTTCGGTGCGATTGACCACTCAATTGGCCAGCCAATCGCTCTCTTCGAAAATCACGGCGGAAGAACCCACGCGAATTTTCAAACGCTGATCGATTTCTCGCCACTCTGATGGCGCATCATCATGCATGAACGCAGCAGGTTCGTGGTCGTCTGACCGCGGGCCTGTGTTGCGTTTTACCGAACAATGATCGGTATGAGGCTGATCGGTATGGGGTTTGCGAACGATGAAACGACGGTTTACCGACGCCGTTGTTTTCAATCCATTTCGCATGCAGAAGGTTCAATCATGTCCGCCAACGCCACGTCTCGTTTCTCTTGGCACGGTTACCAGGAAGCACGTTTGCCGCAGGTGCCATCCTGGGTCGAAACGATTGGACGCGCGGGGCACATCGCGAAGGGTGTGGTGTATTTCATCGTCGGTTTCTTGGCTTTTCGTGTCACGATCGGCGCGGGTGGTGAAGTCGGCGGGGCTCGCAATGCGATTCGCGAAATCGGCGAGCAACCCTACGGCAAGTTCTTGCTGGGATTGGTCGCGATCGGGTTGCTTGGCTACACCGCTTGGCGTTGGGTGCAAGCGATCAAGGACACGGAAGGTGCCGGTACCGAAGCGAAGGGATTGCTGAAGCGAGGCGGCTATGCGTTCAGTGGCATCGCCTACCTGGTACTCGGTTGTTACGCGGGTTCGCTGTCGCTTGGCTTTGCCGGCGGTTCGTCGAGCGGGGAATCCTCTCAAGCGTCGTTTCTGCTCGACAACGCGGTCGGGCAAGTCGTTCTCGGAATCGCCGGCGTGATCACGGTGGGTGTGGGGATTTACTTCATGGTCAAGGGGTACTACGCCAAGTTCATGTCGAAGTACCAGTTAGCCGAGATGGGTAATGCGTTTCGGACGACGGCACTCCATGCCGGTCGCATTGGCTTGATCACTCGTGGGATCGCCTTTTCTATCATCGGCTACTTTTTGGCTCATTCGGCTTGGCAGGGCACCGGGAACGGTGAGATCGCCGGCATGGGCGACGCCCTCTCGGCCATTGCTGGCCAAATGTACGGTCGAATTCTTCTGGGCGTCGTTGGGTTTGGATTGATGGCGTATGCGGTGCATATGGTGCTGCTCGGATGCTACCGAAGGTTCAACGTCGGACAGTGAATCTCGATGGCGGATCGAACGCGAACCTTGCGAATTTCGGAGATGATCCCAGAGGTAGGAGGTTGCTCTTACGGGCGAACGTGCGTCGTTATAGGTGCTTGACGGGACGGAGCCCACTCTTGGTGCCCATTGTCCCGCCCAAATGCGGTAAGCTATGGCGTTCCGAGCAACTTCGCCCTGACATCGATCGATGCCAAATTGCAAATCGCGAGGCATGTAGGTGAGAGAGCTTTGAGGCTTGGACGGGTCCCCACGTTGGCGATCGAGCGGTCCACGCATTCGCCTCCGTGCGTCGTCGTATGCCAATTTCTTTCGATCATTATTGACGGGGTTCGATCATGTCAGCGCAAGCATCTCCTGTTTTCAAGTCGCCAGGAAACGATTCCGAGATGGACGAAGCGGCCGCCAAGGCCCGCAAGGCGTTTCGCTATTTTTGGCGTGAGATGGCGTGGGAGCGGCGTCGCATCATTCCTGGTTTGGAACTCGCCGCTGTGAAGGCAACCTTCACGGACCCGGCCGAAATTCGCGAACAGGATCCTGATGCTTTGGAATGCGAGCACATGTGGATGATGGACATCAACTTCGATGGACGCAAGGTGGAGGGCACGCTGATCAACTCGCCCTCTTCGTTGAAATCAGTCAGCGAGGGTGACCGTGTTCGGATTCCAGGTCGCCAAGTTTGCGATTGGATGTATGTGATCAGCGGTGAAGTCTACGGGGGATTCACAGTCGATTTGATGCGTGCTCGGATGAGCAACGCGGAACGCAAACAACACGATCAAGCTTGGGGTTTCGACTTCGGCGAAGTTGGGATCGTCAACGTGGTCCCTCCGGACTTCATCGGTGATGAGGCTCCAAAGAAGAAAGGTTTGTTCGCTCGTTTTAGTCATCCCGAGGTCAAGCCGCAGGACTATGCCAAGGTTGCCGCAACGGAACATCCGATGTCGGTCAACATGCGAGAGTCATTTGAAGAGACGTTGTCCGAAAACCCTGAGCTTGTTCACGAAGCAAGCGATGAAGGCTACACGTTCCTTCACCAGTTGGCATTGGCGGGATCGTTGGACGGAGTTGACGTGTGCTTGAAGCATGGTGCAGATCCGGAGAAGGCAGCCCCCAATGGAATGACGCCTTATACGCTCGCAAAGAGTTTGGGATGGAAGCGTGTGATGGCACGATTGCAAGAGGCCGGAGCGGGCGGCTAAGGGCTGCGGTTCTGACCAGTTGCCGTTTCTCGAGGTCCAGCAATCAGCTGATGGCCCTCAGGCCCGGTTGCGTTGTCGAAACCGGTGCTTAACGCACATCGGCCAACACTTCTGGGACCCTAGGGAAGATTTGCTCTCGGCAGGAACGTAGGTGCAGATCGCTTCCATGTGGTGATCAGCTAGATTGAAGGCGGGCGTATTGGTCCGCTTGAGTCTTCCCTGGGAGCTATCCGCTATGAAGTCTGTTTGTTGTCGTGTGTCCGCGACCGTTCTGTTTCTGGTCGTTGCGGGAGTGCCGTCGTTGGTCGGTGCGGCGGACGCATCGACGACCGAGAAGGTTTGTCGGGTTGCGATGGCCCAGATCTATTGCATCGACAGTGATCGCGAGGGAAATCTGCGGCGGATCGAGAATGCTGTTGCGGAAGCTTCCGGCAAGGGAGCCGAGATTGTTTGCTTTCCGGAGACCTCGTTGTACGGATGGGTGAACGCGAAAGCTCATGAGTTGGCGGCGCCCATTCCTGGCAAGGACACGGAGGCTTTGTCCAAGATTGCTCAGGAGCACGATGTGTATTTGTCGGTCGGAGTGTCGGAAAAGGAAGGCGATCAATTGTTTGATTCGGTGGTCCTGTTCGACGACGAAGGCAAGTTGATTCTCAAGCATCGCAAGATGAATGTGCTGACTCATTTGATGAGTCCACCGTACACTCGCGGCGAGACCGTCGAAGTTGTCGAAACGAAGTTCGGCCGAGTCGGCATGCTGATTTGCGCCGACACCTTTCATGATGAGACGGTGGAGCGTATGGCAAGCAAAAAGCCCGATCTGTTGCTGGTTCCGTATGGTTGGGCCGCCAATGCGGATGACTGGCCGGGGCATGGTCCGTCTCTTCGCAGCACCATCGCCAGAGCGGCCAAAACAATCGGATGCCCGATCGTGGGTACAAATTTGGTCGGGAGTATCAGCGGCGGCCCATGGCAAGGAATGATCTACGGTGGTCAGAGCTACACCGTCACTCCCGATGGCACCGTTCTTTCACAAGGTGCCGATCGCGATCGGGAAATTTGCCTGGTGGATGTGCCGGTTGGGGAGTGAAAAGGGCCACAGGGCCACAGGGACTCAGGGACTCAGGGACTCAGGGACTCAGGGACTCAGGGACTCAGGGACTCAGGGACTCAGGGACTCAGGGACTCAGGACTCAGGACTCAGGACTCAGGACTCAGGACTCAGGAGCGTGTTGGGTTTGGGGGGCCGGTGGATTGATTTGGGGATGAGTTTTTGAAAATCGTTTTGCACCTTCGTACGAAGATCAATGATGTCGGCCGAGCCCAATCCCTATTCTGTTGGTGAGACAACGGACAACCTCTCTGAGGAGCCTCGGACGTTCTTTGGCAACGTTTTGGTTTTCATTCGAGTGGTCGTGTTTTCAATTTTATGGATGTTCGTATTCTTTTTCGGTTCGGCGATGATCGTCGGCTTTTTGGCCGGCACTTACTTTGTGTTTCTCGCTTTGCAAAGTGCCGATCCGAGCGAACCCAGCTTATGGATTGGAACGGGAACCGTGGTGATATCCGAGGGCATGGGCCTGCTCGGGTTGATGCTGGGGCTGCTCGGGAAATTGCCAGGAACGCGACGTTGAAATCAGTCGCCGATGCGACGGACGTCGACGTAGTAGGCACCACAGATAGATTCTTGGTTGCCGTTGAGCATCCAGGTTTGCATCTCGATCGGGCCTGCTGAGAGCTGCGTTCGAAACGTAATCGATTGGCCAGATGAATCGGCCGGGCTGGTTTGGTCGAAGTTGCCAATCTTGAGTCGGCCGCTCTTGATCGGTAGAGAAACACCGGCGGGGAATGTTCCGTCAGTGACCTGCTTCATAGGAATGGGTTGATCGAGTTTCAGCCCCGACTCTTTGGGCCAACGGCGCAGTGCAAACTCATAGGTGCCAGGCTGGTCAACGATCAGGTGCCAAACGCCGTTCTTTCGAACACCGCGTCGGATTTGGACTTGTTGGTCCACGAAAATATCCAGCCACTCGCAAGCGGTCAGCAGGCTGGGATTTTCTTGCTCGCTGCCGATCACGACTCGTTCGGGTGTCATCACGTCGTCTTTGACTCCGTCCCACCAGACCGACAAATGGTCTCGCATTTTCGCGACAATTTCGGGGTGCTGTTGGGCGATGTTGTGGTCCTGATGCAGGTCGTCCGCCACGTTGTACAAACGCTTGTTCTCGAGCAGCCGCCATTTCTTCCACATCACCGCGGCTCCGTTGCGTCGCGGGATGGCTGGGTTGCCTTTCGTGTAGGTGACTTTGAACTGTGGCATGCGGCTGTAGTTGATTACCAGCATCCGATCGGCGAGCGATTCTGTATTGCCACGAAGACGATCGGAAAGGCTGATGCCATCAAGCGGGCCCGGTAGTTGATCTGCGCAACCTGCCAAATTCGCGAGCGTTGGCAGCAGGTCTTGCACATGCGTCAGGTCATCCACTCTTTGTGCGGAGAGTTGGTTGGGCCAGCGGATCAAACAAGGAACGCGGTGGCCGCCTTCCCACAATTGCGTTTTCTTGCCTCGCATGCCCGCGTTGAAGTAGTGGTGGCCAAACGTGCTGCCGTTGTCAGTCAGGAAGACGATGATCGTGTTGTCCGCCATTCCTGAGTCATCGAGGAACTGAGTGAGCTTTCCGACGTTGTCGTCGATGTTCAGTCCCATCGCGAGAAAGCTGACCAGGTCTTCCAGGTTGCTGGGTGTCTTGTCGAGTTTCTGTTTCAGTTCGCTGGCGTCGCCAATCATCGTGCGAACTCGATCGCGGTATTGGTCAGGAACAAACCAAGGCCAATGGGCGGAGTTCAATGGGATGAATGCGAAGAAGGGTGAGTCTTCCGTGTCGGCTTGCTTTGCCCACTCAATCGCTTCGTCGAAGAACACGTCGGTGCAGTAACCAGAATGTGCGACTCGTTTTCCGTTGCGGATGTAGGTGTCATCGAAGTAGTCGTTGTCCCAGAAGTCAGGGACGCTGTTGATGTGCGACGAAGGGAACCAAAGCGTTTCGTCGAAGCCTCGGTCTTCGGGACGGAACGGATAGTTGTCGCCTAAGTGCCACTTTCCAAAGATCCCGGTCAGGTAACCAGCGTCTTGGAAAACGTCGGCCATCGTTTTCAAGTCGTGCCGCAAGAGCGTTCGGCCACTGCTGACGTTGATCGCGGAATTGCGAAAGGCGTCCAGGCCGGAGAGCAATTGCCCGCGGGTCGGCGTGCACATCGGAGCAACATGAAAGTCGGTCAGTTGGACACTTTCCGATGCCAGCTGATCCAGTGCCGGGGTCTGGATGTAAGGATTGCCGTTGAAGGAAAAGTCACCGTACCCTTGGTCGTCGGTCATGACCACGATCACGTTGGGAGACGCGGCCGAGGCAGCCGGTGGCGTCGCAATGATCGAGGCGAAAGCGATCGCGGAGGCCAGCATGGGGAGTGCGAGCGAAGCAAGTTGGCGGGGGTGGATCCAGCGCATGGTGAGATATTGGGTGGGAATCAGTGGGGATGGATCGCCTGTGGTGGCGGTGGGGCAAACAGTCTAACACGGGCCGAGGAAAATCGTTGGGGTCGGGTGTGGCGGGAGCTAGAATGGAGGCATGACTCAATGCAAGAATCAGATGAATCGACGTGCCTGTTTACGATCCCTTGTTGGTTCGGGAGCGGGTGTTGTTGCGGTCGCCGGAGCATCGCTGCCGCTCGGCAATGCATTCGCCCAAGATGGCTCACCCAATGAAGCGACAGATGGCGCGACGGATGGCACGGTGCAGCCGCCACTCGATGCATCGCCGGTTGCTGCGGCGCAAGTCGATTTGACCGTCCCGCAAACAACTCGCTGGCGATTGGGTGTGAACATCGATACGCCGGTGACCATCACATCCGGATTGGCAACGTTCCCTGTGTTCATGGATTGGCCCGAGCAAAAGGTCTCTGTCACTGGCCGCACGGTGGACGGCCGCGTTGGCAATGTTGCGGTTCGCGAATTGGATGGGGCTCGCCAGGTCGTCGTTGCGATCCCGCGTTTGACTTCCGGTGGCACCGTGCAGGTCGAGGTGGAAATGGAGGTTGTCCGCCAGCCGATCGTCGCGCCCACGGAAACGGGTGACTTGATTGTTCCCGCCAGGTTGCCTCGAGAGATGCGAGCTTACATGGGCAACAGTCCCATGATCGATGCGACGAATCCGGCCATTCGGGCGTTGTCTCGGGAGCTGGCAGGCGATGCGCCGGAGAGTGACTGGGAAAAGGTGCGTCAGATCTACGATGTGGTTCGAGACAAGGTGCGATATCAAGAAGGCCCAATTCGTGACGCGTCGGATGCATTGAAGACTGGCATCGGCGATTGCGAAGACATGACCAGTCTGTTTGTGGCTTTGTGTCGAAACGCTGGCATTCCAGCTCGGATGGTTTGGATCCCGGGTCATTGCTATCCAGAGTTCTATCTCGAGCCGAAGGATGCCAAGCCTGAGCGTGGCGAGCTGGCAGGGACTTGGTACCCGTGTCAGGCGGCCGGGACGGAACAGTTCGGTGGAATGTTGGAATCGCGTCCGGTGTTGCAAAAAGGCGATCGATTTCGGGTGCCGGAGCAGAGGACTCCCGTTCGATACGTGGCGGAGTTCTTCCGATGCGATCGGCAGGGTTCCAAAGCACCCCGTGTTGAGTTTGTCCGCAAGCCCGTTTGAGGGCGTCCTAGAGGATCAACCGAAGTGGCGGTACACTTCTCGGGCCGAGTGAATCGTTTCGAGTCTTGACCCCGTGAGCACATGTCCAACTTGCACGCTGCCCATTACGCCGACGCGATGGTGCGTGTCGATGCACCGCTGATTCGCAACGAAGCCATCGCGGAGAACACGCATTTGCTTCGCGTCGCGGCACCGGAAATCGCAAGGACTTTCCGGCCGGGCCAGTTTGTCATGATTCGCATGACGGGTGTCAACGCACCGTTGATCGGTCGAGCTTTCGCGATTTATGACGTCCACCTCGGCGCCGATGGGCAGCCCGAATCGATCGATTTGATCTATCTGCGAAAGGGTGCACTCACGATTCCGTTGTCGGAAGCTCCCGTCGGAACGATGGTCACGGTTTGGGGACCGCTCGGGAATGGTTTCGATGATCGGCCGTGTGATCGGCTGATCATGGCGGTCGGCGGAATCGGTCAGACTCCGATGCTCGCGGCGGGACGTGATGCAACCGAGCGAGGTTGGGCTCAGAACGTCGAGCTGATCTATGGGGCTCGTCGAGCTTCGTTGTTGGCGGGCGTCGAAGATTTTCGATCCGCCGGTTTTGATGTGACGACTTGCACGGACGACGGGTCCGAAGGTCGCACGGCGCGAGTCCCGGATGTCCTGGCGGATCGGTTGACGGAGATTCAAACCGAGAGTCCGGACACTCGCATCCGAGTGATCACCTGTGGTCCTGAAATCATGATGGAGAAGTCCGCCGAAGTTTGCGAACGACTCGGTGTCGATTGTCAGGTCTCGATGGAAACGCCAATGGCGTGTGGCATCGGGATTTGCTTTTCTTGCGTGGCCAAGGTCAAGCAAGACGACGGCGAATGGGATTACAAACGGACGTGCGTGGAAGGCCCGATTTTCGACGCCTGTAAGATCGTTTGGGACTGAGGGGTTGGGACGACGGACTTGGAAGTCCATCGTACGGTCGTTTCATCCGGGAGATTTGCTTGCCGCGTCTGCTCGGGCGAGCTTATGTGACTAGCCGTTGTAGGTCTGGGTAAGCTTTTCAATGACGTCCGCGACGGCTTGTCTGTATTCCGCCGGTTCCAAAACTTCCGCGTCGCTTCCCAGAGCAAGCACCTTCGGTAGCAGTTCGCGAGGATGTGACGCGGGCACGGTCAGGATCGTATCGGATGCCGGATCGTCGGCGTCGACGGGTTCGAGTTTTTGTTCCGGATGCCATGGGTCTTCGCGAAGGTAAGACGCGGATCGATTGCCCAAGCGAATTTTGACGGGCGTGCTGCTGTCGCCTGAGAAGATGCCGATGCTTTTTCCAAGGAACTCGTTCAGGTTGATCTTGGCATCGGGTTTGAAGTATTCGTCCAGGACGGTGGCCTGGGTGAATCGATCCAGCTTCCAATTGCGAAGTCGTTCGGATTCGTCGGTGACCTCGGGGGCCGCGGCGACCACGTAGATGCTGTTTTGATGAACGGCCAAACCATAGGGCTCGATCTGACGCACGGATGCTTCGCGACCGATCGGTTTGTATTTGATCTCGACGACACGGTGTTCCAGGATCGCTCGATTGATTGACTTCAGCATTCCCGATTGAGCTTCGTAGGTTTTGCTCGGAGTTCCGGAAACGTAGAGCACTTTTCGGTATCGCTGATAGTGTTCGTAGACGCCTTCGGGAATGGCTTCTTGGACTTTGTTCCAGAACGTCTCGATGCCCTGCCAGTACTGAGTGCCCATCAGCGGGTAGAGCAGTTCGCGACCGATCGAGAGGGCGATCAGTTCGGTCGCCGAGAACGCGATTTCGTGGACCGCGGTGTGGTTGCGACCGAGGCGATAGATACGGCCGCGTTCCAGGACTTCGTTTTGGATGTCGTAGCCCGCGCCTTGCAGAGCCTCGACGTCGCGGCGGACGGTGCGGGTGTGCAGCGTCGACAGTCCCAGGTCCAGGATCAGGTCGCCGCGAAGTTCGTCCAGAGTTCTGCCAAAGCGTGAATCTTCGAGGAGTTGCAGGAGCTTGTGTTGGCGAATCAGTTGTTCGTTGCGTGCCACGTCGGAGTTGCCTGGGGTCAGTTGGTCGGGAGCAAGGTGCGGTTGCCGCGAGACGGATCAGTTGCGTTCCGGAAGGACGTCGCAGTTCGGAACAGGTTCGCGACTACTTTTTCGGTTTCCGGCCAGGCTTGGAGTTCGATTTGGATGATTTCGATGGCACTCGGATTCGTTGCATCGAGATCTCGCCGGTGGCGGTTTTCTCGACTTGGATTTGAGGTCCGGGGCGACGTCCGCGTCGGGGGCCGACTTCTTCGGGAGTGAACCGTTTGTTGATGGGTTGCAGCAACTTCGTCAGGCAGTAGCTGTTGATGCTCAGGCCGAGTTCCGCAGCTTCGTTGACCGCGGTTGAGTGCATCGAGCGAGGCAGGCGAACCGTGATCATTCGCTCGGGTTCATGCAGGCTGGTCTTCGAATTGTCTTGGCTGCGGATCGAGGTCATGATCTCGAGCAATTCCGCGAACTCAGGACTGGATTCGAAGTGGCGGCGTTGAGCAGCGTCTGGGAACAGTTTCCAAACCACTCCGTCGCAGCCCATGATCTCGCGATAGAAAACGACCCAGCTTCCGGTTTGGGCGAAGACTTCCGCGGCCAGTTTCAGGACCATGTCCGGGCGATCTTCGTAGGGCATGTCGGGATCGAAAGGCGACAGCTTGAATGAGCCAGTCGTCGGTGTGACCGCCTGGACCTTCGCCTTGGTAGCTGAAGATGCGGAGCCCGTGGGCCGAGCCAAGTCGCTGGCGTAAACAGCCGGAGGATCGTCATTCGCCCGGACCTGTTCCACTGAATTTTCTTTCGCTCGCGACGAAGAGTCTTGCCGGGTGTCAGTGAAATCAGTTCGGTGCGAAGGCGATGACGTCATGTCGTGAGCGAGTTGGGTTGAAAGTGCACGGGTCGTTTGGGACGTGGTGCTATCCTTCAGGGTGATCAAACGTGGCTTCGGAACCTTTGCTAGCAATGGGACTTACGTCACCGAGTTGGGGCTGCGTGTTTTTTGTGCAGGCCCTGTCTCGGCGGGGGTCGGCGAGGCTGCCTCTTTTTTGGGCGTCGCGAAAGTGGCTGAAATGGAAGTGTCCATGTCGATTGCCGTTTCAGAATTTGCCAAACAATATTTTCTGAAATCAATTTCGTTTGTGCTCGATCACGCTCATTGTTGGGCGAAGGAAGGCGTGTCGAAATGCCATCGCGGTGCGGGTGCGGAGGCTTCTTAGCGGTGGCAGATTTGCGGAGTCATGGAGCGCAGCTGGTCGTATCGGGGTGTGCGGGGGAGGAGAATTTTGAGAAGCTTTGATTGAGAAAACGAATTGGATTTAGCGTCCAACGAATCCCGCACTGACCACCACAAGGAAATTTCATGGCCAGCGAAGCACTGATCAACCAACTCAACGAAATCCTCAAGCACGAATGGACCGGAGTCGCTCAGTACTCCCAGGCTTCCTTCATCATCGAAGGCGTTTGGCGTGAGGTTTACGCCGACAAGTTCTTGGGCGACGCGAAGGAATCCTTCGGGCACGCTCAATTGGTCGGCGAAAAGATCTCGGCACTCGGCGGGGTTCCCGTCGCCACGCGAAACGAGATCAAGCAGAGCAAGAATCTGGTTGAAGTTCTCGAGTTCAGCCGTGACTTCGAAGCCAAGGCTGTCGAGATGTACACCCAAGCGATCGAGTTGGCAGAGCCACAACGCAGCTTGGTTGTGTTCCTGGAAGACATCCTGAAAGAAGAGCAAGAAGGCGTCGACGAGTACACGAAGTTGCTGCGTGACACGCCAGCATCGCATTCGTCGATGAGTGGCGAACCCGTCCGCAAGTCGGGCTGAGCCAGCTCGGTCGATCGCCGGCATCCGTCGGGTTCAGAATCAAATCACGGCAATCCAATTTGGGTTGCCGTTTTCTTTGCGCCGGCAGCAACGGCCTGGCGTCCGACGTATTTCTTCAGCCGCCGGTCATTCGCTTTCCGATGATCGCCGGGGCCAGGGAAGAGGACGGCCTTGCCGTGCTGTTCAGTGTTCGTGCGAGGCAGCGGGTGGCGCGAGTCGACCGCCGTCGCTGCGTAGGTACACGACCAGCTCAGCAACTTGGGTTGGCGTCAGCGAGTTGAGCAAACCGACCGGCATTGGGGAAACCTTGGACGGTTGCCGTTGTTCAATGTCCGCCGCATTGATCGTGACAACGGATTCTGGATTGGAAAGATCGGTTTGGATCCGCAGTTGTGATTGGTCGGTCGATGCAGCTCGGCCGGTGATCACGCGACCATCCGAGAGCAAGAACTTTTCAAAGCGACCGACATCATGCAAATCCAAAGACGGTTGCAGGATGTGGCGGATCAGTTCTGTGTTGGAATAGCACATCCCGATGCCACGAAGGTCGGGGCCAGTTGCTCGGCCGTATCCGGCGACTCGGTGACACGCGTCGCAGCGTGCGGTCCTGAATGCTTCGCGACCGGATGAGATCACGCCTGGTGTTGGTTCTGGGATTGTGATCGCTTCCAAGTCAGCCAGTGTGTGCTGTCGCTGTGCCTTTTGATTCAGGTTGTCGATGAAATTGGAGACACGGTATGGATCCGATGATTTCCAAAAGGGTCGAAGCGATGGAGAGTCGATCGCGTCGAGTATCTTTGCGGCTTCCGCCGGAGTGTGTGGGGCTCGCAAGACGTCGGCGATTGCGAGGAATGATTCAGCGGTGCCCATCAAGCCGGCTGCTTCGACGGCCGCGAGTGAAACGTCAAACGCCGGGTCATTGGCTGAACGGCGAAGTAGTTGGATTGCTCCCGGAATCAGGCTCGGGTTCTTCGCATAGCAACGACCTAGATCAATCAGCGCCTCGCGGCGGACGGGTGATTCCGGCGACGCGAGTGATTGGAGGATCAAGTCCGGGCGCAACATTCTGATTTCGCCAGTCTTCGCTTCGTTTGCCTTCTCGACCGGTGGGACTTCTGCCGATGCACGATCGGCGATGCAGGTAGCTGCGAATGCTAGGACGGCGATGTGGCGTATCAGCGGCATCGAATTAAATCGGTCGTCGCAATGGATTGCGCGTCGAGAGTCGAAGTGGCTGCCGCGAGAAAGCGATCCGCGTCGACCGGATAACCCGCGGTGGCTTGAAAGGGTTCGTGGCCGACCCATCGGTCCTCAAAGTATCGATTCAGAAACGTCATCGCGATTTCTCGGAGGCACTTGGCGTGAAGCGACGACATGGCAACGGGAACAAAGGAGTCACCTTTGACGGTGAAGTGCATTCTCAGTTGGTGTGTTTCGGTTTGGACATCGTAAACGCTGCAGCGACTGGTTTCATCCACCACGCGAACGTTTGCATCGGGGAAGGTCGCCGCGATGACTCCCGCGTAGTAGCGTCGGCCACCGTGCCGGTCGAAGAAGATTTGTCCATGAGTGTGCGAGTCCAGTTCTTTGGATTCCATCATGGACGCGACCAAACCAAGGCTGGTCTCGCCGAGCAAATCGCTTTTGTTGGCGGAGGTTCCCGCCACCGAAGGTTCGCAGAATGCGTTGAAGGATTTTGCCGTGACCAGCCGAGCTCTCGCGCCGGTCATTTTCCACTCGGGAATTGACCAAGCCTGAGTTGCCGGCGCGATGGATTCTTCCGACAACCATTTGTCGGGAAGTTCATCTAACCAGCGACCCGGTGTCAGCATGTCGGCCAGCCACGGAATTGCCGCCACGCATGCGAGGTCATCGGGAATCAACCTCGGCAAACGTGCTTGCCAATTGGATTCGGTTTTGCCCATGGAGCGATGGGCGAAAGAGAGGACGCGGTGCAGATTTCCGAGCGGGGAAGTGTCACCACGTCGCTGAGTGCGACTTTGGAAGACGCGTTTGGAGTCATCGACTCGAATGAGTTGGCCGTCGATTCGAACCGGCGTCTTCATGACTTCCCACATCTTGGCGATCGAGTCGTTCCACTCGGCCGATTGCGTGGGGCCTTCCCATCGCGTCGCGGCGATCACCAGCGGTCCGAGTTTCGGGCCATAGCCGGCTTCGTCGACCGCGATCAAGAACATGCTTAGGAATCAATTTCCGGCGGAGACTGGTAGTTCTCAGCGAATCGAATCATCAATTCTTCATTGCTGAGCAGGGCGTCAACGACATCGGATGCCCACTGCTTCCCGCGACCTTCGCGGAAAATCTTGCGGACTTTATCAAGTGGCATGCCGCGGCGATACGGGCGGTCACTCACCATCGCGTCGAACGAATCTGCGACGGCCAGGATTTGTGCGGCTCGCGGAATGTTGTCGCCTGACAGACCATCGGGGTAACCGCGGCCATCCCATGATTCGTGGTGATGGCGAACAGCGGGAAGGATGTGTCGGAAGGGGCGGATCCCTTTCAAGATTTCGTATCCCAAAACCGGATGCCGTTTGATCTGGTCAAACTCTTCATCCGTCAATGCACCGGGCTTTTTCAAGACCGAGTCATCAATGCCGATTTTGCCGATGTCGTGAAGGATGCCAGCCAACTGCAGCGAATCGGAATCTTGGTCGGACATGCCCAGTCGCCGTGATAGCGCGACGGCGAGGTCGGCAACACGAGAGCTGTGGCCGCATGTGTAGGCGTCTTTTGCGTCGAGCGCGGATGCCAGGGATCGGACCATTCCTTCCAGCATCGATTGCATCTCGATGTACTGACGTTGGTTGACCAAGTGCATGGACAACATCATCAGAACGGAACGCACCAAGTCGATGTCGACGGTGGTGAATTCAGGGTGGTCAGTCGTGCGGACCGAGATCAGTCGACCCAGGTGAGTTCCGCCACGGTGGATTGGAAGGATCATCATGCGATGACCGTTCAATCTTGGTTCGTCGCTGTGATTGACGATCGTGATGTCGCGAACGATGCCATCTGTTTTGGCGGCGTGTCGCCAAGAGGCGGCGATCATCGATTCCAACTCGCTTGAGCTGATCGGTTCGCCGACAATCAATCGGTCGGGTTCGTTGACGACACATTCCGCGTCTTCCGGGCAAAGCTCGACCACGGCCGTTTTCCACGGAACGCAAACGGAAAGTTGTTTGAGCATGTCGATGCAGATGTCATCCGCATCGCTTTCCAGTTCCAGATTCGCAGTCAAATCATGGATCAGCCGGATCTCTTCGAACTTGTCCGAAAGGGAGATCGAAAGCTGTTCAATGTCATCAACAAGTGTTTTGTTGACTCGTTCCATCGCATCGAGAGTGTCCGTGCCGATGCTCGCCGCTTCAGCAGCAGCACGCTCGGCAACGCAGACTCCGGCCAAAACGCTGGCATGCAGCGGATCGACGTCGGTTATCGATGGTGAGGATGTGATGGACATGCAAAACCGTACCACTTCGATGACACCAGGTTGGAAATCAATCCGAATAGGTTGCGGTGGATGCATGTACCCCCCGTTTAATTGTTCTGCCTTTAACAATTACTCTTGGGAGTCAACGTCTCGTTCGATGTCCTGACGCTCATTCTTAAGCGCTTCGCTCACTCTCTGAAGCAATTCTCGCTCGTCACGCGACAGCGACGCGACTCCGTCTTGATGCAAGCGTTGCAATATTTCATCGACTCGGGACGCATCATCGGCTTCGCGGTGCTCTCTTTGCATGGTTTCGCGGAGCCGTTGATGCTTCGCGGCGTCCTCCCGGCGGGCTCGGAATCGACGCCAAGTTGCCAGCGGGCCAAACCGGCCTCGAAAACGACCGATCACATTCCGTTCGCCGACTTCGGTGTACTCGGCTCTTCTCACAATCGATTCATAGATCGCCGTTAAATCAGGTGATCCCGCGGAGGTGAACAACCAAAGCGACAAGCCGACCACACCGGTCACGGCTGGCCACGCCATACCGCCCGCTTGCGACGTCACTCCACTGGTACTGAGAAGCAAGTTGCCACCGACCAAAGTCAGCAATGCCATCGCGATGATCCAAGCCCGCATTGAGCGAAGGCAGATTCGAGGGTCGTGCGTGGGGCCTCCACCGAACAATGCAAAGACCAAGGCCCAACCGACTCGACCGAGCGACTGCGGCAGTGGCAGCAAATTCCAAACGCCTTGCAGGCACCACAGCCAAGCGGCCGCGGCCCATGGATCATCCAGCCAAACGATGGCATCTCCCTTGAGCGGCGCGTCAATCGTTATCAGCGAGACGCCAATCAGGGTGAGTGACCCAAGCCCGAGTGCGAGCATGCAGAGCGACCAAATCATCAGGACGCCAGCAACTGAAATTCCATGAGGGCGTTGAGTCGGGGCTGCCCAGACACCTCCGATCGAAACGATGCAGCCGCCGCGATGGACGCCGGCGCTGCGTTGATGAAAAACCGCGATCGTCGTTTGAATCAGCAGACCCATCAGCCAAAAGCCGATCAGCCACGCCATCCAGTGTGCGTGCGATTGCCAGTTGGCCGATGCGGTCGTGTCGGTCAGATGAGCGGACACGCCAAACGCGATGGCAGCAAACAGTCCGAGCGGCAACGACATTGCGACGGAGATTTCAACGCCGACGACTTGCAGGACAGGCCAACGAATCGATCGCCCGAAACACATCGATTGCTCGATGGCCTCTTGCTTCCGCAGCATGGCCGCGGAAGATCGATCGCCGGGGTGCACCGGGGTCATGGCAATTGCAAAACGAACTGGAAAGTAGAACGGCAGGCGATCACAGCGCGGAACTGTCGGATCGTTTGCGTTTGATCATCGTCAGTTCGTTGCCAATTTCATTGTGATGGATTTCGTCCATGAACGCACTGATCAGCAGCAAGCCGCGTCCACCGATGGATTCCAAATTGGCAGGGTCGGTCGGATCGGGCAGCGCCGAAACATCGTAGCCCGGACCTTGGTCGCGAATCACAAAGACGGCTTGGCTGCGAGTGGCGGTCAGCGTCACGTAGGTACGACGGTCGGAGTACGGCGGCAGTTCGCGATGGCGACGGATCTTTTCTTGATAGGCTTCGCCCTCGTCGACTTCGCGCAACGCCGATTCAACTTCCAAGTTGCCGTGAATCATCGCATTGAGGATGGCTTCGTCGAGCGCCATTGCGATTTGTGTCCACGCCATCTCGTCGAACAAATGCAGTTGTTCGAGTTCTTGTTCCAGCCTCGCGATCACGGCGGGAACGAGTTGTTCGTGGCTGGGCAGGACAAGTTCCAACTTGATTCGCGAAACGCACTGATCGATGTCAGTGGCTTGGGATGCCGACCGGCTGACCTTGAGGACTTGTTCGACGGTATCGACCAAGCCTTCCTCTGCGAGGTGCAAAGGAATGTAGGTCGCGGCTCCTCGCATCAACGCTTCGCCAGCAACTGGTTCGGCGCCTTCTCGTGTGATCAAGATGATGGGAACTCGCGGGGCCGCGGCTCGCAATTTTTCGACCCAGCGGATCGCGGCGGTGCCGGCGTCGCTGGATGGGGAGCTGGAGTCACCCGAATCTGGGGTCAACGATTTGCACTTCGGAAGTTCGGTGATGATCAAGTCGAAGGAAGCAAGTTGCAATTCCTTTAGTGACTGATCACAGCTTTTCACCGCGACGACTTCGCGAGAATCGTCATCCAGTATGCGCACCAATTCATCGCGTGCATCAGCATCGGATTCGACAATCAGGACGCGATCACTCACGGGCGATCCTCCGCGGCAAACAAACAGTCAGTGGACGGATGCCAATCACCCGTCAGTAGATACTGTAGGTCGCCGTCTCGGGTGATGAAACCACCCGAGATAGGAGTTGTATGATCGACTCGCGGTTCCTAGCGATCCGCATAAACCATGGTCGACTCTTCTTTGGTCACCGGTTTGGGCGACTGGTCGCTGGTCACGATTGCTTTTACGAGGTGCGTGTCAGCGGCGTCGCCTCGGACACGAATGCGATAGGTGAGTTCCGATCCAGCGGGTAGTTCGTTTTCAGGAGCGAAGACCATTCCGCCTTGACCGTCCGGACGAACTTCCGCGTCGGCTCCCAGCACTTCCATGCCACGTGGAACCATCAAACGAACTTGGACGTTGGAGTCGTTTCGCGAGCCAGTGTTTTGGACTCGGATTTCATAGGTCGTTTCCGCACCTTGCTCGATCGGGTCGGCCAAGTCCGAAATGCTGAAGCTGAGTTCGGCTTGTGACTCCACTCGGACGGTGCTTTCGCTGGTTGCTCGTGAATTGAGGTCGGCGGAAGCTTCCAACTGGATCGCTTGTTCGCCTTCTTCCACTGGCAGCAACGTCAACGGCACCTTGGCGGGTTTGCCCGGTGGCAAGGACGCGACGGACCAAAGGACGGCGTGACGATTTGGATCGTAATAGCCAGCGTTCTCGGTTCCGACGAAAGTGAATCCGCGGTCGAGACGAGCAATGATTTCAACGTTGGTCGCTGGTGCGGTGCCGCGGTTGATCAGTTCAACTTCGTAGGTCGCTTGTCGTTCCAGGAATCGCAAGCCTGGTCCGGTCAGACGGACATCAATTGCCGGAGCAACGACTTCGACTTCGACGGTGTGGCTGGTCGGTTCCGCGTCGTCGGACACCAGTTCAACGGTGTTGCGAATGACGCCCGGTTCAACCGCTCGCATCCGCAAGACTTCGCGACGGACTTCGCCGGGACGAAGTGTATTCAAGAACGAATCAAGTTCACGTCCGCCGGGGTGATCCATGCCTTCTGGAACATCTTCGCGAAGGACAACGTTGGTGGCTGCACCCGAACCGACGTTGGACACTTCGAGCTCGATTTCGAGTTGTTGGCCGATCAAGACTTTTGCGGGTGCGTGCTGAGTGACTTTGAGTTCGGGGCGTGTGCTGCGAGTTCGAACCGAGGCGGCGGCTTCGAATGTGACGCGAGCGATGCTGCCTAGTTCGCCTTCTTCGACGGGCGTCAGGTTCATCGTGATGATGCGTTGTTCGCCGGCTGGCAAGGCACCGAGTTCCCACATCAACGCGTCACCTTGCATGACGGGATTACCGGAGGCATCGTTGAAACGCATGCCAGCGGGAATGGTGTCGTGAACTCGAACGCCCAAGGCTTCCGCGGTTCCGACGTTTTGAACGTTGAGTTTGAAGGTCGCGGGTTGTCCCACTTTGACTTCCGGTGGTGCTTCTTTGTGAATGACGATGCTTGGTGTTTGCATGCCTTCCAGTCGACGCTCGCCGGGCATCGCGTAAGCGGCTGGTTGTGCAGCGATGGACGTGTTGCCTGCATACTCATTGCCGGCTCCTGGGGCTGCGTAGCCGGAAGCTGGGAGATTGCGTTGGCTTGCAAAACGAGTTGAAGCGGCAGGTGCCGGTTCTTCGTAGGCTGCATTGCCACGAGCAAAGTTATCGTTGGGTGCGTTGGCTCCATAAGCCGATGGCTCAGGCGAACCGAACTGGTCGCTACCAGCGAATTGGTCCGACCCAGCGAATTGGTTGGGGGCTCCGTAAGGTTCGGCGGCCGGTGCGGAGCGAAGGTCGTTGTTGTAGTTCGCGTCATTTCCTGAACGCATGTTGTTGGCGTTCATTGGTTCAGGCTGACCAAACTGGCCTGGTTGTTCGGGAGCCATGTCGTTTGGCATTTGGTCAAGAGCGTCGCCGGGCATCGAGCCATACGGCGAGTCGCCTGGCTGAGCGAACGTCGCGGCTGATTGAGATTGAGGTGCTGGCAAGTTCGGCAACGGGGCGTTCCCCATGGACGCCGGTTCTGGCATCTGCATCGGCTCAGCCATTCCGCTCATCGCGGGACCGTCGTTCATTCGCATGTCGTTGACAGGAATGTCGGAAGGGCGTTCGTTGCTCATCGCTTGGCCGACTGCGGGCATGCCGCCAAAAGCCATCGCGGGCATGGCCATCGCTGGGCCAGCGTTGTTTTGTGCGTCTGATGGAGCGGCTGCTTCTGGTTCAGCCGGCATCGTCATCGACATGTTCATGTCAGGCATTCCGAATCCACCGGTCATCGACAGGTCGGCTTCAGGCATCGAGTTCACCGGGGCGTCGGCGGGAGGCGCATCCATCGGCGGCATTTCCATTGCCATCGCTGGCATGGTCATGCTTGGGCCGGATTCAGCAGTCGGGCTTTGCGAAGCCGCTACTTGGGGTGCGGGTTCCGGAATCGACAACGGCGATAGACTGTCCAGCGATTCGTTGTGGCTGGCCATTTCGACTGGCTGCGACACGTAGGTTTCGTCGGAGTAGCCGGCTTGGTGAATCGCACCTGGATCCGACGAGTCGTCAAAAGCCGCGAGGAAGTTTTGCGGCGCGGTGTCGTTGGGACCCGTTTCGCTCGTGCCGGGCATCGAGATCGGTGCTGGCATTTCGGATTGCCAGCGGGGAGCGTCGAGGGTTGGCACGTTCTGATCGGCCAGGTCCACGTCACTGGGAAGGTTACTGCGTTGAGCTTGCGCGGCGGCGAGAGCTCCGAGAAGAATCGTCGCGATTCCACCGGTGAGTCGGTAGCCAATTCGTTTGCCGAAAATTTCCATCGTTCGCATTCCTTTGCGTGTCTTTCGCTTCATCCTGGCGAAAGTCTGGTTCCAGGCATGTCGGGGTATCAAATCCCGCGGCCATGAAACAAGCCCAGAAAATAGTCGGAGCAGTGAATTCATGGTCCAGGCATTCACATGCCTTGGTTCTCCGGCCGCGGTCAGTTCCGCGACTTGTATCCGGAAGCGGTCGAATTCATCGCAACGGATTCCTGTTCCTTTCAAAGGCAGCAACACGACATTCGATTGATTGGTTGATCCTTCGCTTTCTTGGCGAGGATTCAGTCAGTTGCGTCGGAACGAGTTGTCTTAAGAAACTTTGCCGAGGTGGGGTGTGATGGATCTTCCCTGCGGGGGCACGTGTGCACAATTGACGCAATGCTGTGCTAGGAGCGAGCGTTTTGCGTCAGGGCCTGCGAATATTCTGCTGTGAAAAATGAAATGAATATTGTCAAAACTCGGTTTGCAGTCAGATTGCGGCTTTTTCTTGCTGTCGGTTTCCTGTCCATAGATCTAGTTTGGCGGGGTGTGCTATCGCCTTGCTAGGTGTTCGGCAAGCAATTTTCGTGCTTTTGAATTGAGGAGAGTTTTTGATGTTAAAGAATTTTGTTGCCGTTGCTGCTTTGATTTTTTGTCTCGGCGGAGTGGTCGGTTGTGGGCCGAGCAACGAGCTGACCGTCTCGGAAGTTGACGACAGCGTTGTTCACACCGAAGAGCAAATGGCGGAAATGGAAGCCTCCAATGCCGCTGACATGATGAGCAAGTAGCTCGTCGCGATTGGCCGAGGACCGGCCCTTCGCATCATTTGTCTCCAGTTCTGGAGCATTTCTTTCGAGCACTCGCGTCGAGTGCTCCTGTCGTTCCCTTCTTTTTAAAAGGGCGTTTTCAATGAAACGCAATTCTTCTCAGGGCTTCACGCTCGTCGAACTATTGGTCGTGATCGCGATCATCGGCGTGCTCGTGGGGCTGTTATTGCCCGCCGTCCAGGCAGCACGCGAAGCCGCACGGCGTATGCAGTGCAGCAATAATTTCAAGCAAATTGGCTTGGGTCTTCACAACTACCATTCGGCTTACAATCGATTGCCGACGCAAAGTGGTGGGACGTTTGGCAACCCAGGTAACCGTCATCTTTTGAGTTTTTTGGTTGGTCTCACCCCATTCATTGAACAGCAAGGTTTGTGGGAACAAATTGCCAATCCCCGCGCGACGAACCACAACGGTTCGACTCGCGGGACTCCGTTTCCACCGATGGGGCCGGTGCCTTGGGATCGAAACTACACGCCATGGTTGACGCAAGTGGGCACGTTCCGCTGCCCGAGTGATCCGAATGTTCCTCCAGGAAACTTCGAAGCGTTCACGAACTATGCGGCGTGTATCGGCGACGGGATCGCCAGCAACAACCACTCCTGCGTCAATCAGGATGGGTCCGAGGCAACCTGGTGTACGCCACGACGCGGCGGGATGGACCGAGGGTTCTTTGTCACACGACGTGAGACTCGTTTCCGAGATGTGCTGGATGGTTTGAGCAACACGATCGCTTGCGGTGAGATTGTCACGGACAACAACACCCTCGAGATCAACACGGTTGTGATCAACCGCGGCAGCAATGCGGCATTCTTCAGCGACCCTGCTGTTTGCGAGGACACGATTGATCCCAATCGACCTCAATTCCACGTCGCAGGAACTAATGCCAACAACTGGGCCACTTCACAGCGGCACGGGATGCGTTGGGCGGATGGGCGTCCCGTGATGTCCAGCGTCAACACGATCATGGGTCCCAACGGAGTGAGCTGTGCCTACGCGGGTGACGGGTCGGACTGCATGGTCACGGTCGGCAGTCGCCACCAAGGTGGTGCTCACGTGTTGATGGGTGACGGAGCCGTTCGCTTCATAACCGATTCGATCGACGCCGGGAATTCGCGAGCGAATTCGCCAAACTGGCCTGTTGGATCGTCGACAACATTGCCGGGGATGCAAAGCCCTTACGGTTTGTGGGGAGCTTTGGGGACCAAGGCGGCGAAGGAAACCGAGGGACTCGAGTAGTACTCGATCTCCCTGAAGCCAACATCACAAACGCTCGCGACGATTCATTTCGTTGCGAGCGTTTTTTTGTGCGCCGGGGAAAGGAATCGCGAGCGTTCGATCGATCGTGAATCGGCGATTTGAGATCGAAAGAGGCCTAAGTTTCCCAGCTTTCCATGTTCGCGTTGACACCATTTGCGTGAGTTTCCTAGTGTCCGCCCATGGTCTGTTTCAATCGTTCGTCCGCACGACCGATTCTTCGTTCACAATCGCCTCCTTGGGCGAGCGTTCGTTGCTGCGCTTCGCTGATCACATTGTTGCTGTTGTGTTGCCCTTCGTCGGGGTGCATCACCGCTCGGTATCTCGAAAACCGATCGATTCGCGATAACGCGCTGACCAATTCTTTGCACCTGCTCCGGTGGCGCGGCCCGGAGATCAGTGTCCGAACGCAAAGCACGCTGCGTCGATACGGGTTGATCGAAACCTATCAGGACGACAGCCAGATCTGTCTCCACCGACTGCAATCGCTCAACGCACAAAACCCCGACACTGAGCTCGCTTACGCTCTTTCAGAGTTGTCTTACGTCGAAGGGAAAATCGCGGATCGAGACGGTCGTTCCAGTGACGCGATGAACCACTATGGCGTGGCTCTGACGACCAGCTACCGGTACTTGTTCGGCAATCAGCTCGGCGAAGTCCGCAATCAGTACGATCCCCAGTTCCGCGCCGTTTGTGATTTGTACAACGAGTCGCTGGAAGATTTGTTGCGATTGTTGTGCGCCGAGAATCGCTTGCGTCCTGGCCAGACTTACACGATCCAAACCGCGAATCAAAAGTTCGTGATACGAGCGGAAATGCGTGGTGCTTGGAAGGAAGACGAATTCGATCACTACGAATTCGTGAGCGACTACGACATCAAGACACTGAACAATCGACACACCACCTACGGTTTGGGAGTGCCGTTGATCGCGGTTCGCAAGCCACGTGGCGAAGGGCATCCCGAGGAGAAGTACTATCCGGAAGGCTTGAGCTATGCGGTGACGGCGTTGCTTCGGTGTTCAACGGAACCTTCCCGAAAGGGGGGAGGTGCGAACGCTTATCAAGGCATGGCACGGGCAGGCAACGCGTCGTCCATTCAGCAGGTATCTCATACGAACGAGTTTGGTGCTGCCGACGAGACCGCCGTTTGTGTGCTTGAATTCTTTGATCCGTTGCGAGCCAATCAAATTCAATTGGCCAATGACTGGGTTCCATTAGAAACAGACCTGACGACGCCGCTGGCGTACTTCTTGGACAGCGAAGAATATCGCAAACGCGATCGCGCGACGGAAGGTTTGCTGGATCCAGACGACGCTCAGCAGAAACGCGGGCTGTACATGTTGGAGCCCTACGACCCCAACCGAATTCCCGTGTTGATGGTGCATGGGCTTTGGTCCAGTCCGCTGACGTGGATGGACATGTTCAATGACCTGCGGAGCTTCCCCGAAATTCGCGAACGCTATCAGTTTTGGTTCTACCTGTATCCGTCCGGGCAACCGTTCTGGATCAGCGCGACGCAGTTGCGAGGCGATCTTTTCGCGATGCGACAGACGTTTGATCCCGCCGGGCAGGACCGAGCGGTCGATCACACCGTCCTGGTTGGACACAGCATGGGTGGGCTGGTCAGCCGGATGCAGACGATCGACAGCGGCGATGATTTTTGGAATCTGGTCAGCGACAAACCAAAAGAGAAGCTGCGTGGTCCGCCGCAGGACATCAACAAGCTGGTCAGTGCCCTTGAGTTTCGACCGAACCAATCCGTTGGACGCGTGATCACAATTGGAACGCCGCACCGCGGGAGCAATCTTGCCAACACCACCACTCGCTGGTTGGCTGGTTTGATCATCGAGTTGCCGCGCATGGCGGTCTCCACCAGCACCCGTTTGACACGAGCCAACCCCGGTTTCTTTCGCGACACACGTTTGCTGACCGAAGCCAACGCGGTGGACTCGTTGGCGCCGGATTCGCCAATCTTCCCTGTCATGTTGCGAGCGAAACGTTCTCCGCAGGTCAAGTATCACAACATCGTTGGCGTCTTGGAGGACCCTCCGCTGTTGGCTGGGCGTCATCACCGAGGCGATGGTGTGGTGGAGTACAACAGTGCGACAATGGAAGACACGGAAAGCGAATTGGTGGTTGATTCGACGCACACCAAATTGCACATGACCGGCAAAGCGATCTTTGAGGTCCGGCGAATTTTGCTGGAGCATTTGGATGAGGTCGATTCAGAAGATCGGCTGGCCTGGGCACCGCATTCAGCGACGCCTTTGATGAGCGACGGAGCCTCCGGGATGATCACCGACGTGGCCCCCAATCTTTCCAATGGACGTCCATCGGTTTACCAACTGATGAGCAGTCCTCCCGCCGACGCGACTCGGCGATAGCAAAGCCAATGAGGCTCGCGTCTCCTCAGCGGAGGTTGCGCAGTTTCTTAAATGCTGTATTGCCGGGCGTTTGTCATCACCCTCCCTCTGGGAGGGTCGAGCGAAGCGAGGGGAGGGTCGAGCATCGGAACCAGCGCGTAACCCTCCCCGGCCCGAAGCGGGCCGACCCTCCCAAAGGGAGGGTGAAATAGAACTGCCTGCCCCCGCTCCACCACGGAGGTCGTGCAGTTTTCAAGTGCCGTGCTCGCGAGGTTAAAATCACCCTCCTGAACGCAGTTGGGGAGGGTCGGAATGCGAGCGTTCAGCGAGAATTCCGGGGAGGGTAGTGCGCGCCTTTTCCTATGCTCGGCCCTCACCCTCGCGTACGCCTGAACGGCGTCGCTCGACCTCTCCCCAAACTTCGTTTCGGGAGAGGTACGCCGTGTGTAAGTCAGCCGAAAAGCGGCATCAAAAAACTGCACGACCTCCTTAACGGAGGGAAGTAGGCTGCTTGCGTCTCAATAATGTCTCGCTGGGGTGCGTCGCGATCAGAGTTCGGGTTGAATGGGACGCGGTTTCCATTGTCTGCCGCGAGGCGGGCAATCGTCACAGGCAGCACATTGCGAATTTCAGGGCCCCGATTCAGATCGAGGGGACTGATTCATCCACGCGATGATTTTCCTGCCGACTAAACTGCCGGACTCGAGTCTTGTCACGCTCACTTCGTTTCTTTGTTGCTTTGATTCTATGACTGCTACCGCCTCTGCCCCCGCTTCGGATCGTCCCGCGATTGGACCCGTGAAGAAAATCTGTTGCATCGGCGCTGGTTACGTGGGCGGTCCAACGATGGCCATGATCGCTCACCAATGCCATGACATCGAAGTTAAGGTGGTGGACATCAATGCCCAGAGAATCGCACAGTGGAACAGCGATGAACTTCCGATTTATGAGCCCGGTCTCGATGAGATCGTGAAGGGGCGTCGAGACCAAAATTTGGTCTTCACTACCGAGGTCGACGAAGCGATTCGTGACGCCGATATGATTTTCATTTCGGTGAACACTCCGACAAAGACGTTTGGCGTGGGTGCTGGACGAGCAGCGAACTTGGAGTTCATCGAGAAGTGCGCCCGCAAGATCGCAGAGGTCTCGATCGGTCACAAAATTGTCGTTGAGAAATCAACTTTGCCCGTCCGAACGGCCGAAGCGGTCAAAGCAATTCTGGCGGAAGCAACGAGCGGTGCGACCTTTGACGTCCTGTCGAACCCCGAATTTTTGGCGGAGGGAACGGCCGTGGATGACTTGCTGGCTCCTGATCGCGTTTTGATCGGTGGCGAAAGCGATGCCGCGGTTCAAGCTCTCGTCGAGGTGTATGCCCAGTGGGTGCCTCGGGAAAGATTGTTGACAACCAACTTGTGGAGCAGCGAGCTGTCAAAATTGACCGCCAACGCATTCTTGGCTCAGCGAGTTTCCTCGATCAATTCCATTTCGGCACTTTGCGAAGCGACCGAAGCGGACGTCGACGAAGTCGCGATGGCGATCGGAATGGATTCGCGAATCGGACCGAAGTTTCTGAAGGCATCGGTCGGTTTTGGAGGCTCTTGCTTCCAAAAGGACATCCTCAACCTCGTCTATCTTTGCGAGTACTTCGGGTTGCCCGAGGTGGCTGACTACTGGCAGCAAGTCGTCACGATGAACGACTACCAGAAGCGACGTTTTGTGCACCGCATGGTCCGCACAATGTTCAACACTGTGTCGGACAAGAAAATCGCCATTTGGGGATTCGCATTCAAAAAGGACACGAACGACACCCGGGAATCCGCCGCGATTTATGTTTGCCGCGATCTGTTGCTAGAAAAGGCTCGTTTGTCAATTTACGACCCTCAAGTCACCAAAGCTCAGGTTGTCGCCAACTTGGAAGCTGTCTTCAAGAATGGTGATCAAGAGATCAGTAATGTTTCGCGTCAATTGATTGAGAACAACGTGGAAGTGGTTTCCGACGCGGAGACCGCAGCGACATCCGCCCATGCGATTGCTGTTTTGACGGAATGGGACGAGTTCGCGACCGCAGATTTTGAAAAAATTCGTGAATTAATGCAGAAGCCCGCCTTCGTCTTCGACGGTCGCAACACATTGAAGAGTCTCGGCCTGGAAAAGCTTGGGTTTGACTACCAAGGCATTGGATTCAGTCGCTGAGTTCGACTTAAGTTCTCCGTCACCCCGTTCTCTCGCCATCGCGAGCCTTCAGAGGGGCTGCAATCGGCGGTTCTACCTGCTATTTTTGAGGGGTCTCTATGGTGCCCTGGAGGGGTAGTGGTGTGGTATATCACGATATCACGCTTGAATGGGTGATTAATCCTCTCCCACTATTCGATCAATTACAATAAGATCGGCCGCGAACATGGTTGCAAGGTTGCTTGCAAATCACTCTTTGCGAAAGAGAGGGTGACGGGGAAGCCAAAAATTGGTCCTTCCTTTGCATAGGCACGAACCACGTTTGACCATCCAAGTCTCGCACGACCGATTCCGACTCGTGCGTTTGGTTTTCGCAACGAAGGGTACCGATGCAAGTAAGACTGCGAGTCCAATCGGGCAGCCATGAAGGCAAAGAGATCGAGGTCTCGGAAAAGAGATTCTTGATTGGACGTAGCGAATCCTGTCAGCTTCGTCCAAAAAGCGAGTCGGTCAGCCGCCGGCATTGCATTCTGGCAATCAAAGACGGCCGAGTTCTGGTTCAGGACCTGAAGAGCCGCAACGGCACATTCGTCAACGACAAGCGATTGCCGGCTGACAAGGCCAAGGTGCTGAAAGACGGCGATAACCTTCGCGTCGGCAAGTTGATGTTTTCGCTCGTCATCGAGCATGGGTTGCAGGCCGCGAAAAAGCCTGAAGTCAAAGACGTCGCCGATGCTGCCCAACGGACCAAGCAGGGTGCTGGCGAAGACAGTCGCTTTGAAGAAGTCGACGTGGATTCCTGGTTGGACGAAGCCGATGCAATCGATCGGGTTCGAAAGCAGACCGACCCGGACACGCGACAATTTCGTTTGGATGGCAAAGAAGGCGAAAACAGCGACGACCTGTCGGTCGATGGCACGGTCATGATCGAAGACGCTCCTGCGAAGAAGCAGGACAACGACACCAAGATGTCGTCGGACGATGACACCAGCAACGGTTCACGCGTGATCCCGCCCAAGAGCAAACCGGGCAAGCTTCCCGAGGGTGCAAAGAAAGCTCTGAAAGAAAATTCGCGGGACGCGGCCGACGATGCCTTGAAGCGTTTCTTCAGCGGCCGGTAGGTGATGAAAACCGTTTCGCTCGCGATGTTGTCCAATGAGGCATTGGCGGACGCCTACTTGGGGCGTGACGCCCGCATGGACTCCGCGTTCACCGAACTCTTCCGTCGGCACCGTGATTTGGTTTATCGCGTTTGTGTCCGTTGGCTCGGGCACCACCAAGACGCGGAAGACCTGACGCAGGAAACCTTTCGCCGGGTCGCTGCTTCCATTCAGTCGTGGGATCGTTCGCGACCAATTGAGCCCTGGTTGACCACTATTGCCGGAAATCGTTGCCGGTCCTTTTTGGCCAAACAAAAATCCAAGCCAAAGTTGGCTGGAATCGATGAGACGCACGTTGCGATCCAAGGAGTCGGCTCGCCCGCCAGCGGTATCCAAGCGAACCAATCGCTGCGTGACGCGATGGCTTCCTTGCCGGCGTCCTCGCGGCAAGCATTTGAGTTGGTCCATTTCGATGGGATGTCGTACGAGCAAGCTTCGAGCGTGATGGGCCATCCCGCGGGTACAATTAAAACGTGGGTCCACCGAGCTCGTCTGCAAGTGATCCGCCGCGTTCGAGAAACCGGGGGTGTCGCATGAGTCACAACTCAACCATTCACTCCGTCTCCGTTGGTGAGAACGCAGCCTGCGACGCATTCGAAGCTCGTATGAATCAGTGGATTGATACCGGGTCAGAACATTCGATCGATGACGACCGTCACTTGGCTAATTGCGTCCACTGTCAGCAAACTCTCGCGATTTGGCGTCAGTTGGAAACGGGGATGCCGACGGCGGTCGGGGCGGTGGGAACATCTGGAACTGAGCGAAGGTTCCTGCGAGTCGCCGGTCAGTTGTCAGTGGCCGTGGCTGCGTGCTTGATCGCCGTGATTGTTCTGCGGGCTCCGACCAACGAAATGTCGGTGGACGAGGCGAATTCTCTCGTGGGGCCTTCCGGCGATGGGGTACAATGGAATGTCGCGTCGTCGTCAGAACAAAGCGATTCGCAGGGTGAATCAGCGGTGCGTCCAGTTCCGGTTGCTACCGATTCCACTCGCGAATCATTGTTGGCCGATTCGGGCAAGCTGTCTGCTAGGCGGCCCGCTGGATCGGTGATCGATGGTGCTGTCGCTGATCAGCCTTCAGGGCAAAACATGTTGTTGGCGCAGTTCATCGCTCAGTCTCGTCCAACAGTCACTCAGCTGAGTGTTGGTGTGGCTCCGCTCGGTCGGACACTGCAACGCACGGCGAATCTTTTCTACTGATTGCTACCAACGTTGAGTCCCCATGAAAGTCACCTTTTCCAACTCGGATGGCAAGCGAATGTCCAGCCGGTTGAGAGAGGTGCTCGCGGCGATTCTCTTGCTGGTTTTCGCAGTGTCGATTGTTGGGCAATCCGCATTGGCTCATGCCGAGCAGCTGATATCGCTGCGGAACGGGATGGTCCTGCGAGGGATCTACTTGGAAGTTCCCAGCATGAACCAAAATGCAGCCTCGGCTGCAGGTGAAAGCGGTATTCAGAACCGTCCGATTTGGGTCGTCGATGATGGACTGCGGCGAACCTACGTTCATCGGCGAGGGATGGTCGCAGCGGAACCACGCGATGTTCCGGATCTGCACGAGCGAATTGAATTCTTTCAACCGGTGCCCGATGGTGGCGAACAAGTCGCGTCGATTGGCCAGGCTCTCGGCGTCACGCCGTTCAACGAGTTCGGTCGACGGAGACTGACCGTTCGAGGTCCCTCGGGGTCTCCGTTCCCGATCCTGCAAGGCATCACGGAACTGACGGCAAAGTACGCGAAGGTTGAGGCTCTTAAGACCGACGACTCGATCAACCTCGACATGCGAATTGCCACATCGAGTATCAGCAGCGATCAGCTGCGGAACATTTTTCGTCGCAACACCGATCCGAAAAATGTCGACGCTCGCTTGAACGTCGTGCGTTTTTTCGCCGAGTCCGAACGTTACGCCGACGCGCGTCGAGAATTGGTGCGGATTCTGGATGAGTTCCCAGAGAGTTCGGATCTCAAGCCGATCGTTGGCCAATACGTCGAGAATGAAGCCAGCCAATTGCTCGAGCAAGCGGAACTGCGACGTGAGTCGGGCCAGCCCATTTTGGCGCGAGCGATCTTGGATCAGTTCCCGACGCGAGTCGTCAGCCGAGTCACGCAGGTCAAGGTCGCGGACTTGATCGGATCGATGGACGAAACTCAGAAGCAGATTGACACAGTTCATCAGCGTCTGGCGGAGTTGGTTGGCGAACTGCAGGAGCCAATGCAGAACTCACTGGGTGGATTGGTCGCTGAAATCAAAGCCGAGCTCACCCCGGCGACTTTGCCACGTATGAGTGACTTCATTCGCATGGGCGGCAACTCGACGATGGATTCCGAGACTCGGGTTTCGCTCGCGGTGGCGGGTTGGTTGCTCGGCAATGGTTCGGGCGAAACGAACCTGAAAATCGTGCTTTCGCTGATCGACGTGCGAGTGTTGGTTCGTGAGTACTTGGCTGAGCAAGACCCTGGCAAGCGACAAGAGATCCTCGAACGTTTGTCGTCGTTGGAAGGCGCGCGAGCCGACTACATCGCGAAAATGTTACCGTTGATGAAGCCGCCATTGATTGATGCGATCGAGGTGGATGATTCGATTGTTGCTGATCCTTCCGTGGATGGAATGTTCCATGTGGGATTGGACCAAGCGGGCTTTCACGCCGCTCAAGCAGAAGACCTCGCTTCGCTTCCGCCTGTTTCGTACGTGGTGCAGTTGCCACCGGAGTACGACCCGAATCGAACCTATCCGTGCGTCGTTGCGATGCATGCTGCGGGAGCGGTCGCTGAGACTCAACTCAATTGGTGGTCGGGTGTCCCACAGCAATCTTTCTTGCAACAGAAAACCAGTGACGAGCAGCTGGTCAACGAGTCTTCGGCTGATGGCACCGCGGAAGAGTCTGCACCGGAAGTTTCCCCGACGATGCGGCTTGGTCATTCCATCCGCCATGGATTCATCGTTGTCGCACCGCGTTGGACGCGAGGCGGTCAGGGCGACTACGAGTACACGATGCGCGAGCATGACGCGGTGCTGAGTTCGTTGCGTCACGCGATGCGACATTTCGCGATCGATGCCGATCGTGTTTTCATCGGCGGTCACGGGCCGGGCGGCACTGCGGCTTGGGACATTGCCATCTCTCATCCGGATTTGTGGGCGGGGATGATCAGCATCAGCAGTCGCCCCGGCAAAACGCTGCAGCACTACAATGCGAATTCGAAGTACATGCCGGTCTACATCGTCAAAGGTGACAAGGACGGCGTGCCGCTGCGGGATTATGGAGGCATCTACGATCGATACATGACCTACGACCACGATGCCATGATCGTGTTGTACCGCGGCCGCGGATTGGATTTCTTTTACGAAGAAGCTGACCGGATCTTTGAATGGATGAAGACGCCGGGGCATCGCCGCGCCGCGCCGCCGGAAGATTTGGAAGTGGTATCGATGCGAGAGGGCGATCGGTTCTTTTGGTGGTTGGAATGGGGCGAGATGCTTCCTGGTTTGTCGATCAATCCCATTCTTTGGAACGACGCGGAGCGTTTGAAGGCTGCCCCGGTCAAGGCTCGCGTGATGGCGAACAACGAAGTCATCATCACGCAGGCACCATCGGATTCGTACACGGTTTGGTTGTACCCGCAGATGCCGCTGGATTTCAAAGAGACGATCACGGTTCGCTACCGTTCTCGACGCAAGGATTTCACGTTTGATCAATCCGTTGGAGTGATGTTGGAAGACGCTCGTGTTCGAGCGGATCGCGAACGGCCGTTTTGGGGAATGGTTCAAATTCCCTGAGCTTGTGATTCTGAGCGAATTCTCTCAGCGTTATTTTTGCCTCGCAATGCACGCGGGCTCATCAAGCGATACGTGCAGACAATCGATTTTGCGGCGTATTGGCAGACAGTTGGCCGATGTGTCGCTCGTGGGGGAGTCGTTGGTCCATCTTTCGGATTCATGCATCCAGGGGTGTTCGTGAGGCAGATCGTCTCGCGTAACAACTGTTGCGAGCACATTTGACCGGTCTACTCCGCCACTGTCCGGTGGGCTACCTTGGTAAGACGTACTGGTGCGATTGGCCGCATGATCGTCGCCGCGTGATCTTTGGACAAAGAGAACCTGATTGAGACATCCTGGATGAATGCACCTGAATCAAATTCCGCTGCCATTGGCGAGGCGGACCTCAACTTGCTTCACGACGCTCGCCGGCGAGTGATCGAAGAGTTGGGAAAGATCATTGTTGGCCAAGAAGAAGTCATCGACGAGATCCTGATTTGTCTCTTCAGCCGCGGTCACGTTTTGCTGGAAGGCGTGCCAGGGCTGGCCAAGACGCTGATGATCAGCACGCTGGCCAAGACGCTGGACCTATCCTTCAGTCGAATTCAATTCACACCTGACTTGATGCCCGCCGACGTGACTGGCACTGAGATCATGGAAGAGGACCGCGCGACGGGGCATCGCGAATTGCGATTCATGCCCGGGCCGCTGTTCGCCAACGTGGTGTTGGCCGATGAGATCAACCGAACGCCGCCGAAGACACAGGCGTCGTTGCTGGAAGCGATGCAAGAACGGCAGGTCACGGCCGGTCGCGAACGACATCAGCTCGATGATCCGTTCTTCGTGCTAGCGACACAGAACCCGATTGAGCAGGAAGGCACGTACCCGTTGCCCGAAGCTCAACAAGACCGGTTCATGTTCAAAATCTACGTCGACTACCCATCGTTCGATGAAGAGTTCGAAGTCGCTCGGCGGACCACCGGAACTGGGACGGCTGAAGCGGAACCGGTTCTTCGTGGCGAAGAGATTTTGCGGCTGCAACAATTGGTTCGTCAGGTTCCCGTCAGCGACCACATCGTGCGATACGCGTTGTCGTTGGTTCGTCAAACTCGCGTCGGCGGTGAAGGCGTTCCGGACTTCGTGGAAGACTTGGTTGGCTGGGGCGCCGGGCCGCGAGCTGTTCAGTTTTTGATCCTCGGTGGCAAAGCCCGAGCGTTGTTGCAAGGTCGCCATCACGTGCAGGTCGAAGACATCCAAGCTCTTGCACCGCCAGTTTTGCGTCACCGGATGGTGGTGAATTTCGCCGCCGAAAGTGAAGGCATCACCAGCGACGAAGTGGTCGCCCGAATCATTGACGCCACCCCGACGACCGAGGACGAATTGTCTCGCGATGCCCGATTCCAAAAGATATTTGCGTCCTGAGGTCACCGCTCGCATTCGCCGGTTGGAATTGACCGCCCGGCGAGTGGTGGAGGGTTTCCTTTCAGGGATGCACCGAAGTCCGTACTTCGGTCAATCGATCGAGTTTTTGCAACACCGCCAGTATGTTGCTGGCGATGAGTTGCGGCATATCGATTGGAAGGTATACGCGCGCCAGGATCGGTTGCACATCAAGCAATATGAGGAAGAAACCAACCTTCGTTTGCAGTTGCTCGTCGATTGCAGCGGCAGCATGTCGTACGGCGAAGGTGACGAGAACAAATTTGAGTACGCCGCTTCGCTCGCCGCCTCGCTCGCCTACCTCGCTCTTCGTCAGAAAGACGCTTGCGGGTTGTATACGTTCGACACGCAGCTTCGTGACAGCGTTCCGGCCAAATCGAGTCAGCACCAGCTCAATCGGATGTTGACTTGCCTCGCGTCCGCGGATCACGAAGGCGAGACCAAACTCGATCACGTCGCAAAGCAACTCGCATCCGCGATTCCTCGAGCCGGTGTTGTGTGTGTGATCTCTGACTTGTTGGGCGTGGAAGAACTGCAAGAAGGATTGCGAGTCCTGAGGGCTCGCGGGCACGACGTTGCCTTGATTCACGTCTTGCACGACGACGAAATGGATTTCGACTTCACCGGCGCCACTCGATTCGAAGGGCTGGAAGTCGAGTCGGCATTGAACTGCAATCCAGCCGCGCTTCGCGAAGGTTACCTCGAGGCGCTGGATGACTTTCTTGAAAAGACCCGACGAGCCTGTGGCCGATTGAAAATCGATTACTTGCAAGTCCGGACCAGCGAACCGCTCGATGCCGTGCTGGCTCGTTTCCTGTCCGCTCGGCAGGCACTCCCAAAACTTCGAAGCTAGGCAACGACTTGTTCCTCTATCCCGCCCTATCGATTGGTTTCGCGTTCGTCGCGGTTCCGCTCTTGGTTCACCTGATCAACTTGCTTCGGCATCGCCGGACCAAGTGGGCGGCGATGGATTTTTTGCTGGCCAGCTATCGCAAACAACGTCGTTGGATTGTTCTGCGTCAATTGCTGCTGTTGCTTTCGCGGTTGGCCGTCGCGGCATTGCTGATCGCATTGCTGGCTGGATTGGTTGGTGGACGCGAATGGATCGGGGCTCTCGGCGGCCAAACCACGCACCACGTGATCATTCTCGATGACAGCTACTCAATGCAGCAGGTCGTTTCGCGGCGCGGTTCCGATGAGGGTAGCGTGGAATCCGATTCCACCGGCGTCGTCGGCAACACAGCTTACGACCGAGCGCTGGCTTCCGTTTCGGGATTGGTCAAACGTTTAGCTGCCGACGGCGACAACCACACGTTGACGGTGATGCGAGCCAGTCGCGCGGCGATGGTGTCAGCGGGTGAGAATGCGTCCGCGGATGTGGCTGCTGACTTGTCCGCGCAAACCATTTCGCCAGATGGACGACAAGTCGATCGTTTGATGGCGACGCGAGCTTCTTCGCTGCGAACCGATTTGGTTCCCGCGATTGATTTGGCATCGGACTTGATCGCCGCGACCACCGCGGATTCGCAAAACTTATACGTGGTCAGCGATTTCACGCAGCGGGATTGGGCGGCGCCGCGTCGTATGGCGGAGGCGTTGGAATCCGTCGACCAAGCGGGTGCCAAGATCCGAATGATCGACTGCGTGGACAATCGAACGAGCAACACGACTCGCAATCTCGCGATCACCGATCTGAGTCCGACGCCGGATGTTTGGGTCGCGGGAGTTCCCGTGGTGGTCAACGTAACGGTCAAAAACTATTCGCCGCGTGAAGCGACGAACGTGGCAATTTCCGCGAGCGTGATCACTTACGGCGATCAAGTCAAAACTGCGGATCCGACGGTCACCGTCAGCGGCGAAGTCCAGAACTTGCCGGTCATCTTGATTGACTCCATTCCCGGCGGTCAGCAGTTGACGAAGTCGTTTCAAATCTTCGTCAATCAGGTTGGCACGCATGTCGTCAAAGTGGAGTTGCCATCCGATGCGCTGGAGGTCGACAATTCGCGAGTTTGCACGATTCCGCTTGCGGATGCTCAGCGAGTGTTGGTGATCGACGGTGGGGATGCGGATACGATTGGGGCCTACCACGTCGCTTCGGTTTTGGATCCGGGAAGCCAAGTCCGGATCGGTGCCATTCCGGAAGTGCAACCGGTCACGATGCTGCGTGATGTGACCGCCGAGCAATTGTCCCGTTACCGAGCGGTCTATCTGATCGATGTTCCCGAACTATCCAAGCGGGCGGTCGATTCGCTGACGCAATACGTCACCAACGGAGGCGGCCTGGCCTGGTTCTTGGGCGACGATGTCGACGCGGAAAACTACAACGGCATGGTTGGTGGAAAAGCCGGGGGGCTGTTGCCATTTGATATCGCGCCCACGTTGGGTCTGGGCAATGACTCGGAGGAGTCGCCGCGATTGGTGCTCGGCAAAAACGCGGATCTGCTGGGGCCGATCGCTTCTGCTGGGAATGGCATCTTCGGGTTAGTCAGCATTCGCCGGCAATGGGTGCCCGCGATGTCTGCTGCCGAAGAACTGCGAGAAGAATTGATGGGCGATGAAGCCGAGGCTGAACCAGTCCAAGCGAACGTGCAAACCTTGTTGGCTCGTTCCGACGAGACTCCTGTTGCGACGCTTCATGGATTGGGCCGAGGCCGGATCGTGACGGTCACCACCGGACTGGACGGCAACTGGAATAACTGGCCTGGCGATCCGACGTTCGTTGTGTTCTTGCTTCAAAGCAACGCGATGTTGTTCAGCGGAGCCGCTCCGCCCACCAGCCGAATGGTCGACTCGGTCGCGGAAATTGACGTGCCCGGGGAGAGCTATCTGCCGACGGTTGTCTTGCTACCGCCCGCGGAGGAGCCACCTCGGTTGGAGATCGAATTGGAAGCCGCTGCGAACGAATCGTCAATCCAAGTTTCGCCTCGCGAATTAATCGTTGCCGACCAAGCTGGGCTGGACGAATTGTTGATGCCAGGAACGATCGAATGGCAACGCACGGGAACCGATGGGCAAACGAGCGTGATGCCGGTGGCGTCCGTGCTGAACGTCGGCGAATCCGATTTGTCTCGAGTAAGCAGTGCCGAAGTGATCCGAGACTTGCTGCCTTTGGAGGTCGAGTTTCTTTCACCGGGAGATTGGGGTGACTCTGGAGTCGGCGGTGGGATGTCCACTTTCCTTTTGATTTTGCTGGCACTTTTGGTGTTGATGCTGGCCATTGAACAGATGCTTGCGGCTTGGGCGTCGTATCACGTGCGACCGACCAGTGATGGTGCGGTGGGAAGTCGATCCAGTCGCGGAAGACGAAGCAGTCCCGCGTCTGAAATGCCACGGCCAGCCCCGCGTGGTCGCTCACGAAAGAGGACGGTTGGGGCGTCCAATCATGGCAACGATGGTTCCGACGGAGCGACCTCGAGTGCGAATCCATCCACGGCGGGAGCATCGCGATGAATCCTTCTGAACAAGTTGTCTACGAATTCGCGAGAGCATCGAGCCTGGACGGTTGGTGGGTCTGGGCCGCGGTGGTTTTAGGATTGGCCGTCGCTTACTCGGCATGCATCTTTTACTACAAGCGTGACGTCGGAGAGCTGCGGCGTCCGGTGCGATGGACGTTGATTGGTCTGCGTTTGGTTGCGGTGACGGCGCTCGTGTTTCTGTTCTTCGATTTGGTTCGGCGGACTGAGCGACGAGTGACGCGACCCAGCGAAGTCATCGTGATGGTCGACACCAGCCAGAGTATGTCGTTGCCTTCGGGTGATTCGATCGAGGCCGTTTCTCGTGTCGAACGGGCCCGTGAGTTGGTCGCCGTTTCGGAACTGGTCGAATCGTTCGCGAAAGAACATCGAACGAGTGTCTATCTGTTCGATCAAGCGACCGAACCTTGGCTCGTGCAAACCAAGTTCGAACAAGAAGTCGCGACAACCGGTGAGCAATCATTGAATGAAGAAGCCTTTGCAGAACCGATCAGTCCGTTCGTGTTGTTTGGCGGTTTCTGCCTCGCTGTTTCCGCGATTGCATCCTTGGTCGCTTTCGCGATGGGGGGCCTCGGGATTGGCAATGCAAAAAAGAATGGCAAGCGATTGACCAAAGCCGCCGGGGCGGAGACTCCCGGTTCTGCGTCTGCGATCGGCTGGTCACTGTTGGCCGCAGCGATCACGTTGGTGTTTGGCATCGTTTCGATCGGCGGGGTCTACGCGGTGCACACGGACCGGTCTTTGGCTCAGTTGATTGGTTTGGAAACAGCCGGGGAGCCCGACTCGGCGGAGAGCCAACCGGCCCCGAGCGAATCCGATTTGGATTCCGATGGCGATCCTGAATCACCAACGATGAAGGCCGTTGATTGGGATGAAGTCATTGTCGCCGGCGGTGCACAAAGCCGGATCGGCGACGCGTTGCGATCTGTTTTGGTGGACCATGATCCGACGACTTTGGCGGGCGTGATCGTGATCACTGACGGTCAGAACAACGGCGGTGCGACATTGTCCTCGGCGTTGGCTTTGGCTCGTCGCGGCGAAGTCGCGGTCTATCCCGTGGGCCTGGGAAGCAGTCAGCCTCCGACGAACATTCGCGTGGTTGATTTGGAAGTCCCACGTCGTGTTTACCCCGGCGACAAGTTCGTTGTCGCTTCAGTGTTGCAAGCGACTGGCACCTCGGCGTTGGAAGTCGATGTGGAATTGGTGGACGCGCTCGACACGGGCGAAGGCAGCTCTTCCAGTGACCCTGGCGCAAACGCGGAACAGTCCGCGACCAGCTTGCCTGGCGGCGTGGTCTTGGAAACCCAGCGAGTGAAGTTGGAACCCGACGCGACGCTCACTGATATTCGTTTTGAAATTGAACCGCAAACCGTTGGACGACGACGCTTGGCCGTTCGCGTGGTCGCGCCGGCGGAGGATCGCAACGCTGCTGACAACATGCAAACGGCTCGCTATGAGGTTGTCGCTCGCAAGCTACAGGTATTGGCGATAGCCGGCGGGCCGACGCGTGAATATCGCTTCGTTCGCAACTTGTTGTTCCGCGATGAATCGGTGCAACTTGACGTGTGGTTGCAAACCGGGATGCAGGGCATGAGTCAGGATGCCGACGAGTTGTTGGCTCGTTTCCCCGAGACAGCCGAAGAGTTGTTTGACTACGACGCGGTGGTGATGTTCGACCCGGATTGGTCTGCGATTGATTCCGCTTCGCTTGAGTTATTGGATCGCTTTTTGACTCAGCAGGCCGGCGGTTTGGTCTTGGTCGCTGGTCCGGTTTTTCACCCAAAGATTTCAGGAGATCGGGCCGACCCACGCTCGAGCCAGATTGGTGCATTTTTTCCTGTGAACCTGGCAACGCGAGGTCCATTGCTGGGTGGTGGTCGACAGGGCGGTTCGGAATCTTGGCCGTTGAAATTCACGCCGGAATCCTCTCAAGCGGAGTTCCTGTGGGTGGCGGATTCATCGGAAGAGAGTTTTGAGATCTGGCAAGAGTTTGGCGGCTTCTACGATTACGTCGGTGTCAAAAGTGCAAAGCCCGGTGCGAAGGTCTACGCCTATTTCTCGGATCCAACGACGGAGGTCAGCGGCAGCTTGCCGATTTTCATGGCCAGCCAGTTTTATGGTGCCGGCCGAGTCTTCTTCCAAGGCAGCGGCGAAGTGTGGCGTTTGCGTGCTGGTGGTGATCGTTACTTCGACAGCTACTACACCAAACTGATTCGTTGGGTGAGCGAAGGTCGTTTGTTGAGAGACAGCAACCGCGGCGTGCTGTTGGTCGATTCAGACCGAGCCATGGTGGGGCAAAACATTGCGTTGCGAGCAGTCTTGGTCGACGATCAATTTCAACCGTTGACGGAGCCATTCGTGACCGCGAAATTGTTGGCTCCCGATGGAAAAATCAAGGATCTCAAGCTGACTCCCGCGGCGGACTCGCCTCGCGGTGGAACCTACACGGGCAACTTTGTTGTCACTAAGAGCGGCGGTTACGAAATTCAGTTGGCGGTGGGCGATGCTCTCGACGAACAATTGCTTCGCCAGAGTGTTCAAGTCCGATTGCCGACCAGCGAGCTTGAGCGTCCACGCCGGGCGGATGACGAGTTGTTGAATCTGGCGTCGACCACGCGGGGCGAGTACGTGCCGGTGGATGAGACGACTCCGATGAGCGACGTGAAAGCAACCTTGTCCGAAGCGATCGTGCCGCAATCGCAAGTCACCTTGTTGGCAGGAACACCCGATTCTGCTTTCACGCTTCGTCGCAACGCGGTGTTGATGTGGTTGATCGCATCGGTGCTGACATTCGAGTGGGTGACACGACGTTTGCATCGCTTAGCTTGACCTTTTAGTTCTGAGCCAGAGTAGAACAGTTGTCCTCAACTGTTTGCGTGTGTGGGTGAAATCATCGAGCAACCTGACGCGATTGCGAGTGAAGTTGGCGAAGGGGATGGTTTGGTGTTGGAGACTGGCCCGACGGAGCAATGGAGACAATTGTTCTACTCTGTTGGGTCGACGGACTTGGAAGTCCATCGTACGGCGGCGTGAGATCTGGGGTGACGGTGCCGACTGTGTGAGCCGATCGGCGTTAGCCGCGGTTGCCGCTCACAACGTTTCCGGCTACCGAGCAGCCAGACGCGATTGCGAGTGAAGTTGGCGAAGGGGATGGCTTGGAGTTGGAGGCTGGCCCGACGGAGCAATGGAGACAATTGTTCTACTCTGAGGCTTCGTTCTTTCACGCGTCGCGGGGGAGACATTGAAAAGCTATGATTGTCCGGTGAGCTTCTCTTCTCTTTGATAATCACCATGACGCAGTCGCAACGAAAAATCTTGATCACCGGTGGCGCCGGCAACGTGGGCGGATCGCTGGCGTGCCGATTGGCCGAGTCTCCGGACAACGAAGTCGTCGTGGTGGACAACTTGGTGACGGGAGATCGATCGAAGTTGCCACCCGTGTCGGCGAAGAACGTTCGGTTCATCAAGGCCGATGTGAACCGGATGGACGATTTGTCGCCGATCATGACGGCGACTCGTTTTGATGCGGTCTTCCATTACGCGGCGTTGGTTGGCGTTCAGCGAACGTTGGCCAATCCGGTCGCGGTGTTGGAGGACATTGACGGAATCCGCAACGTGCTTTCGCTATCAAAAAACACGGGCGTTGGTCGCGTCTTTTACGCCAGCAGCAGCGAGGTGTATGGCGAGCCGGTGGAGATGCCTCAGCACGAACAGACGACGCCGCTGAATTCGCGATTGCCTTATGCGATCATCAAGAATCTGGGCGAGTCTTACTTCCGTTCGTATCACCAAGAGTTCGGGTTGCAGTTCAACGTCTTTCGATTCTTCAACACGTACGGGCCGAAGCAGACGACGGACTTCGTGGTTCCCAAGTTCATCGCCGCGGCTCTCGCTGGAGAGGATATCCCGGTTTATGGGGATGGGTCTCAGACACGAACGTTTTGTTTTGTGGATGACAACCTGGACACGACGACTCGTGTGTTGGATGACCCGAGTTGGGCATGCAAAACGATCAACATCGGCAGCGACATCGAGATGACGATCAAGTCGTTGGCGGAAACCGTGATTGAAATGACCGGCAGTTCATCCAAGGTCGTGCACTTGCCACCGCTTCCCGAAGGCGACATGACGCGACGTTGCCCGGACATCACCAAGATGAAAAAAATCCTGGGCCGCGAACTCACGCCGCTCCATGAGGGTCTAGAAAAGCTGATTGACGCCGCCAAAAAACGCACTTCTTCTCAGGTTGCAGTCGGGTGAATATGCCGCCACCTCCCGGGCCACCCTCATCTGGGTCGCCGTCGCCCGATTCGGACTCTTCTCGTCAGTCCGATGCGTCCCGGGAGCCGATGACCGAGTCGCAAACGATCGGTGGTCAGGCAGCCGCGCGTCGATTGTCACTTGGTGCGACGATGCCGCCCGCGGAAGTTCCCGGTGTGCGCCTGCAACGCTTTTTGGGTTCGGGAGCGTTTGGTCAGGTGTGGGTCGGACGTGATATCAACACCGGCCGCGGCGTGGCGGTGAAGTTCTACTTGCACCGAGGCGGTGTGAACTGGTCGTTGCTGTCCCGCGAAGTCAAAAACTTGGTTCAGTTGTCGGCCGATCGGCACGTCGTGCAGGTGCTGGAAGTCGGCTGGGACGCCGACCCGCCTTACTACGTGATGGAATTGATCGAAGGCGGGTCGCTGGAGGACATGCTGGTCCGCCGTGGGCGATTGCCGGTGGCTGAAGCGGTCGACTTGTTCCGCAAGATTCTGATTGGGCTGAATCATTGTCATGGGAAAGGCGTCCTGCACTGCGACATCAAACCCGCGAATATTTTGTTGGCGGCTGACAACGAACCACGTTTGGCCGACTTTGGACAGAGTCGAATGTCGCACGACCAGACTCCCGCGATGGGGACGCTGTTTTACATGGCGCCCGAACAAGCGGATTTGCAGTCGTCGCCTGATGCCCGGTGGGATGTTTACGCGGCGGGAGCTATCTTGTTTCGAATGTTGGCCGGGTCGGCGCCGCATCGCGATCAAGCGTTGTTGTCGCAATTGGATACTGCCGGATCTTTGCCGGGACGATTGGCTCGATACCGCGAGGCCATTGCTTTGGCACCGCCTGCGGCCGAACAGTTGTCGCGGCGTGATGTGGATCGATCACTGCGAAAGCTCATGCAGCATTGTTTGGAAGTGGATCCCGAATCTCGCTACAGCAACGTTCAGCAGATACTCGACGATCTGAACGTTCGCGATAAGACACGCTCGCGGCGCCCGCTGATGTTGTTGGGGATTGTCGGGCCGCTGTTGCTGTTGCTGGCCACGTGTTTCTTTGGTGCACGAAGCATCGATCTGGCGACACGGACGGCGACGAAGGAGCTTCGGACTGAAGCGTTTGGAAGCAACCAATTCGCGGCACGTTTGGCGGCACAAACGTTGGAGACCGAAATCCAGCGTTACTTTGACTTGGTGCACGAGGAGGCCCAGCGAGAAACGTTCGAAACATTGTTGGCGGAATTGATCCAGGGCGAAACGTCCGCGCCGGTGTTGCAGCGAATCGCTTCGTCGTCCACGCCCGTTGACGCGTTGGTTCGCGAAGACGCTCTCGCGGCACGAGACATTTTGTTGGAGCATCCGGCGCAGTTGCGACTGGATGAATATCTGTCCGAGCGGTTGGCGCAGTACCGCCAGCCATCAGAACCGGGAAAGCCTCGTCAGCGATTGGCGACGATGTTCGTGACCGATGGTGCCGGAACGATCATGACGATCGTCTACGGGAAATCGGTTCCGCGAGCGCAGAACAGTGTCGGTCGAAACTTCGCCTACCGGACTTACTTCACCGGGCGAAAGGACGATTATCCGTCGACGATTCCGATGGATTCGGTTTCGCCTCTCCGCCACACGCACTTGAGTTCGGCGTTTCAGAGCACGGCGACGAAGATGTGGAAGGTCGCCATCAGCACACCGCTTTGGTTGGAAGAAAGTGGCGTGGTGGTCAGCGGTCGTCGCGAAACTCCAGATCGAGATCCCGACGCGGTATTTGTTGCGACGATCAACCTTGGTGATTTTCAGTTGTTGCAACGGTCACGTTCTGGCAACGAAGCCGATGCGGCCAATCCCAGCCAAGTGGCCGTGCTGGTGGAAGCTCGCGAAGGCGATTTGCGAGGCACGGTGTTGCAGCATCCGTTGATGGATCAACTGCGAGAAGAAGGTCAGAACGTTTCGGACAAAAGCTACCAAGTCGACGGCGCGACGATGGATCGTTTGCTGGAAGGCGGTGATGTTGATTTTCGCGATCCGATGGCGAGCGCATCTTCGGGGAATGGTTTTGGTGGCGACTGGATCGCGGCGATGGAGCCGGTCACATTGCCACGGCCGACGCAAGCTGCGCCCGCTGCCGGTGACGGGAGCGATCTCGACGAGTCGCTCGGTTCATCGAGCAAGCCAGTCGCGTCGAGGGTGGAGCAAACCGATTTGCTCGTGTTGGTTCAGTATCGATTGTCGGAAGTGCTTGGTCCGGTCTCCGAGCTTCGGCGTTCGTTGTTGTTCGAAGGTGCGTTCGCGATTCTTTCGATTCTTATCATGACGCTGTTTCTCTGGTGGGTCGTTCGGCGTGTGACAACCCAAGACGAACGTCGCGCGGCCAAGGAATCTCAGTCACCGCCGCCGCAGCAGGAACGCATCGAGACGATGACGTTGGGGTAGAGGTCACTCGACGCTGAAAAAGCAGGCTTCGTCCGGGTCGCGGTTTTGGCAGCGTGCATCGAGCGGGTTACAATGAGGACCCCGCCCCGATGAATCACCATCGCCCGCCTGAAAAGATTCGCTCGCCACCTCGCCGATGAAAACCGACCCCCAAAAGATTGCCGCGGACGAGAATCAGAACGCAGCGAAAGAGGACGCGAGCGAGGCAATCGGCGACGGTTCCCGACAAGACTTTGCGTTGGTTCTCATCCTTCGATTCGCGGCGTTTCTGTGTTTTGTCGGATGGACCTGGGTGCATTACTACTGGGAAGGTCCTTACGGAGTTTTGCTCTGGCAAGACGCGACGTATGACTTTGCCGAGTGGTTGGGCGTCAGCTGGGACGAATTCGTTGGGACGGGAGCCGATGATGGCTGGCTGCAGGTTTGGATTTCTCGGATCACTTGGTTGTATGTCGGCTGCACCATTCTGACGCTGACCGTTCGTCGGCAATCAAAGTTTCAAATGATTGCTCTGCTTGGCGGCAGCGGGTTGCTGATCGTTTTGAGTTATGCGAAATACGTGGGGGCCCAACGCCAGTTTCCGATGTTCTTGGAACACGGCGGTCAGATGCTGGCACCCGTCTTATTGGTATTGGCTTTGAAGCTGGGGGCTCGCCATCGAGCGACCATGATCACAGCGATGGTCGCGTTGATCATGACTTTCGCCGGGCATGGTTGCTACGCGATTGGGTGGTGGCCGACACCGCCATTTTTTTACGGCATGATTTCGGTTTCGCTGGGTGTCGAGTACGAAACTGCAAACACAATGTTGCGAACGTTTGGAACGCTCGATTTCGTGGTTTGTTTGGCGATCTTCGTGCCACAGCTGAGGGTCTGGGCGGCAGGGTACGCCGCCATCTGGGGAATCTTGACCGCCGCGGCTCGACCCGTCGCGGGCATGTCGATGAGTCTAAACTACTGGGGCGCGGACCAGTTCCTCCACGAAGCCGTGTTGCGTGCACCTCATTTTCTGATTCCGCTGTATTTGGCCGTTCTATGGCATCGTCAAAGTTCGGCGGTATCGGCCAAGTCAAACGAACACGCGAAACCACCTGCCGCGACGACCGCTGATTCTGCGTCGTTGGCGATTGAACTCACCTCTTGAAAAACAACTTGTTGCCCTTTTAGGAACCGTCATGAAGTTATTGAACCGTCTGGCGTTGTGCTGTTTGGCACTGCTCGTCACCGCCGAATCTGTTTCTGCACAACCGGGAGGACGCGCGCGACGACGTGCGGACTTGAGCATTCCCGACGTTGCGAAAAAGGACGTCATTTGTTTTGCGCTTTACACGGTTCACGACAAGACACTGAAGTTGACGGCGCAGCTGTATCCGCTCGATGCCAGCGATCCCAAGGTGGCTCGCTTGGAAATCGAAAAGGATGGTCAATGGACCGAAGTCGCCAAAGCGAAAGTGATCGAAGCCGGCTGGACGGCGCCGTTTCGAGTCGAAAACTGGGACGATTCAACGACCGTCAAATACCGCGTTGCTCACGGATCGGAAGCATTCTACGAAGGCACGGTTCGACGGAACCCGATCGACAAAGATGAGATCGTCGTTGCGGGATTCACCGGCAACTCGATCCACCCGGCTCACGGTGGCGACATTTCGCGTCAGGATCTGATCGACAACGTGAACAAGGTCGATGCGGACGTGTTGTTCTTTTCCGGCGACCAAGTCTACGACCACAACCGGCACTACGCCGCTTGGCTGAAGTTCGGACGCGATTTTGGCGACATCATCAAGGATCGCCCAACGGTTTGCTTGCCCGATGATCACGATGTTGGCCAGCCCAACCTGTGGGGCGAAAGTGGAAAGATCTCGACGCTCAGCGGTGCCGCCGATGGTGGTTACTCGCAACCTGGTGTCTACGTTCAAGAAGTCGAACGGGCCCAAACCAGCCACCTGCCCGATCCGGTCGACCCGCACAAAATCGGCCAGGGCATCGGCGTCTACTTCACCAATCTCAATTGGGGAAACATCGACTTCGCGATTCTGGAAGATCGCAAGTTCAAAACTGGTCCCGCCGGGCGTGTGCCAAAGCAAGGCCCTCGTCCCGATCACATTCGCAACCCGGAGTACAACCCCGCCAGTGTTGACGTCGAAGGTGCGGTGTTGCTCGGCGAGCGGCAACTGGACTTCATCGAAGACTGGGCGGCGGATTGGACCGATGCGGACATGAAAGTTGCCTTGTCGCAAACGATCTTCTGCGGCGGAGCTCACATTCACGGCACTGCAAATGGTCGTTTGCATGCTGACATGGATTCCAATGGCTGGCCACAAACTGGTCGCAACCGAGCTTTGGAAGAGCTTCGCAAAGCTTTCGCGTTTCACTACGCAGGCGATCAGCACTTGGCGACGATTTTTCATCACGGCATCGACGAATATCGCGACTCGATTTGGTCGTTCTGTGTGCCTTCGATCGCCAACTTGTATCTGCGTTGGTGGGATCCGGTCGAGCCGGGTGAAAACCGCGAGCCGGGTGCTCCCGAATACACCGGTGATTCGCTGGATGGATTTGCAAACAAAGTCACCAACTACGCCGCCGCCAATCCGGAGGCGAAACCCGCTGGGAATTTGTTGAACACGCGAGCCGCCGGTTTCGGCATCGTTCGATTCAACACCAAGTCCCGCGACATCACGATGGAGTGCTGGCCGCGAAATGTGGACGTGACCGATCCCGAGGCGAAGCAATACCCGGGGTGGCCACTGACAATCTCGCAGTTCGACAACTACAGCCCGCCGTCGTGGGGTGAGCTGGGTGAGATGACCTTCGATGTCGAAGACCCGGTCGTGCAATTGGTCGACGCCTCGACCAAGGAAGTTCTCTATACAGTTCGCGTAGCGGGGACGAAGTTCACGCCAGGTGCGCCGAAGGGAAAATCGTTCGTCGTGAAGGTTGGCCAGGATGCACCGGAGACGATCGTTGCGGAGAACGCGAAAGTCGGTGGTGAACCGGTTTCGGTGACGCTCAAGTAAGCGTCCGTTCGGTCGGTAGAAAATTCGCAAGAATTCGATTTCGGCTAGCCGATCTTGAGCGGTTTCGCGCATTGTTTTTCGAGCGAAACTTGCCCGCAAAGTCTGCCCTATTTGTCGGGGCGGACGTGTTGCATCGAGGTGGCAGATTTCCGTCCATGAACGGCGATGATCTGCCGTTGTCAATCTTCTGACGCTATGCCATAGTGTCCACTTGCTTGGCCCGCGACATTTTTTCCGGTCTTTTCTTTCGGAAAAACGCTGCGGGCTTTGGCTCGAACCGACTTTGTTACAAATTTCACAAAGTGCCCATTCATGGCAATGACTCAAAGCGTGACCCGCATCAAAAAGGGTCTCGATCTGCCCATCACGGGATGCCCCGAACAGCACATGGAAGCTGGCCCGGCGATCCGCCAAGTGGCTTTGTTGGGCGACGACTACATCGGAATGAAGCCAACGATGTTGGTGACGGCGGGCGACAAAGTCGTCTTGGGCCAACCGCTTTTTGAAGACAAGAAAACTCCCGGCGTGATCTTCACCGCTCCCGCCTCGGGCACCGTCGTCGATGTCGTTCGCGGCGCGAAACGCAAGTTCGAAGCGGTTGTCATCGATGTCGATGTTGATTCGACGGAAACGACTACGATCGATGGGATCGCGGGTACCGATGCCGTCTCGATCGCTCGCGAGAAGTTGGTCGACGGATTGGTTCAGATCGGACTTTGGCCGTCGTTCCGCACTCGCCCCTATGGCAAAGTGCCGACGATCGACTCGACCCCACATTCCATTTTCGTCACCGCAATTGATACCAATCCGTTGGCGGCTGATCCCGCAGTGGTTTTGGCGGATCGCAAAGACCAATTTGTGATCGGCCTTCAAGCGTTGACGCGTTTGACGGACGGTGCTGTGCATCTGTGCCAAGCCGAAAAGGCTTCGATTCCTGGCGGTGATGTGGCGGGCGTTCAATCAGCCTCATTCGCGGGACCTCATCCGGCCGGATTGCCGGGGACACACATCCATCATTTGGACCCCGTCAGTCTCAACAAAACGGTTTGGTACATCGGTTATCAAGACGTGATTGCGATCGGTTCTTTCTTGCAGACCGGTCAACTCGACACACGACGAGTGATCTCGCTGGCGGGTCCGAAAGTCAATCAGCCTCGTTTGATTGAAACTCGCGCCGGAGCTTGCATCGACGAGTTGATCGATGGCGAAGTCGATACCACTGTCAAACTACGCGTCATCTCGGGATCGGTGCTCAACGGGCACACTGCTGCGGCACCGCATCAGTTCCTGGGACGCTACGACAATCAAGTCTCGGTCATCGAAGAAGGTGACCACCGCGAATTCATGGGATGGCAAAAACCTGGCTTCGACAAATTCTCTGTCAGCCGCATTTTTGCATCGGCGATGACTCCCGATCGCAAGTTCGATTTCACTTCGTCAACCGGCGGCAGTGAGCGAGCGATGGTTCCACTGGGCACTTACGAAAAAGTGTTGCCAATGGACATCTTGGCAACACAATTGTTGCGAGCTTTGATTGTTCGCGACACCGATTCGGCTCAGCAACTGGGCGTGCTGGAGCTGGAAGAAGAAGACTTGGCCCTGTGCACGTTCGTGTGCCCCGGTAAATACGAATATGGATCCTTGATCCGAGAAAACCTGACAACCATTGAGCGTGAAGGTTAAGGAATATGAAAGCATTACGTGACGCATTTGACAGCGTCCACCCGTTCTTTGCCAAAGGCGGACTGCTCGAGAAAGCGTACCCAATGTACGAAGCTCTCGACACGTTCTTGTTCACGCCAGGCGAGACGGCTCACGGACGCACGCACGTGCGCGACAACATTGACCTGAAACGCATGATGATCACGGTCGTCTTCGCGTTGGTACCGGTCACGTTGTTCGGCATGTGGAACACGGGATACCAAGCCAACACGGCCATCCAAAAGATGACCGAAGCTCATGTCGACGTCGATTATGACTGGCATCACAGCGTTCACACTGCGATTGGTCTGGGGCACGATCCAGCCAACCACGTGGACAACTTCATCTATGGGGCGATCTTCTTCATCCCCATCTACGTCGTTTGTATGTTCGTCGGGGGACACATCGAATTGGTCTTCAGTGTCCTTCGTGGGCACGAGATCAACGAAGGGTTCCTGGTCACCGGATTGCTCTTTCCGCTCACGCTCCCGGCGTCGATACCACTGTGGCAGGTCGCTGTGGGAATCGCGTTTGGGGTGATTGTCGCCAAAGAAGTCTTTGGCGGCACGGGACGTAACTTCCTCAATGTTGCACTGACTTCGCGAGCGTTTTTGTACTTCGCCTACGCTGGTCAAATCAGCGGTGACAAAGTCTGGACCGCAGTCGATGGTTTCTCGGGTGCAACGGCACTCGGGCAAATGGCCAACGCCAGCGAAGACGCTGTCGGATCGCTCAGTGCTGTCCAGTACGTCTGGGGTGCGGAAGAGCCGATCACCTGGATGAGTGCCTTCATCGGAACCATCCAAGGATGCGTCGGCGAAACCAGTGCTCTGCTTTGCTTGGTTGGTGCTTTGATCTTGATCGCTTCGGGCATCGGATCATGGAAAATCATGGGCGGTGTAATCGCTGGTGTGACCGCAACGGCACTGTTGCTTAACGCAGTGGGCAGCGAGACGAACGCCATGTTCTCCGTGCCGTTCTACTGGCACCTGGTCATCGGCGGAGTCGCCTTTGGTTTGGTGTTCATGGCGACTGACCCGGTCAGTGCCTCGATGACAGAAACGGGCAAATGGATCTACGGTCTTTTGATCGGGTTCATGACCGTCCTGATTCGTGTCATCAACCCTGCTTTCCCAGAAGGCATCATGCTGGCGATCTTGTTCGGCAACGTGTTCGCACCGTTGATCGATTGGGGCGTCGTCCAACTCAACATCCGCCGGAGGGCCGCACGTTATGTCACAGCCTGATTCGACTATGAAAACGATCGTGACCGCGACAATTCTGTGCGTGGTCTGCTCGTTCGCCGTCAGTGCCGCCGCGGTGGCTCTGCGACCGATGCAAGAAGAGAACAAAAAGCTCGACCGTCAACGCAACATTCTGGACGCCGCCGGTTTGTCCAAGGGTGAGTTCGGGAAATCAGCCGCTGAGTTGGACAAAGAGCAAATCGAAATGCTTTGGACTTGGGTCAGTCCTGAATTGGTCGACCTAGAAACCGGCGAAGTCTACACCGACTTGGTTGGCGAGGAAGCAGAGAAGTACGACCCTCGTGAAGCTGCAAAGAAAGACGCCGAGAGCATCGAGATCACCGACCCGCAATTCGACATCGGTGTCCCTCGTCGCGAAAAAGTGGCTCGCGTTTATTACGTGACAAAACCTGGCAACTCCACGCCTGCGATGGTTGTGTTGCCTGTTTACGGCAAGGGCTTGTGGTCAACGCTGTACGGCTACATGGCGCTGAAGAACGATCTTGAAACGATTGCTGGTCTAACATTTTACGAGCACGCTGAAACACCTGGACTGGGTGGCGAAGTGGACAACACGAAGTGGAAGGCTCAGTGGGTCGGCAACAAGCTGTACGACACGGATGGCAACCCAGCCGCCCGCGTCGCCAAGGGACCCGCACCCGACGGCGACGAGTTCGCTGTTGACGGATTGTCGGGAGCCACGATCACGTGTCGCGGCGTGACCAACCTGGTTCGCTACTGGGCTGGCCCTGATGGATACGGTCCTTTCCTGGACCAAGTGAAGCAACGATTTACCGGTGACGCATCTGCGGAAGCCGATCAACCTGAATCATCCGTCGAAAGCGGTGTCGAACAATACGACATCGACAACGTCGGTCCCAAAGAACCGGTGGGAGAGTAAACCATGGCTGCCCCCAAAGTCGGCAAGGTCCTGTTCGGGCCCGTTATCGACAACAACCCGATCGCGTTGCAGATTCTCGGCATTTGTAGTGCTTTGGCTGTGACGACCAGCATCCAAGTCTCGTTTGTCATGGCTCTCGCCGTGGTGGCGGTGACCGGATGTTCGAACGCCGCGGTGTCGTCGATTCGTCACTACATTCCCGGCAGCATTCGGATCATCGTTCAGATGACCGTGATTGCTTCGCTGGTGATCGTCGTTGACCAAGTGTTGAAGGCGTACATGTACGACATCAGCAAACAGCTTTCGGTCTTCGTTGGGTTGATCATCACCAACTGCATCGTCATGGGACGAGCGGAAGGTTTCGCCATGAAGAATGGCGTTTGGATCAGCTTCCTCGACGGAATCGGAAATGGTTTGGGATACGGATTGGTCCTGATCGTTGTCGCGTTCTTCCGCGAATTGTTCGGCAGCGGAACGCTGTTGGGCTTCGAGCTTTTTCAACTCGACCGCAATGGCGGTTGGTACAACCCAAACAATTTGATGCTGTTGCCGCCCAGTGCGTTCTTCATCATTGGGTTCATGATTTGGGTCATTCGTTTGAACAAACCTGAACAAATCGAAGAGGCCTAAGTCATGTTCGAACAATACCTCAGCATCTTTTTGAAAGCGGTCTTCGTCGAGAACCTCGCGCTCGCATTCTTCTTGGGAATGTGCACGTTCTTGGCGGTCAGCAAAAACGTCAAAACGGCGATCGGTTTGGGATTCGCGGTCATCGCAATCGAAGCCATCACCGTTCCTGCCAACCAACTGATCTACAGCCTGTTGCTGAAGAAGGGTGCGTTGACCTGGGTCAATGATCTCTTGATTAGCACGGACACTTACAACTTCGCGGAGGTCGACCTGACCTTTCTCGGGTTCATCAGCTACATCGGCGTGATTGCCGCCTTGGTTCAGATCTTGGAAATGTTCCTCGATCGATTCATTCCAAGCCTTTACAACGCCCTGGGGATTTTCCTTCCTCTGATCACCGTGAACTGCGCCATCCTCGGTGCGTCGCTGTTCATGGAGCAACGTGAGTACGCGTTCGGCGAATCGGTTGTTTACGGATTCGGTTGTGGTGTCGGATGGGCACTCGCGATCGTGGCGTTGGCAGGGATTCGAGAAAAAATGAAGTACAGCGACGTTCCTCCACCGCTTCGCGGTTTGGGGATCACGTTTATCACGGTTGGTTTGATGTCATTGGCTTTCATGTCCTTCAGCGGCATCCAGCTTTAGACCGCCGAAACCATCGCAATGACGTGCGTCAGCCATTTGGCTGACAGCAGTGAGTTTGTCAGCCCTCGCGGCTGACGTGAGTTTTGACTGTCAGGCAAGTTTGCCTCGCGTGCACCCCTCAATTTCTGATTCAAAATGCTTTCCCTTTCTTTGATGATCGCAGCCGTTGATCCGATGGAAGTCGTCTTTGGCGTCGTCATGTTCACCATCGTGGTGATCGCGTTGGTGTTGCTGATTTTGGCTGCGAAGAGCCAATTGGTTGCATCCGGCCCGGTCAAGATCATGATCAACAACCAAAAAGAAGTTTCGATTCCGGCCGGCGGGAAATTGCTCGGTGCTCTCGCCGATGCGGGCATCTTCGTCAGCAGCGCATGCGGTGGCGGTGGTACCTGTGCCCAGTGCAAGGTCAAGGTTACCGAGGGCGGTGGCGATTTGCTGGCGACTGAAACCGGCCACATCAACAAGAAAGAAGCGGCCGATGGGGAACGACTTTCCTGCCAGGTCGCAGTGAAGAACGACATGGTCGTGGAAGTTCCACCCGAAGCGTTCGACACTCAGAAGTGGGAATGCACGGTCAAGAGCAACGACAACGTCGCGACGTTCATCAAAGAGTTTGTCCTGCAGCTTCCCGAAGGTGCCGAGGTTGATTTCCGTGCCGGTGGTTACATTCAAATCGAATGCCCTCCCCACGAGATCCATTACAAAGACTTCGAAATCGACGAAGAGTATCACCCGGACTGGGACCAGTACAACATTTGGCGTTACGTGTCGAAGGTGGAAGAACCGGTCATCCGTGCTTATTCGATGGCCAATTACCCCGGCGAGAAGGGCATCATCATGCTCAACATCCGGGTCGCTTCGCCGCCACCACGTGCTCCTGAGGGAACGCCTCCTGGGAAGATGAGCAGTTACATCTTCTCGCTCAAACCTGGCGACAAAGCCACGATCAGTGGTCCTTATGGTGAGTTCTTCATCAAGGACAGCGAAGCGGAAATGGTCTACATCGGTGGTGGTGCCGGAATGGCTCCTCTGCGAAGTCACATCTTTGAGTTGTTCAAACGACAGAAGACCGATCGCAAGGTCAGCTACTGGTACGGTGGCCGTAGTCTTCGCGAATTGTTCTACATCGAACACTTCCGCGAAATCGAGAAGGACTTCCCGAACTTCAAGTTCAACATCGCGTTGTCTGAGCCTCAACCAGAAGACAACTGGGACGGCTACGTCGGGTTCATTCACCAAGTGTTGCTGGACAACTACCTCAGCAAGCACCCCGCACCAGAAGACATCGAGTATTACATCTGTGGTCCTCCAATGATGAATGCCGCTGTGTTCCGTATGCTCGATGAATTGGGTGTTGAACCTGAGAACATCGCCTACGATGACTTCGGCGGTTGATGCGGCGGTGACTGGTTGCCGTTGCGAACCAATTTGAAAGCAATTGAAGATTACGAGTTCGTAGGCAACGGAGGCCCTCGGTTGTCGTCCTGTTTGAATGCAACTGAGAGCCTCAGTCGCCTACGAGATTGATGCGACTGAGAGCCTCAGTCGCCTACGAGTGAGCCACCGTCCGAGACTCTCGGTTGCGATGCTTTTATGTAGACAACCGAGGCTCTTCGGTTGTCATGTTTCACGTCGGCAACCGAGCCCTTCGGTTGCCTTCCTGATTGCGAGTGCAAACGATTGCATTCGGGATGGTCACCGATCTCGTTGGCCAAATCGCTCATGCAACATGGACTGATCGCCGAACGGATTCTTCGCTCAGGACTCCAGATCCAAACCAATGCGATTCTTTCGATGAGAACTCATTCCAGCGTTGTTGCTTTCTTTGGAAGTTGGTTCCTCGCAGCGTATTGTTGGGCGGCGACCGCACATGCCGCGGACCCGCTGACACTTCGCGGTGCAACCATGGGCACGACCTACATGGTCAAGGTCCACTCGCCTCCGGTAGAAGCGGACTGGGAGTCGGAAACGGCCGCTGCGATCGATCGCGAACTTCGTTCGGTCAACGATCAGATGTCGACATATCTGAAATCGTCCGAGCTCAGTCAATTCAACGACTCCGATTCGACCGAATGGTTCGACGTCAGTGCTGATACCGCTGGAGTTGTCGCTGCAGCCTTGGATCTTTCGGAGAAGACGGGCGGTGCCTTCGACGTCACCGTTGGGCCGTTGGTGGATCGTTGGAGCTTCGGTGCTGGTGAACGGACGAACGACGTTCCGAGCGAAGACGAGCTGGAAGAGCTGAAGAAAAGTGTCGGCTATCAGCATCTGCAATCGCGATTGGATCCGCCGGCTTTGAAGAAAGACATCGCGGGCCTGCGAGTCGACCTTTCTTCGATTGCCAAGGGACATGGTGTCGACCGAATCGTGGAGTTGTTGAAACGCCGTGGGGCAGAGAACGTGTTCGTCGAAGTTGGCGGCGAGGTCCGAGTGGCAGGCGACAAGTCGGGTGACTCATGGAAGGTGGGCATTCAGCAGCCTGATGCTGGCGGACGAGAACTCTTGGTCGCTCACAAAATTCGCGACGCTGCGATGGCAACCTCCGGCGACTACCGCAACTTCTTTGAAGTTGGGGACCAACGCTATTCGCACACCATCGATCCGCGGACGGCTCGACCGGTCACCAATGGATTGGCATCCGTCAGTGTGATCACCGAGACTTGTATGCTCGCGGATGGTTGGGCGACCGCATTGAATGTGGTCGGCCAGGAAGAAGCGATGCGATTGGCTCGCGAAAATGAGCTGAGTGTGCTGGTTGTTCAGCGGCTCAATTCTGGATTCGTGAGCAGCGGCACGGGTGAGTTGGCGGAGTACGCCGACGCGGATGTCTCAGCCGATGTTGCGGGTGCGGATGCCGCCACGACCAAGGCAGAGAAATCCGAAGCGAAGACATTCACGCAGCGCATGGCACCAGTGCTATTGATGACGGGGCTCACCTTCGGGGCGGTACTGCTGGCTATGGCCGTCGGCGTCATCTTCGGTCGCCAAGCCATCAGCGGATCGTGCGGCGGATTGAACGCCAAGGTCGACGAGGATGGCGTTTCGCGTTGCACGATGTGCAGCACGCCCTCAGAAGCCTGCCAAGAGCTACGTGACAAGATGGTCGAGAAATAGCGGGCTTGTCATTCAGGCGGCCCGTTGCTTCGTCCTAGCAATCTTGCATTCGTTTGCGGAAGTCTGAGAGCTCAATCTTCGGGACGATGTTGCTGGCTTTCGTGCCGAGTGCGACGGCGGCAATATAGCCTTGCCGTGGAATCACGTTGCGAATTTGCCAGTGGCGACCCTGGGCAAGTGATTCGTCTTTGAGAATCAGTCGCGGGGAATTCGAGGCTGCATTCTCAAACGCAAATTGGTCCAGCGGCGTGTGCAAGCCGGTCCCGATGGCCTTGATGAACGCTTCTTTGAGCGTCCAGATCTTGAGGAACAAAGCCTGTTTCGCGTCGCTGTTTTTGACCCGGTCGAGCTGGTCAATTTCTTCCGGGGCGAAGTAGCGTTGCGCGAGTCCCGGATCGGTTTTTCGGTCCAGGCCTTCGATGTCGACGCCGAGCCATTCATCGGCGGCTTCGGCTCCAATCCCGCAAACAACGAGGCCCTTGGTGTGGGCGATATTGAAGGGGCGTCGAAGTTGTTCGGGGGTTTCGACGATCGGTTTGCCGTGATCGAGGCTTCGAAACTGGATTTGATGCGGGGCGGTTTGGGTGTCAGCGATCAGGAATCGGGCCATGCCGCGTCCGATCACGTGCTGATGCCGCGCTGATGCGACGCGGAATTTCGCCGCCGATTGGTGCTCTTCTTGCGGCAACCAACGCATGCAGAACGACTCGATCTTGCCGGGAGTGTCCTGGGCCGCCGAGGCGTACCAAAGTTGGATCGGGGATTGCTGGTTCAGCGGTCGACCCGGCGCAGTGGTGGGCAGCTCGGAGTCGTCGATGTTCGATTGTACGGGGGGATTTTTCGTCATGGCTGCCATGATCGACAAAACAGGGCCCACCCGTCAATCACGCTGACGGGGATCTAGAAAAGGAGTGTTCGTGGGCGCGGATTCGGCTCGATGAAAACGATATGATTCGCGATCCATTTCCACTGCCGTGCCTGCTCGCCGAAGACGCTCTCGAAGCGATTTCGTTTGACCGCGGAATGTTGTGGTTGGTCGCGGGCTTTTTGCTGTTGGGATGGGTTTTGGCGCGGATGACGATTTCCCGGCGACGGAAGGCCATCCAGCAACGCGGGGAGAGCAGGGAAACACAGCGGCGTTTGGACTCGCAGGTCAAGACAGCTCTCCCTCTCAGTGACGCGCCGATCGAGACGCAGCGTTGGCAGGTCGCGATGTTCGACCTGCAACGAGAGCTGACTGGTGATTTGGACACCCGTGCCGCCGTTGTTCAAAACCTGATCCGACAAGCGGACCAGCGAATCGCGATGCTGCAGGAACTCGAGCGTCGCCATCAGGCTGAGTGAGCACAGTTAACATTGGTGTGCGACGCCGAGATAAACTGGATGGAAAGATGTCCATTCGTTGACTTGGAATTGTCGCTGATACCGGAGGCGCGCTTTGTTTCGATTCAGTCTCGCAACGCTGATTGCTTTGCCGATCGTGGTGGCGTCGTTTGACTTTGCGGTGGTTCGTCCGGTGGTCGCAACGGTTGTTTACTTCGCCATCGCAGCGATGCTGTTTCTCTACGGGGTGACCGCGAAGCAGGTTGAATCGCAATTGGACGTGAAGTCCAGGCCCGGGTTCGTTTTCGCGACGGGTTGTTTGATTGCATGTGTGTTGGTTCTGATGTCCGTGCAAACCCTGAGAAAAACGTCTCGGAAGTTTCGTGAATGGTCGGTGGCACATCGCATGGAACGCTCGGGCTATCGAAAGGTTTGGGATGAGCCGACCTACGGGCGGAACGGGCAGGTCCTTTCGCGAGGGTACCGTTGGGAAAAGTGATGTTTGCCAACGCTGAGTGGAGCCATGATGAATCCATATGAGAATCAGTCGCTGATTGAAGATCGCTACCAGGTGGATGTCGTTCGCACGCCCCTGACGTACATGCATGCACTGTTGGTTGGAGTTGGGGTGTCGATCATCACCCCGGTCTACTTGTCCGTGAGTTGGCATGTTCGATCGGGAACCCTCTGGGTTTCCGACATAACGTTCTGGCTGCGTGAGTTCACGATCCCGGTGACCGTCGGAATCGCCGTGGCGTTGTTGGGAGCGTGGTTGGTGCCTTCCCGTTTGACCCGATGGCTGACGGCCTACCGCCTCTTGGTGCCATTCATCGTGCTCACTGCATTGTTCTCCACGATGTTCACGTTGCTGGGCTACGGTTACCTCAACCAGCCCATCCAGTTAGGCCGTATTTACCTGACGTCGCTGTCGGCGTTCCATGCCGTGATCGTCGCCACCGCCGTGTTCTTGCACCTCGCCTGCCGCCCGCGACCTTGATTGCGTAGGCCAGGTCCCACCTGGCGATCATAGAAGGCCGGTGATTGATGGGCTTGCGCGGGGGCGGGTTTGTCGCCTCGCTTTGTTCCAAAGCATCGGTTGGGGTGCCATGTGAGACATGGCCTACGATGCTTCGTGACGAGTCTTTGGTGTCAAGGAATGAGTTGTGTGTGTGGCGTGCTGCGGGCTATGGAGGCTTGCAGGTGCAATTTTCAGTTGGCTTCGTTGCGGGACAATCGATATGGTCGGGTGATGTCAAATTACCATCGGATGTACCTGCCAGGTGGGACGTTCTTCTTCACCTTGGTTACCTACAACCGCCAACCAATATTCCAATCGTCGATGGCGAGATCCTGTTTGCGGCAGGTGATCCAGCAACAGCTAGATTCCTATCCATTCAACTTGTTCGCGATCTGCTTGTTGCCGGACCATTTGCATTGCGTGTGGATGCTACCGCGAGGCGATTCGGATTATTCGGCCCGCTGGCAGGCGATCAAGCGTGGCTTTACCCGGCGGTATCTCGACCTCGGCGGTCAAGCTTGTTCCGTGACTGATTCCCAGCGGCGCGAAGGGCGGAGCGGAATATGGCAGCCTCGTTTTTGGGAACACACCGTTCGAGACGAACAGGATTTGGAGCGTTGTGTCGACTACATCCATTGGAATCCCCGCAAGCACGGTTTGGTGCGAAGAGTGCGAGACTACCCGTTTTCAAGCTTCCACCGATTTGTCCGCGAGGGGCAGTACGAGCCCGATTGGGGCGGCTTGGAACCCGATTTGTCGGCGGGCAATCAGAATGACTGGGGAGAACCGTGACATCGGCTGAACAACCGGCGGCACGTAGGCCAGGTCCCACCTGGCGATCATAGAAGGCCGGTGATTGATGGGCTTGCGCGGGGGCGGGGGTGTCGCCTCGCTTTGTTCCAAAGCATCGGTTGGGGTGCCATGTGAGACATGGCCTACTTCAGCGCTGTTGCTGAAGTAGGGACTGCTTTGGATTCGGTGTCTAGTTCAGGTCGCGGATTTGGATGTCGCGCCAGCTGACTTCGTAGGGGCCGGTGCCGGCTTTGATGCCGTGGACTTGCAGGCCGAGGAATCCGTTGGTGGATGATTCTGGGTCTTGGATGTCGCTGATCTTTTGATCGCCGATCCAAACCTGAATTCGGTTGCCGTGGGCTCGTACCAAGTAACGATTGAACTGGTCGTTCTTGTACGCATCCTTGATCGGTTGTTCTTTGGTGATCCAGCCGCGGCCGGTGGCTTCGGAGTAGATGTAGCCAGCTTCACCCGGAGCCGATTCGATCTCGACCTGTGGGCCGAAGACTCGCCCGCCCTTTTCGCGAGATTGCGAGCGGATTTGAACGCCGCTGTTGAGACCCGTGTCCACGTTGACTTCGAAGGTCAGTTCGAAGTTGCCGTAGTTTTCGTCGCTGCAAAGGAACGAGTTGGGGCTGCCTTCCGATGTCGTTCCAACGATCGTGCCGTCTTCGACTCGGTACTTCGCGGTGCCATTCTTGCGGTTCCATCCATCCAAGCTCTTTCCGTCGAAAAGCGGTTTCCATCCATCGGCTTTCAAGTCTGGTGCCGCGTCAAAATTGACGTTGCTTGATGGCGAAGCTTTCGCGCCGCTTTCGACTTCGGAAGCTTTGGCGGGGTCACCGGTCGCGGCTTCGTCGCTGCCCATCTTGTCAGCAGCAACAGCAGCCAGAGTTACGTTTCCAGTCGCGGCCCATTCAGTTCCTCGACGGAGCGACGTTTGGAACGCGAGTCCCTTCATCGCGGGAACGTCGTGCCCGAGGGTGGTGTGAAAGACACGGCCTTCGCCGTACTGGATGGTCATCAAGATGGGTTCGTGTTCGCCGGTTCCGCCAGTTGCCGGGTTGCTGTAAGCGGTCGCCAACACGTCCATGTTCTCGGCGGGGCCACGAAGTTTTCCATACAATTCGTCAGCGACTTGAAGGAACGACTTCGGCAAACCAGCGGTGATCGGGTGCGAGGCATCGCGAACGACCATCATGAAGGGCACGCGTTTGCCGTGTTGTCCGCCGCCACCTTTGGACATGTCGCGAGTGAATTTCTTTTGGTCTTCTTTCCAGCGAACGTAGGGTCCGTCTTTTTCATTGCGTCCGCCCCAGCCGCCGACGCCGATCATTTGGTTGTAGGCATCCCATTTTGGGAACGAGTTGTCCGCTGCATGAACGGTCACGAAACCACCGCCCTCGCTGACGTAGGTCTCGAAAGCCTTTTCGGTTTCGCTCGACCATGCTTCACCGTTGTAGTTGGAAACCACGACGTCGTAATCGGTGAATTTGGGTGCAAAGCCGGCTTTGTCTTCACCTTTGCCAGGCGCGGTTGCGACCGTGACTTTGGCGAAATCGCCTGATTCAAGAGTGGCCTGGATCAGTGGCGTGGTTTCTTGCCACTTGTGGTTGTTTTGGCCGTCGATCAGCAACACGTTCAGTGGCTTGGATTCGGCGGAGGCTTGGTCGGTCGCAAACGCGGCGGAGAGGAGTACCGCGGAAGCGGCAAGAATGGTGCAAAGTCGAGATTTCATGGGTGTTGAATCAAGGGGATGAGGGGCAGGGTGGAACTCAAAAGCCCCCGGCGGGATGCTAATGAGCGGGCCCCAGTTTAACAGATCGGTCGGGTAGGCTTGGCACGTTCTGTGAAGCAAAATGGAAACGTCTCACCGCGGCTTCGGGGATCTAGATCGTCGTCGCTGTTCCTCCATCGATTTCATGGGTGCTCGTTTTGTCCCGATTTTCAGGCTCTCCCGCTCCACGTGCCGCCTTTCCCGCCACCCGGCTTCGCCGCGTTCGAGCGACCGACTGGTCACGCCGCCTCGTCCGTGAGACGACTTTGTCGGTGGACGATCTGATTTGGCCGCTGTTCGTGATGGATGGTTCGGGCGAGCAGCCGGTCGGATCGTTGCCCGGGGTGAACCGGCTGGGAGAGACAGATATCGTTGCGACCGCCAAACGAGCGGTGGACTTGGGCATTCCCGCGATCGCGTTGTTCCCGGCGACAGATCCGAAGCTGAAAACGGAAGACGCGGCCGAAGCGTTCAACCCGGACAACTTGGTTTGCCGAGTCACCCGCCAAATCAAAGACGCGGTGGGCGATTCGCTGGGGGTCATTCTTGATGTGGCTTTGGATCCCTACAGCAGCCACGGTCAGGACGGCTTGGTTCGCGATGGACAAGTCATCAACGATGAAACGGTGGACGTGTTGTGTCAGCAAGCGATCGTACAAGCCGCGGCGGGATGCGACATCATCGCCCCGAGTGACATGATGGACGGACGCATCGGAGCGATCCGGACGGCGTTGGACGAGGCCGGGCATTCCGGTGTCCAGATCATGTCCTACGCCGCCAAGTATGCGAGCGCTTTCTATGGACCGTTTCGTGATGCGGTCGGGTCGGCGGCCAGCCTCGGGGCAGCGGACAAGAAGACTTACCAGCAATCACCTGCTCAATCGGACGAAGCGATCGCGGAAGTCGCGTTGGACATCGCGGAAGGTGCCGACAGTGTGATGGTCAAACCGGGGATGCCGTACCTGGACATCGTCGCTCGCGTGAAGGAAACCTTCGGCGTGCCAACGTTTGCCTATCAAGTCAGCGGCGAATACGCGATGCTGCGTGGAGCAGCTGATGCGGGCTGGCTGAACGGCGACGCTGTGATCTTGGAAAGCTTGCTTTCATTCAAGCGTGCTGGCGCCGATGGTGTGCTGACGTACTTTGCGGCCGACGCGGCGGAATTGTTGCACCGCGTTTGATCTTGCTCAACATCTTGCCCGTAGGATGGTCTTCCAAGACCGTCCTGCAAAGTTCGTGGGGCGATCTTCCAAGACCATCCAAGTCGAGCGCGACGGTCTTGGAAGACCATCGTACGGGCGACAAATCGCTTCTCTTCCTATTTAATCTTTCGAAAATACATCTCAATATGGCCGATTCGCTTTCATTCGCCTGGCACTGGGAAGACACGCTGATCGCCGGACAAGAACGACCGTTGGCGGTTGCTTCCGATCCCGACGCGATGTTGATCGAGGCTTGCGAGCGTCAAGACGCTGGCGAAGAAGGCGTGATCGATCCGTTTTGGGCGACGACTTGGCGGGCGGCTTCGGGGCTGGATCGTTTTTTGGATCGAGTTCCCATTCACAATCAAGACGTGTTGGAAGTTGGTTGCGGGACCGGGCATGCTGGGATCGCGGCCTTGCTGCGTGGGGCTCGCGTGACGTTGACGGATGGCGTCGAGGACCCGCTGCAATTGGTGCGGCTCAGTTTGTCTCGATTGGGGCTGCACGCTGACGTGCAAGTCTTCCGGTTGGGCGAGGGTTCACTCGCGCCGAAGAAGTTTCCGTTCATTCTGGGCAGCGATGTCACCTATCTGAGAACGCTGTGGCCGGAGTTGTTGCAGTCCGCCGACGAGCATCTGACCGAGGATGGACAATTGATCTTGAGCGACCCTCAACGATTAATCGCGACGGAGTTTTCCCAGTGGGTCAAGGACAAACCTTGGAGCTACACCGAACACACGGTGGAGATGGATGATGATCCGGAGCATCCCATTCGCATCATGGTTTTGACGCAGAGTTCATAATGCTTACGCCATGTCCGTAGCCGGATTCGCCAGGATTCGGAGTCACCAAGTCGTTAGATTTTTCGAGTCGTTTAGATCCGAATTCTGGCGAATCCGGCTACGAAGAAACGGGCAACGTCCTGCGTTTTCCTGCAAAGCAGCAGAGTAGAACAGTTGTCCCCAACTGTTCGCGTGCTAGGGACGAAGACTTCGAGCCGCGCAAAGCGAACGCGGTGAATCTTCGAGATGGGGTGTGATCCCACGATGTCATCCGTCGCGACGGAACGATTAGGGACAATTGTTCTACTCTGGTGACGTCTCGTGCTCGCCTCGCTTTGTTCCAAAGCATCGGCGTGATCGCCAGGTACAACCTGGCCTACGGCAGCGTACGCGTCTCGGCCTACCAAAATTTCTTTTGCAAATTCGCTTGACCCTCTATCGTGTTCGCTGTACCGTGTAACCAGTACACCAGTTAACCAGGTTTGGGCATCGGTGCGAATATGTTTTTTACAGTCGACCCTTCCAACGGCGTGGCGATCTATTCCCAGATCGTTCGCCAAGTGAAATTCGCTGTCGCGGAGCAAACGTTGCGTCCGGGGCAGCTTCTTCCCAGCGTTCGGCAACTCAGCCAGCAGTTGGCGGTCAATCCGAACACGGTGGCGCGAGCCTTCCAGGACCTGCAATCCGAGGGCGTGATCGAAACGCTCCGCGGTCGCGGGGTCGTAGTCTGCAAAGGCGCCGTCGAGCGTTGTCGCAAACAGCGGCAGTCGCTTCTTGCGGAACGCCTTTCCGCGGTATTGACCGAAGCTCTGCAAGCGGGGCTGTCAGCCAAAGAGGTCCGCAAGCTCGTCGATGAGCAACTGCGGACACTCGACGGAACCATTGAAGCGATTGCCGAGTTGCAATGAGCTTGCCATGCGGACGAGCCCGATCGCTTGGCCGCGTTTGATTCGACGCACACTGAACCCATCTCATCGAAGCAGGATCGTCATCATGAACCCCGTCATCTCGACCGATCAACTGACCATGCGTTTTCGAGGCTGCGACGCCTTGCTGGGCGTGGATCTGACCATCCAACCCGGGACCGTGTTCGCTCTGCTGGGCGAAAACGGAGCCGGCAAAACCACGCTGATCCGAATCCTCACCGGGTTCCAAAAACCGACGTCAGGATCCGCGTCCGTCTGCGACTTCGACCCGCTGAAGCAACCGTTGGAAGTCCGTCGCCGGGTCGGTTACGTCTCCGACAACCCGGCACTGTATGACTGGATGACGGTCGGGCAAATCGGTTGGTTCACGGCTTCGTTTTATCCCGATGGCTTCTACGACGCCTACCGTGAATCGATCGCGAAGTATGAGATTCCCGAGGACCGAAAGATTCGCGTGCTCAGCAAAGGGCAACGTGCCAAGATCGCTTTGTCGCTTGCTCTGGCGCACGACCCAGAATTGCTAATCTTGGACGAGCCAACGTCTGGCCTGGATCCAATGGTTCGTCGTGAGTTCCTGGAAAGCATGATTGGCCGAGCTGCATCGGGCCGAACCGTGTTTCTGTCCAGTCACCAGATCAACGAAGTCGAACGGGTCGCTGACACGATCGGGATTCTGCACAACGGCAAGCTCCAAGCCTGCGAACCACTGAACGATCTGAAAGGCTCGATGACGGAGCTGACCGTTTCACTGGACGATCCGCTGGTCCAAGTCCCGACGTTGCCCGAGCCAGCCGAAACGTTGCTGGAAGAGAACCAAGGTCGACAGCGGCGAGTTCTGGTCCGCAACTTCGATCCGTCGATGATTTCCTTCATCGAGTCCGCTTCTGGCGTTGTCGGCGTGCGAGATCGAACAATGACGTTGGAAGAAATCTTCATCGCTCACACGCGAAAAGGTTTCGCTGGCCCGCCCGGACCGCCGCCTGAATTGTCTCGCGGACCGATCGAGTCGCCGAAACCACCAGCGGGTGACGGCGGACGTGAATCCGAAGTGGTCACCACGGGAGAACAGTCATGAACGAAACTCGTCTATGGCAGGGCCTGCTGTGGAAAGAGGCCAAGCAGGTCATCCCGCTGATCGGGATGTTGTTAGGAGTCTCGGCCTTATTGTTCATCGTGTGGGCAGCCACTTCGCGGCAATTGAATGTGACGCTGCAAGCCACCGGGGACATTGTTCCGCTGATCATGCCAGCGTTGTTCGCGGCCGGTGCGGGGGCGATCCTGATCAGCCACGAAAAGGAAACTCGTTCGTTGAACTGGCTGGCGTCTCTTCCGATTCCAGTTCGTCCGATCGTGATGACCAAATTCATCGTCGCACTCGTTGGGTTGATGCTGATGTGGCTCGGATGTTGGCTGCTCGGAATCTTGGCCGGATTGGATGGTGGCAACGGTGGACCGCTGACTGAATTGAAGCAGATTCACCCCGCCTTTTGGTTTCTGCATTCGGTCTATGTCTTGCTCTGTGGGTTTTACACCGCATGGAGAAACAAGAATGCCTTTCCCGCCCTGGTCTGGATCGTTCCACTGGCGTTGCTGCCCTTTCTGGTGGTGGAAATTTGGCATGCGATGCCTTTTGTCGGGAGCTCGCAATACGCGGATGTGCCTCAGAAGACTTGGGTGATGGGAATCGTGACGGCTTTGGCGATTCCCATCGCGGGATGGTTTGCGTATCGAGCAGGCCGGAGAGAGCTGCAGGCCGATGAACCGGAACGATTGCTCGGCCGTGACGGGTTGCATTCTGCCGATGCCTGGCGTCCACCGGAAAATTCGGCACCAAGCGAGTTGCCGTTTCGAAATTCGTTGACTTCGTTGGTTTGGCAGGCCATTCACAGTTCGCGTTGGATGTCGATTGGCTTGAGCGCGCCTCTACTTGCCGGTGCTTTGGCTTGGTTGGTGCTGACCAATCACATCGGTGACATTTCCAGCTGGTCGATGGTCGCGATTCAGGTATCAATTGGATTGGCGTTGCTGGCCGTGTCCTGGTTGGGCGTTGCGGTATTTACGGGAGACGGTTCCTCCGGGCGATTGAAGTTTCTGGCCGATCGCGGCGTGTCGCCTCATCGTGCGTGGGTTGGCCGTCACTGGTTTGGCGTCAGTCTGCTATGCGGGATTTCTTTGTTGATCCTTGTGGTTCAGGCCATCCTGGGAACACCACTCAGTCCGGATGCATACGATCGACCCGCTGTGCCGGAGGTTTCTCTGCTGACGATTTTGGCTGTGTTCGCGGTCGTGTATGGCGTGTCTCAGTGGACCAGCCAATTGGTACCGATGCTTGCAGCGTCCGCTTTCTTGGCTCCGGTGCTCTCGCTGGTCGCATTGGCGATGCTGATCAACGCGGGCGTGGGCAACGGGGTTCGACTGGGATGGTTGCTGCTCATTGCCGTGCTTCCGTTCGCTGCGACGTGGTGGACGATGCAAGACTTCATGGACGGCCGGCGTGGGGTGAAGTATTGGGCGGTGATGGTTGGCGGTGCGGTCTTGTTTATGTTCGCACCAAGTGTGCCATCGACCATTGCGAAAGCTCGCCTTCCATCGATGCCGGAAGATCGGGTCGCGGAGTTGTTGCCTGAAGCACGCGAACTGGCCTCCCGAACGCGTTTCAACGCGATTCCGATGCGACAAGGAGACCTTGAGCTTCGAGACGAGCTTTGGAGTCCAGCCGGCGAGATCGATGGTGAATTGGCGGTGGATCGTTTTCAGCAACGCAACTTCATGTCAGCTGATACATGGATGGTGATTGGGGATCAGGACGAGAATCCCCTGCGAGCTGATTGGTGGAATGTGCAAAATGGTTTCGAAGCCGCTTCGCTTGCGAAGATTCGATGGAAGCAAGATCCGGATGATATTAAGAAGGAACAGTTGGCCGCGTTTGTTGATCGTCTGACGATGATCGCCAAACGTTTGAGATTGAGCATTCGTTGGTACGACCAAGAGGTGGCGGATCAAGTCGAAATTTGGCTTGTCAACAACCTATCGGATGAGGCCCTCACTCCATTGCGATCAGAGGAATTTTTCCAAAACGCGTTGACGCAGGTCGGAGACTTCGAGGGCCGGCAAGCGGCACGTCGACGAGCTCTTTTGATCAGTTGGTACCGGGATCGAGAAACATCCAGCCTTCTTCAGGGGACACTGTTCGGAATCAGCGCCATGGAGGACTGGTTTGAACGAGTGCCCATAGGATGGAGAAACTCCATCATGAAGCAAGGATTCGGTGCGGTTGTCGATCGATGTCTCAACTTGCTGGACAAAGGCCAGTCCGGTAGCGATTTGGAATCCGACTTTCGAGCCCTGCACGATTTACTTGGCAGACCAGGTGGCGATTTCGAAACGAGCCCTTTTGCTGACAACGTGAATCGAAAAGGAAAGGCTTGGGTGGGCACATGGACTCCCGCTTACCAGGGTTACATTGCGGCAAGCTGGTTCGAGCCCTGGGAGTACAAAGGGCAGGAAATGCTTGAAATGGACCGTGACGAGGCCGGAGTGGAAAACGAATCGACCATTGAATCCAATGACCCGTCTGAGGAGGGAGTCCAATGAGTTATCGCGCAACTGATGTTTGGTATCGAGTGTGGATGTGGGGGCCTCCCGTGTTGGTTGTGATCGCGATCACTTGGGGTGTCGGACGCGAGTATTGGGCGACAAGTCGATATCATGCGATTGTCGATGAGCTTGAGAGCAATGGTGTTCCCGTCACAACGACGCAAATTCGCGATCGGTACAAATCCTTTGAACCGACCAATGAGTCTTTGGAGTGGAAGGAACTCTCAGATGCGGTGTCGATTTTGAGAGAAATGTCACGAGACTCTGTCAAAGGACTTTCGGACCTTGTACCACCGAATGAACCTTGGCCCGCAAAGCCTTTTGCCGAGTTGATGAGCGAACAAGCTCAACCGTTGCTGGAGAAGATGGACACATTGCTTGCGAAAGACGTTCCGATCCGTCTGCCCTATACTATCCCAAATCGGTACATGTCCGTTACGCAATATCTATTCTCTTCGTTGCAGGATCAACTGAACGACGAGTTTCGTTTGGCTTATCACAATGGTGATTCAGAGCGAGCCCTGTCGCTGATCCAAAAGAGCCGCGACTTGGGGCAACGAATTGGCGATTCGGGTGGGCTCAACAATTACTCGCAGCAAATTCGCAATCGTGATTGGTTCGCGGTGGTGCGAAAGTCGATGAAAGCCGAGTTTTGGGATGCCAATCAGCTACGCGAAATACGCAAAATGATTGGCGACAGCGATCTGTCGGGGGCATCGAGCGATGTCGATCCGGTGTCCGGTTTCGTCGCGTGGGAACCTTTGAAGCGTCAAAGTTATTTCGTGACTTACGAAGATGAGGGGGAACGCAGTGTCTTCTTCTTCGGTGCAACCGGAGTCCACGCTTTGGCGGCAGTCGAGTGGTTGCAAGCGGATCGAGAAGAACTGGAAGATCACAATGTGACACGAAAACGCACCAATCGTGAGCGCGAGGAAGACCAAGAACGGTTCGGCGAGATCGTTGATCGATCTCGAAATTGGGTGTCCGTACCGTACGCGACGATGAACCTTGATGTCCGACAGGTCTGGAGAATATCCCGGCCGAACCGGCTACGGCTCCAGACCCAGCAACACAATCAGAAGGTGTGGACGTTGATCGCGGTCTATTTGCGAGAATACCAAGTTGAGAATGGCGAGTTCCCGAGGTCCTTGGATGGACTGCGGTCCGTAGGAGCGAATGTCAAGGATTGGACGCTCACGACCGGAGAACAACTTGGGTATCGTGCGGATAGTGACGGTTCCACGGCGGTGCTTTGGACCGACGCTGGGACGCCTCACCCAACTGAAGAACGCGGTATTGGGCGAATCCCATACAGCGAAAGAACTTATGGGGCTGGACGAGCCGAACGCTATGAAATGTGGTTCAACAGAAAAGCGGAGTGAACCTCAGAGTAGAACAGTTGTCCCCAACTGTTTGCGTGGCTGGTTTGCGTGGCTGGTTGGAGTTGCTGGGTAGCGTGATGCGATCGCGGATGAAGCTCGAAGTGGGGTGCGGTTCGACAATGGAACGCTGTGAGACGGAACAATTGGGGGCAATTGTTCTACTCTGGCTTCACCACCAGTGGCCGTCTTCCGTGATGGGGTGGATTTCGCATCGCATCGAGTCGATCGCGGAGGCGAGTTCGCCGATGGCCCAGTCCAAGTCGTCGACTTCTAATCGGTATTCGGGCCACTTCCATCCAGCCGGCCAAATTTGATGCGGTGCTGGCCAGCGATCTTCTGCGGTTGTGTGCTGGATTCGGGCGAGCAACCTTGGCAGGCACTGCGAAGAAGGTGATATCTCTTCGCGAAATGTCTTTGAATCTCTCAGGGCCGAGGGCGGTTCAGCGGCGATCCATTGTTCCAACCCCTTCGCAGCATCCGGTTGATCGGGATCGATCACGGAGATTCCGTGTTCCGATGACAGTCGTTGGCAAATGACTTGCCGAAGTTTCGCGTCACCGCCGACCAACGCGATGGATGGGACGTCGGCCGCGATGTGATCGCGAAGGTCTTGGATCGTCCAACCGAAGCGAGGATCACAGAAGTCGGCCGCGACATCGCAAGCGGGTTCCAGGACAAATCGTCGGGCGGTGTAGCGAGGGTGCGGGACCACCAGGGCTTTGGCGGAGCCCGCGGGGCCTCGTCCGCCAATCAATCCACGTCGTCCGGCTGCGACCGATGGCCCGGCCAGTCGCCCATGTAGAACGACGTCGAGGTCAATCACTCGGGCACCCCAACGAACCAAACGTTTGCGGCCCAAGTCGATCTCCAGATGCTGAAGAACGTCCAGCACTTCAGCCGCGGAAGCTTCCGTCGCGAATGCTGCGACGGCGTTCAGGAACGGTGATTGTCCGCCTGGTCCTCCGATGGGAGGGGTTTCGAACAAGCGACTGGTTCGCAGTCGTGGAACGGAATCCTTGGGGGATTCGCCGGAGAGCTCGGTGCAAGGCGCGGCGACGACACCAGACTCCGCGACCCGCCGTGCCGCTTCGGCAATGACAACCCGGCGGTCACCCAGATTCGATCCGAAACTGATGAGGCACTGGGTGGGCATGAACGATTCGGTCGATTTGCGAGGCAGAGAAAGGTTTGCTCGCGAATGATAGCCGGAACCGGTGAAGACACCAACGATGGCGTGGCGGGCCAAATGGCTGGTACGCCCATCGACCGATTCGTATCTGATTCAGTCAGCGTTGCATCGGGACGGCGGTTGTCCACTCAGGAAGCTCCGTGGCTTCCGAGGTGATGCCCAGTACAATCGTTGAAGGGTGCTGGGACGCTTTGCCGATCAGCAGGCACTGAGAGAGATAGACGCAGTCGGTTAGGCTTTCTCGCTCAAGAGTCCGCTCACAGCGTCGAGCGTGCCACTTGTTTTGCAACGTGCTCCAGCCAAAGCCCTTGCTGGGGGCACACCAATCCACACGCAACCGCGGCGATGCAATGGAGTCGCCGCTTTCGGATTGATGCGTCGCGTTGGCTTCTCGCCAAGCGTGTCCCAACGCCACGAAGAACGCTGGTTGCAGGCGTAGTTCATCCGGCGTGACCAAGACCAACGTCTTGCCGTATCGAACGGCTTGTTCCACGGTTCGATGCAGCAGCGTTCGCAAAGTTTGATCCGGTGTGAACATCGACCACGTTGGGATTCAAAGCCCGAGAAACGATTCAAGCTCGAACAAAACGGCTCGGGATTTCCGAGCCGCTGAAATGTCTAGTGCGAAGATCTGGCGACCTTCGCGAACGATCAAGATTGCGGCGAACGCATCTTGGCCAACATGGCTTGGAAGTCGACCGCGACGGGACGACCAGCGGACAAGTCCGCTGATTCGTGATGCAACGCGGCGGTTTCGACTTGCACGTCGTCTTCGATGACCAGCATGTCGCGGTCGTCTTGGTTGACGGCGATGTCTTCCCCATCTTCTTCCATCCACAACACGGGAGCCGAGGCTGCCATGGCGGACTGGTTCTGCATCGCACCCATGTCGTCTTCTTCGCAGATCTCGTCCGAGCAGTTTGCTTCGTCGCTGACCAACGCCAGCGGTGAATTGGCCGCACCACGCATGCTGAGAATTTCTTCGTGCAGCGAGGTTTCCAAATCGGACGCCACTTCATCGTTGTCCGCGACGGAATCGGCTGAAGCGGCCAGCGAGTCCGCGGTCGGCTTGATTTCTTCTTCGTCATCGAACTCGCCGAACAATTGGTCAGCAGTCGGCGTCGCGGCGACGGGTGTTTCAACCACTTCATCCGTGTCAGCCGCTTCGGGCAAGTCCGATGCGAGAGCGGATCCGATGACGTCGGAGACCATTTCGTAGTCGCCTTCGTAGGTTTGGCAGTCGATGCTCAGCGAACCGAATTCGATGTCGCTGCCGGAAGCTTCGCACTGTGCGGTTGCTTCTTCGCAAACGAGTTGCTCGTCGATCATTTGTTCGGACGAGTCAACCACTGCGACTTCTTGTTGTTCGGACTCTGCCTTTTCGTTTTGGCACTGGCCAGTGGTTTGGCACGCTTGATCGCTGCACTCGGAAGTGCTGCAAGCTTGGGTTTCGCACTGGGTGACTTCCGCGGTCGCGGGAGTTTCGGCTTCTGCTGGCAACGGTTGATCGTTCCAACGTCGTCCGAGATCAGCGTCGTCTTGGCCATTGGCATCTTCGAATTCGAACGAGGCCGTCGCTGGTTGGTTGTCCGAGCTGGATTCGTTCCACATCGAATCATCGAGCGAGCCGAATTCGACGTTGGATGCTTCCGAGCTTGGTTCCGCGATGGTTGGTTCGTCCATCATCGGGCTGGGCAATTGTTGCAGCGTTGCCCAGGCACGATCGACGATCTTGTTGTCGATGATGCTTTGGTTCAGCGACGCGGCACAATCGATTGCGGCGGTCATCATTTGGTTGATCAAACGAGGCGTGCCGCTGCAAGCTTGGTGGATCGCACGGATCGCTTCGTTGGTGATCGCTTCGCTTGGGTTCGAGCCGCAGGCTTCAATCACGCGGCGAACGTAGGTTTGGGCTTCGTCACCGTTGAGCGGGTGCAGGTAGCATCGGGTTGCGACGCGTTGCACGAGTGCTTCGAGCGATGGCAGAGCGAGTGTCTCGTCCAGTTTGGGGCCGCCCATCAGAACGGCACTGACACGCGGTTGGCCTTCGCTCATCGTGTTGGTGATGATGCGAATGGTTTCTAAGACCTCGGGAGTCAAGGCTTGGGCTTCATCGACCAGCAACAACAGACCGGGGAATTCCGACGTGCTGCGAGCGAGTCGTTCCACCAAGGCGAACTGTGGATCTTCGTTCGGCGCCAGTGGCGTCGAGTGGATGCCTTGGACTCGGTTGAGACGCGTCAGCAAGTGACGTTGGAACAACAGCGGGTTGTCCAGCATGGCGTCGCCAAACACCACGACTTCGCGGCGACCGGCGAATTGTTTCAGCAACAGCTGGCACAGCATCGATTTGCCGACACCGGGAGGTCCGATGACCAGCGAAATCGCTTCCCAGGCTTCAATTGCTCGTTGGATTCGCTGCAGTGCCTCGTCCTGCGAGCCAACGGGGACGTAGCGATCCGCGCTGGGGAAGGGCGGGAAGGGTGGCACGTGAAAAGAGTGTTCAACCGAAGACATGGTCGAAGTTTCCTAGGCGGAACAAGTGGGAGAATGCGGACAAGCCGTCTAATCGTTACAGTCGTCACCCAGACCGCAGGGTCTGAAACAAAATTCATCCATCTCTGACGAATTCCACTCATGCCCCCTCGATTCGCACCGTGACAAAGAGCCCCGCGACACAGAGTTCGCCGACGAAGAAATCCCCGAAGAGGAAATCCGTGAAGGAGACTCGAGCGTCGAAGGCACGAAAACCAGCCTCGACCGCGACGATCGACTGGTACGATCGGCCTCAGTACTTCGACATGGTGTTTCGTGATGAAACGGCAACCGAAATGGCATTCCTTGACGCGGCGTACCAGCGTTACGCGACCGGAACCGTTTCGCGAGTTTATGAACCCGGATGTGGCAGCGGTCGTTTGGTGGCCGCCTCAGCAGCCCGCGGGTACGACGTCGTCGGTTTGGACAACAACGACGCAATGCTCGCCTATCTGCGTCGCCGATTGCAACGTCGAAAATTGTCTGCGGAGCTGATCAACGGAGACATGACGACACACGTCTGTTCGCCTGCTGTTGATGCCGCGTTTTGCACGTTCAACACGTTCCGGCACATGATGGACGAAGCCTCGGCGATCGCCCATTTGCATTCCGTTGCCAAATCTTTGCGTGAGGGTGGAATTTATGTTCTCGGGTTTCACTGCATTCCTTTGGACGCGGATCCTGACTGCACCGAACGTTGGAAGGCTTCTCACGGGGGCACCAACATCAGCGTGACATTGAAAGTGATTGATTTCCAACGGCGAAAGCGTCGTGAAACTCTTCGGGTTTCGATCAAAGCCACGCAAAAGAGCGGAACGGTCGAACGAGTCCGAAGTGAGTTTCCGTTGCGGCTCTACACGCCGGCTCAGGCCTTCAAATTGCTGAAGTCGGTCAACGACGTGTTTGAGATTGTCGGTGTGCATGACTTCGACTACGAAATCGAAGAGCAGCGAGAGATGGATGACGATCTGACCGACGCCGTGTTTGTACTGCGAAAACGATAGCCTCTTGAAACGAATGTAAACATGGATTCTTTCCAAGCCACCTGTGCCGCGACCGGCGAATTTCTTCCAGGCGAATTTGCCGAAGCGACGTCAACTCAGGTCGACGCTGCGTGTGAGCGTGCGGTTGATACGGCGATCCAGCTTCGTGAGATGTCACCTGAAACGCTCGGTGAGTTTCTTTCTGCGGTAGCGACCGAGGTTCGATCGCGCCGGAATGACATCGTGTCTCGTTGCGAGCTGGAAACTGGCTACGTCAACGCTCGTGTGGAAGGCGAATTTGATCGAGCGGCCGGGCAACTGGATTTGTTCGCCCGTTTGGCGGTCGAGCGACCCTGGGACCGCGTGACGACCGAGCCCGCTGATCCGGACCGCAAGCCGTTTCCCAAACCCAGCATGTCGCGGCGGTTTGTGCCGGTGGGACCCGTCGCTGTTTTTGGAGCCTGCAATTTTCCGCTAGCGATCTCGGTCGTCGGCAACGATTTCGTATCAGCGATTGCCACCGGCAACCCAGTCATTGTGAAGTCTCACCCGAGTCACCCGGGCACGTGCGAGTTGCTTGGGGATGCGGTCAAGGATGTGGTGAAGCGAATGGGGATGCCGGCGGGCACGTTTGAACTGTTGCATGGACGGAAGCCGGAGACGTCCGTTCGTTTGGTGTCGCACCCAGCCGTTTCGGCGGTCGGATTCACGGGCAGCCCCCAAGGCGGCCGGGCGTTGGCCAAGGCAATCCTGGAGCGAGAAAACCCAATTCCCATTTTCGCGGAATTGGGCAGCACTAACCCGGTCTTTCTCACCGGCGACGCGATGGCGACGCGAGCGGCGTCCATCGCCGAAGGGTTTGCCGCGTCGCTGAGATTCGGAAACGGCCACATGTGCACCAAACCGGGTGTGGTGGTGATTCACGAAAATGATGCCAGCGAATTTGTGGAAGTGACTCGTGGCATCTTCGCCAAACAGCCGAACTTGCCCTTGCTGAGTGGTCCCGTCGCCGACGCGTTCGATCGCGGTATCGAACGATTGCGTTCAGCCGAAAAGGTGGAAACACTGTTTGTGGCTGAACCAGCCGATTCGGATGGCCCGTGGCATCGCGGCGCCCACTGGTTCGGGATGGATGCCGAGACCGCGATTCGTGACGGCTGGCTGCACAGCGAAACGTTTGGCCCGGTTTCTATTTTGGTCCGATGCCGCCACGAGTCAGAATTGCTTCGCGTCGCTGAGCAATTCCATGGATCGTTGACCACCACGCTGCACACAGAAACGTCCGATAATGAATTTGCTCGCGAATGGCGCAGTGTTTCGGAACGTTTTGCTGGCCGAATCATTCTCAATGGCTGGCCCACGGGGATGGAAATCGGCTCGGCAACTCAGCACGGCGGCCCGTTTCCCGCCAGCCTTGACGGAAGCAGCACATCGGTTGGGCACGCCAGTTTGGAACGTTTCGTCCGCCCGGTTTGCTTCCAAAATTGGCCCTCGAATCGTATGTGAGACAGGTTGGATCGCGATCACATTTTGGCGGGAATTGTGACTAACATTGGGCACATGATAGACGTGCAACTAGCTTTCTCACCGAAAGCCGGCGACACGGACTAGGATGCAGGGCAACGTTTGATACGATTTTCGTTGCTCCTCTTTCGAATCTTCATTCGGCTCCCAATTTCGTGCCACGCCCCACCGAAGATCCAACTGAAGTTCGCACTTCGACTTCCGGCGAGATCGTTGCCAAACACATTGGCGACTACCAGATCGTCCGCACGCTTGGCACGGGCGGGATGGGCGAAGTTTATCTGGCAAAGCATACCGAGACGCAACAAACCGTCGCCCTCAAAGTGCTGCGGCACCACGTCGCCGACCAGCCTCGTTTTCGCCGGCGATTCCAACGTGAGGCGGAGTTGATCCAAGCGTTGAAGCACGACCACATCGTGCCGTTGTTGGATACCGGCGAGGACGCGGGTCTGCCATTCTTGACGATGCGTTTGGTCGACGGGCAAACGCTTGCAGATCTGATCCTTGAGCAACGAGGGATCGATACCGCTGAGCGTTCGGGAGTCGACTCGCAAACCGACACCGCGATCATGTCACAAGCTCTCGCGGCGACCGATGACAGTGCGAACTCGTTTGAATTCATCGCCAAGGCGATCGCGGACATCGCTGACGCGTTGCACTTTGCCCACTCGAACAAGATCATTCACCGCGACATCAAACCGTCCAACTTGATGCTCGACCGCAATGGGAAGTTGTGGCTGACTGACTTTGGATTGGCGTTCTTGGAAGATGACAAAACCGCCCTGACGATGACGGGTGACTTGGTTGGAACACCCGCCTACATGAGCCCCGAACAGACGATCGGGTCTCACTCCGAAGTGACGCGTCGATCGGACGTCTACAGTTTGGGAGCGACGCTGTACGAATGGGCGACGCTTCATCGTCCGTTCAGCGGCAATCGTGAACAGGTTCTGGTGAACGTTGCAAACGGAAGTCTGGCAACGCCTCGCAGTCTTCGCAACGATCTACCGCTCGCCCTCGAAGCCGTTATCTGCAAGGCGATGTCACGGTCGCCCGATGGTCGCTACCCAACCGCCGCCGCGTTTGCGGAGGACCTTCGCCGGTTCGCTGCTGGCAAGCCAGTCCACGCGAAAATGCCGGGCTGGCCGGAACGCTTGTTCCGGTGGAGCCAGCAAAATCCGTTGGTCGCCTTGGCATCGTTCCTCGGTGTGGTCACGACCGTTGTTGCCGTCTTGGCAATGCAAGCGATCTACTCGGGGCAATTGGTTCGCATCAAC